>DASXDT010000006.1:0-350313 GCA_036490475.1 Candidatus Tumulicola sp.
AGCCTTGAGAGGCCATTACGGTTGCGATCACCCTCAAATTCGCAGGCGTCGCCTCAGCGTCGCTTCCCTCGAAAAAATCCGGACGAGCCGGGCGGACGTACCGCAATCCAAAATCGGCCAGCGGAAAGTCTCCGAGCCGGAGAATGGTCGAAACCTCCAAAAAATCCAGTTTATTCGCCACGACGCTAGCGCGCGGCTTCGGTAACGTGTTGCCGGGAATATCTCGAAGCACCGTCATTACCGCGACGCCGTCGTCCGTCCGGACGAGAACTCGGAGTAATTCGCGCGAAGGGTGAGTAAAAATCGTTGAGTTGTCTTCAAACGTAAACGCGATATACGCCGGATATGGTAAGACGTTTACAGCTCGCTGCATTCGCTCGAAGACACACGTCGCGACGCACTGTGTGGGAGCCGGCACGGGCGAGGCCGGCGGGGCAAGGATCGGCATAACTTACACCATACGCTATATCTGTATCAATAAAGATTCCTGGGATGGCCGGGACTCGAACCCGGACGCCCTTTCGGGCTGCAGATTTTCGCACCACTTCGGCTTTCGCCGCCGCAACGTATTGCGTTCGTGGTCCGGACTGTGCCTTGACCGTGTGAACGATTCGTTCAGGTAGGCCGCGCCCGTCCAGTCTCTACACCTTCCCGTTTTACACGGGCTTGGCTCGGCGTCGTCACGTCACGCGACAGAGAGTTCGCCGAATTTGAGCGCATCCCGCAAGCAGTTTCCCGGCTTGCGGCTCAACGTTAGGTTAAGTCTGCTGTGTCTACCGATTCCACCACCATCCCACGATTATTGTTCGTAATGCTCCACGACTTCTTCGGTGCGCAAATGCGCGACCGACGGGTCTTGCCCGGCGTCGCGACGTGCGCGCCGTTGACGCAATAAATCCCAAAACCGGTCGAGCTGTACTTCGAGTGCCTCGAGCCGACCGCGATCCTCATCGGATAGCTTGCCGTTCTCTCCGTGCTCGAGCAGCGCGTGCTCTTCGGTGACCAAGCTCGCGATGTGATCGCGAATCTGCGTATCGTCCATTCCGGGGTGTCCTTTCGTCGCCAGGTCGTGTGTGCGTCAGCGCCCGCCGGCTCCTTCTGCTTCTGCCCGCTCGACTCGGTCGAGCAACACGCCCAAGAGTAAGTCCCAACGCGACGCAACCGAAAATCGTGCCTCGAGCAATTCCAAGGCCGTGTCCAGGATGACGATGCCGGCCGGCAAGATGTCGGCTCGCTGAACGCGCATGCCCCGCATCCGCTTACGGCGGTCGAGATCGAGCGAGCACAACCGCCGCAGCACGCGTTGCAAATCGGCGCGCGATAAATCGACCACATCGTGCCCCATCAGACCACCACGGGCGATCGCGCCTGCGGTGGACGCCGAGCCACCCACGAGTGCCACCTTCGCACCTCGCTCGAAACCGCGTAACGGTTCCAAAGCAACCCGCGCCAGCGCGCGAGCACGTTCGATCGCCGCTGCCGGCACTGGACCGGTCCGGCCATTCAGCTCGGGGACCGCCTCGGTCAAGACGACCGCCCCGATCTCGCACGAAACGACTGCGTCCGGCTCGATCCCAGTACCGATGGCGAACTCGGTGCTGCCGCCACCCGAATCGACAACGCCGATTCGCTCGCCTGGAATCGGCCGCACGGCCGCTGCGGCACCGCGATACGCCGCGCGCGCCTCTTCCGGCCCGCTCAGGACGTCCATCCGCACGCCAAACCGCTCGCGCACCAACTCGAGAAAGAGGGTGGCGTTGTCGGCTCGCCGCACCGCGCTCGTGGTAACGGCCCACAACCGGTCGTAGCGGCCGGCCAACTCGCGATGCAGCCGGTCGAGAGCCCGCAACGTGCGAGCGATCGCTTCGGGGCGCAAATCGCCGGTGCGGCCGAGGCCTTCGCCTATTCGAGTGCCGATCGAACGCGCAAAGGGAACGCGAATGCTGTCGGTGTCATAATCTGCCAGCAGGCCGCGCGTGGAGTTGGTGCCGACGGATAGGACGGCGCCGGTCACCCGCTATGACTCGTGTTGGGAGCGAAAGACTTGGGCGCGTCGTTTCTTATGCAAAAAGTGACGCTGGGCCGACGGAACCCCATCGCGTTCGTCCCACTCTTGCGTGCTTTGCAGATAGGCCGCGATACGCTCGTCGAGCACTTCATCGCTGATTTGCGGCACCAGAACGACGACCGGACGACGGCCGCTCTTGCGAACTTCGAAGTTCAGCTCGGTGCGGCGCAGAAGCGACTGCTGGTATTTTGCGCGATGCGCTTCGACGTCGGCGGACGGCGCGGTGGCGAGGTCGCCGCTGCCAAGGCGCACCGTGGCACCGTAGGAGTTCAGGTTGATGACGATTCCGGCGGCCGGTTCGCTCACGGAGTGGTCGACGGCGCCGGGCTCACAAAAACGATCGCCTCGTTCGCACGAACCAGACGCAGCCGGTCGTGAATCTCAGGGATGGCGCCCAGCGGGTCTTGCAGCCGGCGGATTTCAGCACGCTGCGCCCCCTGGTGTTTTTGCATCGTAGCGACCTGCGCCCGAATCGATGCGAGCTTCCGGCTCATCGCGACGTTCTCGGCGATGGCCCGCGCGAACTGAATGCCGACCAGCACGATGATCAACACGGCGATGGTCAGCGCGCCGACGCGGCCGCACCAACGAACGAATTGCCGAAACGGATTGGTGCGCTTCACGAGGCGCCCGCTACCGGATCGAGCGAGCGAGCCCATTGGCCGATGGCGCGGTATTTATCGTAGCGGCGGTCGAGGAGTTCAGCCGGCGGCAACGGCGCGAGGAGCGAGAGCGCGGCGGAGACAGTCGACCAGACGCGCTCGATCACGGCGTTCGTATCTCGATGCGCGCCGCCGAGTGGTTCGGGAACGATGTCGTCGACGATTCCAAACTGTTGCAAGTCCTGTGCGGTTAACTTCAACCGTTGCGCGGCTTCTTCCGCCTTGCCGGCGTCCGACCACAGAATCGCTGCGCAGCCTTCGGGCGACGCGACCGAATAGATGCTGTGCTCGAGCATCAGAACGCGGTCGGCAATGGCTAATGCCAATGCACCGCCCGAGCCGCCTTCGCCGATAACGGTGGCGACGATCGGTACGCGCGCGATCGTAAATTCGTGCAAGCACATTGCGATAGCTTCGGACTGAGCATGCTCTTCCGACGTAATCCCGGGATCGGCACCCTTCGTATCGACCAGCGTAACGATCGGCACCGAGAGACGCGACGCCAAGGCCGCGAGACGGCGAACTTTGCGATAACCTTCGGGCGCCGGCATGCCGAAATTGCGCTGAAGATTCTCTTTGGTATCGCGCCCGCGTTGCTGTCCGATCGCCATCACCGGACGGCCGTGCAACAGTGCGAAACCGCCGACGATCGAGGGGTCGTCCCGGAATTGCCGATCGCCGTGCAGCTCGTCAAAGCGGTCGAGGCGCTCGATGTATTCCAACGCGGTCGGGCGACTCGGATGCCGCGCCATGTTGACTTTTTCCCATGGCGTCAGCGAGCCGAAGACTTCGTTCTGAATCGTCCGGTATTTTGTTTCCAGCGCGGCGATCTCGGCCGACATATCGACCGGTTGCGTCGCGTTGGCGGCGCGGATCTCGTCGATGCGGCGCTCGAGTTCGACCAAACCGCGTTCGCGCTCGACGATCACGTTGTTGCTCATCGTGCCACCGGCTTGGCGTATTCCAGCAGGCGCATCAGCGTCGCCTTGACGTTCTGTCGCTCGACCACCATGTCGATGGCGCCCTTTTCCAATAGAAACTCGGCCGTTTGAAATTGATCCGGAAGCTTTTGGCGAATCGTCTGTTCGATCACGCGCCGGCCGGCAAACCCAATCACGGCACGCGATTCGGCGATGACGACGTCGGACTGAAACGCAAACGAGGCCGAGACGCCACCGGTGGTCGGATCGGTCAATACCGTCACGAAGAAATTGCCGGCCGCGCCAAAACGCGAAACGGCCGCGCTGGTCTTCGCCATCTGCGCCAAGGCCAGCATGCCTTCTTCCATGCGCGCGCCGCCCGATGCCGTAAACACGATGCAGGGCACGCTTCGACGCAGCGATTCTTCCAACAGCAACGCGATACGCTCTCCGACCACGCTCCCCATGGTGCCGCCACGGAAATGGAAATCCATCACGCCTAGTCCGACTTCGAATTCGCCGATATTGCCGAATCCGCAAACGACCGCTTCGACCAATCCGCTTTTTTCGCGATCGGCTTCGAGTTTATCGGGATAGGAACGGCGGTCGACCCAATCGAGCGGATCGGCGGGAGTGATGTCGGCGCCGATTTCGACGAATTCGCCGTCGATTAACGACGCGATTCGATCGTAGGCCGACATACGAAAGTGGTACTTGCAGCGCGGACAGACGAACGCATTTGCAGCGAGATCCCGGCGGTACACCACCTCACCGCAGTTCGGGCACTTCGACCACACCGCGACATCTTGCGTGCGGCCGTTGCGACGGTTGGAGAGCCACTCCGGCATCGACATCGGCACAGCGCTAAGGAGCGCCGGCGTGCCGCAGCCGTCCGAGATAGAGTTTGCGCAGTTGCTTCAAATAATTGAAAATCTCGTTTTGATTGAGCTTCGACTCGCCGACGATGCGATCCGTAAACGTGTATGGGACTTCCAGCACCTTGCCGTACTTGCCCTTGACGATGACTTCGAGTCCGATCTTGAAACCGATCGGATCCAGCGTGATTCCATCGAGTGCCTCGCGACGCACCAAGAGATAACCGCTCGTAACATCTTTGACGCCGGTGAGTGGGCGCGCCAGCCAGCAAGCGATGCGGGACGTAACGATGCGCCGTTTTGGCCAATTCGCGATACCGCCGCCCGGCACGTACCGGCTGCCGACCGCAAGCCCGTATTTGCCCGACTCGAGCGCCGCGACCATTTTTGGCAAAGCGCCGACATCGTGGCTGAAGTCTGCGTCCATCGCACCAAGTGCGACCGATTCGGGGCGGGCAGCTTTCCAGCCGTCGATGACACCCGATGACAGACCCATTTTGCCGGGACGATGAAGGCATTTCACCGGCAGTTCGTGCGATAAGCGGTCGACGATTGCACCCGTCCCATCGGGAGAGTTGTCGTCGACTACCACGATCTCACCGTCTAGCCCATTCGCACGGAATGCTTCGCCAAGGGTCCGGAGCAGTTTTTCGATGCCACCGGCCTCGTTGTACGTTGGGATGACGATTGTAAACGGCAACGCCATATTCGCTCGCGTAAGTACGACAAGGGCGCGTTCAGTTCCGGCCCGTCGAAGCGCCAGCGATGGCCTCGATAACTGCCAGGAGCGCGAGTGCGGCCGTTTCAGCGCGCAGAATGCGCGGTCCCAGCCACAAGAGTTCGGCGCCGGACTCCGCCGCCGCGTCGGCTTCGGCGTGGCTGAAGCCGCCTTCGGGGCCGATAACGACGATCGCCGTCCGGGCATCGCGCAACGAAGATCCAAGACGTTCGAGTAGCGGCACGTGCGGCGCCAATTCCCACGCGAACAGTGCCGCATCGTACGAACCGAACGCCGATACGACGTCGTCGAAAGAACGAACGGGATCGATCCGGGGTATGTCGAGACGGCCGCATTGCTGCGCGGCCGCCTCGGCCAGACGCCGCCAACGCTGCAGTTTTTGCTCGCCGCCATCGCGCACGACGCTGCGTTCGGAAGTGAATGGGATCACGGCGCCGACACCCAGTTCTGTCGCTTTTTCGACGACGTAATCCATTTTCGCACCCTTCGGCACGGCTTGCGCTACATCGACGCGCAACGTTGGCTGCGCTTCGGGTGCGTGCTTAAATTTCAGCGACGCGTACAAGCGGCCCGAATCTTCAACAAGTTCGGCGTCGAATAACGTACCGGCGGAATCGACGATTTCCAGCGCGTCACCTTGGCGCAGGCGAAGCACGTTGGCGATTTTATGTGCGTCGCTGCCGGCGAGTTCGACGGACGATCCGACGCGGTGGGCTCCCGGCACGAAAAACCGTCGGGCGGGCATTACTCCGGGCGGAACGCGTCCTTGACGCGGTCGAAGAACGAGCGCTCCTCGACTTCGTCGCCTTCCTCGCGTGCGTATTCTTCGAGCAGCTCGCGTTGGCGGCGCGTCAGTTTGGCAGGAACGGCAACGCGGACGGTTACGAAATGGTCGCCACGTTGCGCACCGCGTACGTGCGGCATGCCATGCCCGCGCACGCGTAGCCTCGTTCCCGTTTGTGTGCCGGCGCCGATCTCGAGCTCGACGTCACCGTCGAGCGACGGCACGAGCACCGTCGCACCCAGTGCCGCTTGGGCGAAGCCGATCGTGACGTCGACATGCGTGTCGGTGCCTTCGCGACGAAATAACCGGTGACGCGCTACGTTGAAATAGACGTACAAATCGCCGGGCGGTCCGCCGTTAGTACCGGCCTCGCCGTTTGCACCGATACGGATGCGCGAACCGTCATCGACGCCGGCCGGCACTTGCACGGTTAGACGTCGATCCATTTGACGACGCCCGCTACCGGCACATGCGTGACACGGATGTGCGATCGTATGGCCCTCACCGCGGCATTTCGGGCATGTCGTTTGCGTGACCATCTGCCCCAGCGGCGTGTTTCGCACGACGCGCGCGATGCCGGCGCCACCGCAACGATCGCACGGCGTGACGAGGGTTCCGGGCTCGGCACCACTTCCTCGGCAGACGTCGCATTGACCGACGTGTTGAAATGCGATCTCGCGACTCGTTCCGCTAAAAGCTTCCTCGAGCGTTATCTGGAGGTCGTAACGAAGATCGGAGCCTCGCTGCGGACCGGCTTGCCGCGTGCCGGCGCGCGCGTTCCCGAAGAACATATCGAAAATATCGCCGAACGATCCGCCGCCGAAGCCGACATCGGCACCGTTTGGCGCCCCAGCGCGACCGTAATGATCGTACTGTTCGCGCTTGGCCGGGTCCGACAGCACTTCGTACGCTTCGTTGATGCTCTTGAAGTGCGATTCAGCCGCCGACTTATCGTCGGCGACGTCGGGATGATGCGTACGCGCCAGTTGGCGATAGGCCCGCTTAATCTCGTCCCCGGAGGCGTCGCGCCCGACGCCGAGGATTTCGTAATAGTCGATCGTGGACATGAAAGAAGCGCGCTACCTGCCCGTCGCGTCGGAGAGACGCTCGTTTAATGTTTTTGCCGTGCCCGCGGCAAGCGCGACCATCCGTCCGTACGGCATACGCCTAGGGCCAAGAATCGATAACGTTCCCATGGCATGCGGGCCGAAACGGTACGGCACCGTAACCACCGAAAGGTCGGTGAGTTCGTCGCTGCCGAGTTCGCGGCCGATCTTCACGCTCACGGATTCGTTCGACATCGCGTCGGCAACGATTTGATACAGCGTCTTCTGCTCTTCGACGATCCGCAAAATCGAACGCAACTTCCGCAAATCGTGAAACTCGGGTTGATCGAGCAAGTTTTGCGCGCCGGCAGCCGCAATTGGCGGACGATCCGTCGAACGCGCCGATGCCAGCGCGGTGATAACGGCGACGCGTAAATCGTCGGCCGCTCCAACTCGTTGCGCTAACTGACCGACGGCAGAGTCGGTGACCTCCAGCAATGGGCGATCGGCGAACCGGCCGTTTAGCGCGTTCGACAGTCGCGTGAGATCGTCCGCAAGCAAATCGTCGGACGTTTCGAACAGGCTTTGCGCTGCGACGCCCAGCGTCGTTACTACGATCGCGACGCCGGTGCGCGGAGACAGCCAGATCAGCTGGATGTGTTTGAACGTTTCCGTTAGTTGATATGGCTTGGTGACGAACGCCAAGTTATTGGAAAGGCGGCCCAACAGCCGCGTCGTGCTCTCGACCAACTCGTCGAGTTCGTGGCTGGCGTCCCGAAGCTCGTCGTGAATTCGACGTCGGTCCTCCAAGCTCAACTCTTCGGGGTCCATGAGCCGGTCCACATACTCGCGGTACCCGGCGTCGGATGGAACGCGCCCGGCGGACGTATGCGGTTGAACCAAGTAACCGCCTGCCTCTAATTCGGCCATCTCGTTGCGTACTGTCGCGGAGCTCACGCCCAATTGGTACTTCTGTGTAAGCGTTTGCGAGCCGACGGGTTCGGCAGTCGCGATGTACTCGTAGACCACCGTCGCGAGAATGTAGGCCTTGCGCTTGTCGAGGCCGCCCGGGTCTTCCCTCATAGCCTCATACAATAGCACTCTGGCAGCCGGAGTGCTAGGACCCAGCTCGGTGGCCGCCCGCCGCCGGAAGGCCGGCGCCCGCACGCTCTGAAAGTTTGCTCGCCATGAGCGAACGTAGCCACGCGATCGAAACGCTGCTCGAGGAGACGCGCCGCTTCGAACCCCCCGCGAGCATTGCGACTGACGCCAACGCGCAGCCTGGCATCTACGAAGAGGCCGAACGCGACCCTGTCGAGTTTTGGGCGAAATGGGCGCGCGAGCTCGACTGGATAACGCCGTTTACCACGACGCTCGAGTGGAACGAGCCGTTCGCGCGATGGTTCGGTGACGGCGAACTCAACGTTTCCGCCAACTGTCTCGACCGCCACGTCGCAGCCGGACGCGGCGAACGCGTCGCCTTCTTTTTCGAAGGCGAACCGGGCGATCGGCGCGCGATCACGTACCGCGAGTTGCTCGACGATGTTTGCCGCTTTGCAAATGGTTTGCGCACGCTCGGGATCGAGAAAGGCGACCGTATCGCGATCTACATGCCGATGATTCCAGAGTTGGCAGTCGCGATGCTGGCTTGCGCGCGGATTGGCGCCATACATTCGGTGATCTTCGGGGGATTTTCGCCCGATGCGATCGCCGATCGCGTCAACGACTCGCAATGTGTCGCGCTGATTACGTGCGACGGCGGGTGGCGTCGCGGCAAACACGTTCCGCTGAAGCGCAACTGCGACGTCGCGATGGGGTCGACGCCGTCGATCCGTCATTGCATCGTCGCGCGGCGCACCGGCGATGACGTACAGATGCACGCCGGCCGCGATCGCTGGTGGAGCGAGGTGATCGTCCATCAATCGACGAGCTGCCCGCCCGAACCGATGAACGCAGAAGATCCGCTCTTCTTGCTGTATACCAGCGGAACGACAGCCAAACCGAAAGGCATCAAACACACAACCGGCGGCTATCTGACGCAAGCACTGATGACGCACCGTTTAGTTTTTGATGTGAAGCCCGAATCCGACGTGTATTGGTGCACGGCCGACCTCGGATGGGTGACCGGACATACGTACGTGTTGTACGGTCCGCTCGCGAACGGATGCACGAGCGTACTGTACGAAGGTACGCCCGACTATCCCGACAAGGATCGCTTTTGGGAAATCATCGAGCGCTATCGTGCGACGATTTTGTATACCGCTCCGACGGCGATTCGCACGTTCATGAAATGGGGCCCGGCCTATCCGCAAATGCACGACCTCACGTCGTTGCGCTTGCTGGGAAGCGTCGGCGAGCCAATCAATCCGGAAGCATGGATGTGGTATCGCGAGTGGATCGGCGGCAATCGAACGCCCGTGCTCGACACGTGGTGGCAAACCGAAACCGGCGGCATCATGATCGCACCGCTCCCCGGGATCTCGACGCTGCTCCCCGGCAGCGCGACGCGGCCGTTGCCCGGCATGGCTGCCGACGTCGTCGACGACAAAGGCAATTCGGTCGGACCCGAGGGTGCGGGTTATGCGGTTCTCACGCGTCCATGGCCGGGCATGTTGCGCGGCATTTGGGGCGACGACGAACGCTATCGCGAGACGTACTGGAGCAAGTTTCCGCACGTGTATTTTGCCGGCGACGGCTGTCGCCGCGACGCCCATGGCAACTACTGGTTCATGGGCCGCATAGACGACGTGATGAACGTGAGCGGCCACCGCATCTCGACCACCGAAGTGGAAAGCGCGCTGGTCGATCATCCGCGCGTTGCCGAAGCGGCGGTGTGCGGGCGCTCCGACGATACGACCGGACAGGCGATCTATGCGTTCGTGACGTTACGCGGCAGTGAAAACGGCTCCGAAGAATTGGCCGACGATCTGCGAGAACACGTCGCCAAGAAGCTCGGCAAGTTCACACGTCCGAAGTACGTTACGTTCACGCCCGAACTGCCGAAAACGCGCAGCGGAAAAATCATGCGGCGTCTGCTGCGCGATATCGCCGAAGGGCGCACGTTGGGCGACACGACAACGCTCGCCGATTCCAACGTGGTGCACGAACTGCAAGAACGAGCCAAAAACGAGGCTGGCTCGTCCGATTAGCCGGCCACGTCGGGCATTACCACACTTCGTCAAAGAACGGCGCGAGTTCGTCCAGGTGTTCGATGCGTCGGGCCGGCGGTAGTGCGTTGAGAATCGTCGCTCCGTAGCGCATCGACGTAGCGCGTCCGTCGAGAAGTGCGACGACGCCGCGATCGGTCGTACTGCGAATCAGCCGCCCGAAGCCCTGTTTGAGACGCACGGTCGCAGCGGGAATCATGTAGTCCGCAAAGCCGTCCAGGCCGCGCTCTTCAAGTGCGCGGATACGGGCTGCCACAAGCGGGTCGCTCGGCGTCGGGAACGGTAAGCGGTCGATGATCACACACGACAGCGCGTCGCCGACAACGTCGATGCCTTCCCAAAACGTTCCGGTCGCGAACAGCACCGCGTTCGGCGTGCGGCGGAACCATTCGAGCAACGGTGTTCTCGGCAGTTCGCCTTGGAGTTTTACGGGGTAGGGCAATCGTTCGCGCAGGAGGGCGTACACTTCACGCAGCCGCTCGTGCGATGTGAACAGGACGAACGCGCGGCCACGCGTCCGATCCAAGCACTCTTCGATCAGCGGTGCAGCTCGTACGCTGAAATCTTTGTCTTTCGGATTGATCGCGCCCGGCGCAACGAACAACCGCGCCTGCCGATCGAAATCGAACGGCGACGGCGCGATCAGTTCGAGCGCATCGTCGATGCCGAGCGAGCGTTTGAAAAATCCGAACGGTCCTGCATTTTCGCTGCCGGCATCGACCGCGATGGTGGCGCTGGTCATCACGACGCTCTGGGTGCGTGCAAATAGCGTCGTTCGTAGAAATTCCGAGACGTCGTGAGGCGCGCAGTTCAACGCATAACGTCCGTCATTTTCAGTGCGTTCGACCCAGGCGATCGTTTCCGACTCGGCTGCCCCGGCACGTTCGATAGCCGAGGCATGTGCGGTCACCGCTCGGACGGCGAGGTCGCGCCGGCGTTGCGCTTCGGCTTCGTTATCGACGCGCTTCTTTAGGCCGTCGTGCCAGTGAGCCAGAATCCAGTTTTCGAGATCGTAAAAGACGGCGCGCAATTCTTCCAGCGTCGGCCACGCGCCCTCGTTGGCGCTGAGCGGGTAGCGTTCGCCGCGCACGGTAGCCAGCGCGGATTCCAGCCCGCGTAGCGATTCGTCGACGCGCCGCTCGAAGTCCGGCGGCAGGTGATACGAGCGATGCAGCTTACGCATCGTTCGCCCGATGGTCGCACGCGACACCGTTGAGGTGAGCGCGTCAATCGCCCACCGCTCGCACTGATGGGCCTCATCGAGCACTGCGACGTCGTAGGCTGGCAACAAACCGCCCCCCATCGCCAGATCGAGAAAAAACAGCGCGTGATTGACGACCACAATATCGGCATACTTCGCTTCGTCGCGTTTACGAAAGAAATGGCAGTCGCGGAAGCGTTCGCAAAACTCTCCGGTGCAATCGTCGGCATCCGCGTCGAGTTGCTCCCACTCGAGCGATGACGGCACGAAGGGCAATTCCGCACGATCGCCCGTGCCGGTTCGATCGCCCCACTCCCACATGCGTTGCATCGAATCCGACGATGCGACGAGCCGCTCCGAGCGCAAGCGTTCGAATTTCTGCCGGCACAGATAGTGGCTGCGACCCTTGAGCAGCGTCACGCGCAACGGGATCCCAAGCGCGCGCGCGACTAACGGCACGTCTTTGGTAACGAGTTGTTCTTGCAACGCGATCGTGCCGGTCGACAGCACGACCTTCTTGCCGCTGCGGATGGCTGGCAGCAGATAGCCCAGCGACTTCCCGACGCCGGTACCGGCCTCGACGATTGCGTGCATCCCCTCGAGCAGCGCGCGTTCGACCAACTGCGCCATCTGCACTTGTCCGGCGCGCGGCTCGAACGCGGGCAGAGCGCGTGCGATCGGGCCGCCGGGCGCGAAAACGCGCTCGATCGGCGCGGTCACGAGCGTGCGTGCGGCGAGTCGGGCGGAGCTTGGTACTCCGTTTCGAGTGCGCTCCCGGTGCGCGCGTCGACCACCATCGGTGCGACGCGAACCGGTGGCACGAAGATCAGCAACGTGGCGACGAAACCGGCAGCCAGGCCGCAAACGTGCGCTTGCCACGAGATCGAGGGCACCGTGAATGAAATGATCAGATTGATCACGAGAATGCCGATGTTGGCGCGTACCAGCTCCATTCCAGGCTTGCCCAAGCGAAATCCGATGGCAAACAACGCACCGAACAAGCCGAAGATCGCACCGCTCGCGCCAAGCGTGGGAACCATCGGGCTGCTGAAATAAACCACGCCTAGTCCGGAGGCTAGCAACGAGATGAAGTACACCAGCAGCATTCTCACCGGGCCGAGTGCGGACTCCACGAAGCGCCCCAAGATCCACAGCGAAAACATATTGACGGCGATATGCAACAAGCCGCCGTGCAAGAATGCGCTGGTGAGAATGCGCCACCATTCTCCATCGTGCAGCACCGCGTACGGGAACAGCGCGCCGTCCAGAAGGACGCGTGTCATGTCGCCTCCCCCAATCGATACCATCGCGGTTCCGGAGACGCTTATTTCCCAAACGAAGGCGAGAACGTTACACGCGATCAGCAGTCGCGTGATCATGCGACGGCATCGTCCCCCACGACAACCATCCGCGCGAGCTCGAGGGAGATCGCGTGGCGTACGTCGCCGACTTCGACCGTTACCGGTCCGCCCAATGGCGCTTTTTCGAGAACGCGCACCTGGGCGCCGGGGCACAGACCTACTTCACCGAGATATCGCAGAATTTCAGGTACGCCGTCGGTGACGCCGCTGACGACAGCGTCGCGTCCTGCCTCGATTTGCGCTAGGGGGACGCCGGTGCGGACGGGCTCGCTGAGGTCGCGCGACGGAATCGGATGACCGTGCGGGCAGGCTTGCGGATCGCCGAGCAACTCGACGAGCTTGTCTTCGACGCGCTGCGAAATCGCGTGTTCCAGCATGCACGCCTCGGCGTTGACTTCGTCCCACGACATGCCGAGCACGTCGGTCAGCAGACGTTCGGCCAGCCGATGCCGGCGTAAGATGCGCACACCGACTTCGAGCCCCTTGCGCGTAAGCTTCACCTCGCCGCGCGCGACGTACGCTACGTAGCCCTCTTTATCGAGTTTTTTGAGCATACCCGACGCCGAGGCCGGCGTTACGCCCATGGCCGACGCCAGGCCGGACGTGGTTACGCCTGGGCCTTCGAATTCGAGGCGGTAGATCGACTCGAGATACTCCTCGACCGATTCATCGAAATGACTATGTCCCGACATGCTCCCCTGTAGTTCTACGCGGCGGCTGCAGTTCCGCGATTGACGATAGGAACTCGTGCACCATCGAGATCGAACTCGACCCTTCGCCGACGCCGGAAGCGACGCGTTTGAGCGAGTCGAGACGGGCATCGCCGACGGCGAACACGCCTGGCTGGTTAGTTTCCAAGAAGTACGGATGGCGCTCGAGCGGCCACGGAGCGCGAGCTTCGATCACATCCGGACCGGTGAGGATGAACCCGTCGCGGTCGCGGGCAACGACGCCCTCGAGCCAATCGGTGCGCGGCACGGCGCCGATGAACACGAACAATCCCGCCGTGTCGACCGTCTTCGACGTTCCGTCGCCGTTGTTCGCGATCGTAATACGCTCCAACCGCTGCGCGCCGTGCGCCGCGGTTATTTCAGACGACGTGAGCACCGAAATGTTCGCTGAAGCGACGATGCGATCGACCAGATACTGTGACATACTTTTTCCGAGGTCGGTGCCGCGGATCACGATCGTAACGGTTTTCGCATATCCCGAAAAATTCAGCGCGGCTTGTCCTGCGGAGTTGCCGCCACCCACGATATGCACGTCGTTTCCCGCAACGGCGAACGCTTCGGTTTGCGCGGCGCCGTAATACACGCCGCGATTGACCAACTCTTCGCAACCTTGCGCGTTGAGCGAACGGTATTCGATGCCCGGCGCGAGCACGACCGCGCGCGCCAGCACCGACTGTCCGTCCTCCAGTGACAGCTTGCGGTCGCCGGCCTCACCCGTGAGGCGGCAGACTTCGCGAACGACGACGATGTCCGCGCCGAACCGCTGCGCCTGTCGCAACGCACGATCGGCCAAGTCCTCACCCGAAATGCCGGCCGGAAACCCGAGATAATTTTCGATTCGCGATGACGTGCCGGCTTGTCCGCCGGGGGCGTACCGATCGATCAATAACGCGTCGAGCCCTTCGGACGCTCCATACACCGCGGCGGCAAGACCGGCTGGCCCGGCGCCGACGATCGCGACGTCGTAGTGCGCCTGTTTCGGCACGGCCGACATGCCGAGACGTTCGGCCAAATCGCGAATTCCAGGCGATTTCAACGGCGCGCCTTCGTAAAAGTTCACTTCGCATTCCGGACCGTCGCGTTCGGTCCAGTCGAATGGGACGTGCATGCGCGACAAAAAGTCACGCAACTGATGACACGCCCCCGAACGGCTATCGCCGACTACCGTGCAAACCGTCGACGGATGCTCGATCGCAAGATGGCGTACGAGCGCGACACGGCGCCCCATGTTGTTGCTCACGGTCTCTGCGAAACGCTCGTCGTCGTGCATCATGCGCCAAAAGATCGTGCCGTCGACTCGGGCGACCCGCACATCGGTAATGGCTCGCACGCCGGCGAGCGCGCTCGCGCCAAGCAACAACGGGATTTCGCCGAAACCGTCGCCCGGCTCGTACTCGCCGAGCTCGGTCGGTCGGCCGTTCATCGACTTTACGATGGCGGCGCGGCCCTCGACCAGTATGTAAAAACGCGCTCCTTCGTCTTCACGCACCACCCAGTCGCCGGCCAGTACGTGCAGGTCGGCGCAGCGGCGAGCGAACCAGGTAACGTGTTCGGGCGCGCAGCCGGCGAATAAAGAAAGACCGACGAGGTCCGAAAGGTCTAGCATGGTCGCCCTTAAACGCCAAGCCCGGGCGTTAGGGTTGCGCTTCCTGACCGGCAGGTGGGACGTCCGGCGGCAAAAGCGCTCGTAACTGCCGCTTGAGATCGGCGTCCGCGAAGCTGCCGTCAACCGCGTTTCGGACGAATCGCAGCAGCGTTTGCGAGCCGCACGCCGCCTCCACGCGCGCATATTCTCGTTCGATCGTCGTGCCGAACATCGGCGGATCATCGGCATCGATGACAACGACGCAACCTTCGTGGTCGAAGCGTTCGAAGGCGTCACCGCGCGGTAACGCGGCGCCGGTGCGATCGTTCGAAGTCGGGCAAACTTCCAGCGGTATTTGGCTCTCTCGCAGGAGCCGCACGACGCTATCGTCCTGTAACGCCGCGATGCCGTGGCCGATCCGCTCGGCGTGCAGCAGTTCGACGGCGTCGCGAACGCTTTGTGGACCGGCCGCTTCGCCCGCGTGCGCCACACAGTGCAAACCGGCGGCGCGCGCATAGTCGAACGACTCGACGAAGAGTTCGGGCGGAAAACGCGACTCGTCGCCACCCAATCCGATGCCGACCACGCCGTCGCCCGCAGCCTCCACCGCTAAGCGCGCCGTCCGCAATGCGCTCTCTGCGCCGAAATTGCGCGTGAGGTCGACGATTAACTGAAAACGCGTCTCGCCACCGGCATGTAATTCCGCGGTGATATCGCGCAGTGTCGCGCGCACGTCGAGTTCGGGATGGAAGAACGTCCAAACCGACGGCGATACAAACAGCTCGCCATACACGACGTTTTGATCGCGCGCCCCTTCGGCGAACTCTCGCGCGAGACGCGCGAACCGATCGGGCGTCGAAAGCGTTCGATTAACCGCGGCGAAGCCGTACAGAAAGTCGCGAAACGATAGGAAGCGATACGGGTCGGCCGCGCTGACGGACTCGCTCGCCTCGTCGCCCGAGCCATCCGGACGGTAGCGAAGCGGCAGGCCCTGATCGCGCGCAAACTCGACGAAGGTCGCCGGGCGCAAGCTGCCCTCGAGGTGACAGTGCAGATGGATTTTGGGAATTGGACTGGCAAGGCTCACTCGGTCGCCTTCGGCGCACGGTCGATCTTTCGTTGCGCCACGCGCGGGAGGTGGCGCGGTGGGACCGTCGTATTCTTGTCCGCCGCGGGGTGGAGCAGTCCGGTAGCTCGTCGGGCTCATAACCCGAAGGTCGGTGGTTCAAATCCATCCCCCGCAACCACGTCCGGGTCCAGAAACGGCAACGTCTCTGGACCTTTTTTATTTGCCGCCGGGAATCGGCGTAGCAATCGGTTGGGGAATGCCCAGCTGAGCCGGCGAGTGTAAGCCGGTTGCGTTTCCGCGCAGGATCGCGATCGGCTTCGACGGCCCGCGAGCGGTTGAAGCGAACTCGTAGAGCGTGTCGAGCGATGGGTCGCTAATCACGAGATTGTCGCTGGTGTCGATCGCCACGCCATACGGGCGGAACGGTCCGCCGGCGAGCGCGATCGTGCCGATCGGCGCCGCATTTCCCGTAGCGTCCGTATCGAACTCGAGTACGTCACCGCCGCCCGTATTCGCGACCCACACATCGCCCTTGGAGTCTTGCTCGATCTGGCCGGGATCGTCCAGGCCCGTTTCCGATCCTTGGATACGCTGAACCGGCGGCGTATCGCCGTCCGACCCCTCAGCGAAGACCTCCAATGAATTCGACCTGCGATTGCTCACATAGACCTTGCCGGTTCGAAACGATACGTGGAAGCTTTCCGGCCCGGTAATGCCCGTATGCGGGCCGGCGATGCGCGCAATCGGCGCGACGTTGCCATTGGCACCGGCGGCAAATTCGAGCATTGCGTCGTTGCCTTCACTAGAAACCCAGATGTGCTGCGCGGCGTCGAGCTGAACGCAGGACGGTGACGCGATACGCGTTTTCGGGCCGGCTATGCGCACCGAAGGCGCGACGTTGCCGGCGTTCGGGCCCGGGTAACCGGTGATCGAGTCGCTGTCGCGATCCGAAACGTATAGAAGCTCGCCCGTGATCGGGAATGCCCGCGTCGGCCCTCTGAGCAGCGTGCTCGGCCCTTGCAAGGTGCCTGCCGGCGCGACATTGCCGTTCGCGCCCACCGGATAAAACGTAATCGAGTCGGACGCAGCATTTGCGACTTGAACGCTCGGCGTCTCGGACGGTTCCGGGTGTGACACCGAAGCGGTCCCGTTCGACGTGCAGCTACCGATGCCAAGTGCAATAAACGCTGCGACTACGTAGAGCGAACGTCTCATCGGTCGCAACTTCGGGCGGTTAATTTAGGTGTTCTTGCCAGTCCGCCGGTACTTTGCCGTGCGGCCCCGGCGTCGGTTGATTTGCCGGATGCGAGTGCGGCGCCGCGAGCGCCGGGCCTTCGACGAAATCGTCCGTCTCGAAACTATATAACCAATCTTCGCCCGGCTCGAAGCTCGCGATCACGCTGTGATTGGCATCTTCGTAATGCTTTCTCGCGTGTTGACTTGGCGAACTATCGCAGCAGCCGATGTGCCCGCATTTCGCACAGCGACGAAGATGCAGCCACCATCCGTCGCTCGCCAAACATTCGGCACATCCGGTTCCGCTCGGTTTGGATTGCGGATCTATTTCACTCATGAGTTGTTGGTGCGCACGGTTGCGAACGTTGCGCGAACGTCTT
The DNA here is from genome assembly GCA_036490475.1 of Candidatus Tumulicola sp. Taxonomy (NCBI): domain Bacteria; kingdom Bacillati; phylum Vulcanimicrobiota; class Vulcanimicrobiia; order Vulcanimicrobiales; family Vulcanimicrobiaceae; genus Candidatus Tumulicola; species Candidatus Tumulicola sp. The sequence continues at coordinate 17,825 of DASXDT010000006.1, forward strand.
CGGTAAACAGTTGTGGTTGCTCCCAGGCGGCAAAGTGGCCGCCGACATTGTGCTGCTTGTAATATGCCAGCTTCGGATACGCGCTTTTCGACCAGGTCTCCGGCGCGGTGTACAGCTCGTACCTGAAGGCACTGACGCCCACCGGAATCGTAACGCCCTTGACGTCGAAGAATCCCAACTTGTTTTCCCAGTACAGTCGCGCCGACGGTACGCCCGTGTTGGTCAACCAGTACAGGGTAATGTTGTCGAGAACGTCGTCGCGCGAGAGTCCGCCCGGATTGCCGAAAAATGCCGGTCGAATCATCTCGTAGCTGTCCTTGTCGTGATCCAGAATCCACGCTGCCAAGCCGATCGGCGAATCGCTCAACGAATACATCGTTTGCGGCCGGTTCGCCATCTCGACCGCATAGCCGAGATGCTTGCCGTAAAAATCGCTTAATTGGTTGAAGGCACGAAGTTCGTCGGCCGATAGGTTAGATGGCGGTTTACCACCGGACGTGGCCAACGCCAACGTCTCGGCCGGTACGGTGCCGGGCATGTTTGAATGAATCGCCAGCACCGTCCCGGGTGCCACCAGCGCCATTTCTTGCGTGATGCTCGCGCCCCAATCACCGCCCTGTGCTACGAACTTTTGATATCCGAGGCGTTGCATCAGCACGATGAAGGCCTTCGCAATCCGGATCGGATCCCAGCCGAGCGTCGTTGGAGCGGGAGAGAATCCGTAGCCGGGTATCGACGGAATCACCACGTCGAATGCGTCAGAAGCGCTCGCCCCGTGCGCGGTAGGATCGGTCAGCAAATCGATGACCTTCGTTTGCTCTATAATGGAACCGGGCCAGCCGTGGGTGATGATGAGCGGCAGCGCGTTCGGGTGTTTCGACTTCACGTGCATGAAGTGAATTTTTTGACCGTCGATCACGGTCGTGAACTGCGGAATCGCGTTCAGCTTGGTTTCGCACGTCCGCCAGTTGTAGTCGCCGCCCCAGTAGGTTGCCAGCGCCTGCATCGTCGCGAGTTGAATGCCCTGCGACTGGTCGTCAACGAGTTCGCGACCGGGCCACCTGGTCGCGTTGATGCGCCGGCGCAGATCGGTGAGGTCGGCTTCGGGGATGTTGATCGGTGGGAACGCGACGATCGCGCTCGAGCCCCCGTTATCTTGCGCGAGTTGCGTCACGGCAGTACCTTCTGAAGGAGCGTGCGTAGCATTTTTGGATTGCGCGCGGCCGGCCATCCCAAGCTGCAGGGCAGCGATGGTCGTCGCCACCGTGCCGACGAAGCGACGGCGGTTGAGGCCAGTTCGGTCGGACATCATACACCTCATGCGGACGCCAGGCAAGCTTATATGGCCAGCCGCCTGGCGTCCCTTAGTTAGTAAGAGAATAGCCTCGGAACGAGGTGCACGCAAGTGGCCGGGAACGACCCTTTTTAGCCGCCGTGCGGCGGTCCCAAGTACGGAAACTCGGCCATTAGGTCTTTATGCGGCGAGAGGCCATCGCTGGTGACTTTCCCGTTCGTCAGTATTCCGAGGAAATACGCCGAGACGTCGTCGGTGAGCGCCCGGCCGTTCGTCGGATACGATGCCGGCGATCCGGGTCGATACGGTTGAAGGTCGGGCAACATTCCGGATGCAACTCGCGCGGCTTCCTCCGGCGTGTATCCTCCCGCGTGTTCGAGCGAATGCGCGAAGGTCGCCACGAATTGGGCGTCGTTAGCGGGCTCTGCGGTGATGTATGCGGCCTTCTGATCGCCGGCGAGGAACGGCACTTGCGAAGCACGCGCGCCCCGATCGACTTGTTTCCAACTGCCCGACGAACCGTCGACCGTTCGCGCCCAGATTTTAAGACTGTCGGATCCGAGTGCCGCGTTTGGCACTTCCAAGATGACCGACGCGACGTTCTTATCGATAAAGAAATCGTCGCCGGTAAACGTCAAGTTGTTAATCGCGCCGGCCGCGTCGAAAAAGAACGGGTCGCTGCGCCGTCCGGCAAAAAAGCGAATGTCGCCGGCAGTCATCACCTTCGAATCGCCTCCGGTCGAAACTGCGACGCCGTCGGCGACGATCTCGCCGTCGTCGCCGGTACGATGCAAGCTATCGCCCTCGATCCGGCGCAGCGTCGCAACTTGTCCGCTGCCGGGTGCCGCCATTATTTTAACGCTATAGGCGATATTGACGATCGCATCGCCATCCGTGTCGATCAAAATCTCGTACAGTGCGTTGCTCGCAAACGGCTCGATCGGCGTGGGCCCCGGCGGATTCACGCCGAACGACGGGTGAACGTTCATGATCAGGATGGATTTGCTGTTGTCGCCGGGCTTCGGAAACGCATAGAGGTCCGTAAAGTTGAAGCGCGCATCGCCACCGGGAAACCCAAAATCTGGGCCCGCGAAATGATGGGACATCGAATCTTTTCTCCTAGCGTACTATCTTGTTATGAAAAAACTGCTTTGGGACTACTGTGAGACTTACCTCCGCCAAATTCTGGAGGAAGCCACTATCTTCGAGGGAGTAGCAAGAAGCGCTCACTCAACCGAGGATAGGACTCATGGTGAAATTCGTATCGAGACACGTTTTCGCGTTATCTTCGCTCGCAATTTTGAGCGCCTGCAGCGGCGACGGCACCGCGCCTGCGGCGGATACCGCCAACGCCTTTCCAACGACTGCCCGCGGCGGTATCGCGATTTCGGCGCACACCAATCACGGGCACTCTTGGATGAACCCGGTCGCGAAAAGCGGCGCGCTGGTCTATATCACCGATAACGGCGCCGGTACCGTCGTCGTGTATTCGTATCCGGCACTTAACGTCGTCGGGACGCTCGCCGGCTTCGACAACGTGCAGGGCGACTGCGTTGATGCGAGCGGCAACGTTTGGATCGATAATACCCAGGCCTCGCAGCTTCTCGAATACGCGCACGGCGGAACGTCGCCGATCGCGACGTTAAGCGATCCCGGTCAGTACCCGGTTGGGTGTTCCGTCGACCCCACAACCGGCGATCTGGCCGTTTCGAATTTTTATAGCACGAACGGCCCACCGGGAAGCATCTCGATTTACAAAAATGCGACGGGCACGCCGGCAACGTTCACTCCGCCGAATTTCGCGGTCGTCTACTATCTCGGGTACGACAAGCACGGAACGCTGTACCTCGATGGTATCGACAGCGGTAGCGCTTTCTTATTCGCTTCTTTTAACGGGAAGAAATTCAAGGCGATCACGCTGCAACAGCCGATCGGCGGCCCCGGAGCCGTCCAAGCCGTGGGCGATAGCATCGTGGTCGGCGATCAGACCAACGGAAACAACGCGGCCTATGCGTTCACGATCGCGGGCAGCACCGGAAAGCTCGTGAAGACGACCCCGCTGACCGGCGCCAACGATATCGTGCAGTTCAACATCTATAAGAACGCCCTGGTAGGCGGCGATTTGAATTTCAACGGTTCGACCGCAGATCGATTCAAGTATCCGGCCGGAGGAGCGCCGAAAAAGACGGCCGCGGGCTTGAGCGCACCCATCGGCGCGGTCATCAGCCCGTGACCTGCAACTTCTCGCGCCCGGAGGATGATTTCGCGCACTATGACTGATCAAGAGATTAAACCCTACGTCGGCAAAGCGGTCCGCGTGACGTTGGCCGACCGTCGCACGCTCGCCGGCGTTCTACACGCCTCCGACACCCATGGCCACGGCCACATCCACTACGTAGTCTCATCCGACCCGATTCGCGAGGGCGATCCGCCCGTGGCTGAAGTCATCCACGGTGGAGACCAGATCACCGAGATCGAGGATGCTTCCGGGGATCCCGCAGCCACCGAGTAGCCAACCGGCGTGGGATACTCCGAAAAAGCGCTGACGCCGGCAATCGGTTCGGTCGTTCGAGGCATCGACCTCGGCGCCAAGCTGGAGGCCGGCGACGTCGCGCACATTCTCTCGTCGCTCGATGATCGTCTCGTTCTGTTTTTTAAAGATCAATCGCTCACGCCGGTGCAGCAGCGCGATTTCGCGGCGCGCTTTGGGACGCTGTACACGCACCCATTCTATCCGGGCCGCGCCGAAGCGCCCGAAGTCATGATCCTCGAACACGATGCCGCACGTCGCGCCAACAGCGATCGATGGCACAACGACGTTACGTACCTCGCGACGCCGCCGATGGGTGCCGTCCTGTACGCACAAGAGATTCCGGAAATCGGCGGCGATACGCTCTGGGCGAACATGTATGCGGCGTACGATGCGCTTTCGGAGCCGATGCGAAAGTTCGTCTCCGGATTACGCGCCATCCATTCGTTTGCAAGAAACTTCACGCCCGAGCGATTTGCCGCGCTTGGCCTTGAAGAGCGCCGCGAGCGAATGTATGCGGAGCATCCGCCGGTTTCGCATCCCGTGGTTCGGACGAACCCAAACACGGGACGCAAGGCGCTCTTCGTCAATCAAGATTTCACCTCGCACATCGAGGGTGTCTCCGCGCGCGAAAGCGACACGCTGTTGCGATTCTTGTTCGAGCACATGGCGCAGCCGGAGTTTCAAGTGCGTTGGCACTGGGAAAACGGTGACGTCGCCTTTTGGGACAACCGCTGGACCCAGCATTGCGCCCTCGCCGATTACTATCCGCAGCGGCGCGTCGTTCGGCGTGCAACGATTCTCGGCGAACGGCCCATCTGAACATTCCGCTTTCCAAAGGGACGCAGCGGCCTCCAACCCCCGCGCGAAAACTCGGCGTCGCCGACATCGCGCTGCTCGTGATGGGCAGCGTCATCGGATCGGGCATCTTCCGTACGCCGGCGGTCGTAGCGCAACGGATACCCGCTCCGACGTTGATCGTCGCCGCGTGGTTGACGGGTGGACTGATCGCGCTCTTCGGCGCTTTTGTGCTCGGAGAACTCGGCGCCCGTTGTTCGCAGGAGGGAGGCGCCTATGCGTACTTGCGGGTCGCGTTTCATCCGGTCGTGGCATTTGCGTACGGGTGGACGTCGCTACTGGCGTCGTTCAGCGGCGGATTGGCGGCGGCGGCCGTTCTATTCGCGGGATATTTTCTTTCGTCGACCGCGATGTCCGCACCACCAACGCTCGTCGCAATCGTCACGTTGACCATTCTGGTACTCATCAACTCGTTCGGAGTCCGAGCCGGCAGTAACGTCCAACATGTGTTGACGCTTCTCAAGCTTCTCGCGCTAGCAGCGGTCGTAGTCGCCGCGTTCGTCGTTCCGGCAAATCACCATCTGCCGCTTTCGCACGTCGCGGGTTCGCCGGTCGGCGTAACCCTCGCGTTCGGCGTTGCCATGATTCCGGTATTGTTTAGCTATGCCGGAGCGTTGGTTGCCAATTTCATGAGCGACGAAGTGCACGACCCTCCGAAAACGTTGCCGACCGGTTTATGGGTTGGGATGGCGGGTGTCGCGATGCTCTACGTACTCGTGAACACCGGCTGTCTTCGCGCGCTTGGAGTCGACGGATTGGCACGTTCCATGGTTCCGATTTCAGCAGTACTGCAAGAGGCGACGGGATCGATCGGAGCACGATTGACATCAATTGCAATCGCCATCGCGACCCTCGGTTTTTTGAGCAACCGAATGTTGACGGTCCCGCGGATGTACCGATCGATGGCCGATGACGGTCTCTTTTTTCGTTGGGTCGGGTGGATCGATCCGCGGACGCGCGTTCCAGTCATTGCGATCGCTCTGCAAGGGATTGCGGCCATCGTCATCGCGCTGTCAGGCGACTTCAATCAAGTCCTCAATTTCGTTGTATCGCTGGTCTATCTGTTCAACGGCCTTCTAGCGCTCGCACTGTTCGTGCTTCGCGCGCGCGACGACGCTGGAGGGGCGACGCAGGGCGGCTTTCGCGTTCCAGGCCACCCCGTGACCACCGGCCTTTATCTCATAGCTTCGTGGAGCATCGCCATCGTAACGTACGTCACGGACCCCCGCTCCGGGCTGATCGGACTGGGGATCGTTCTCTCCGCGATTCCAATATATGCGTTATGGGCGCGCAGTGCCGCGAGAAAACTGCAAGCCTGATGTTACCCAATATTCTTGAATGCTCGCGCGACGCCGCGCATACGGTCTCAGCGACGTCGTTGGCGACGGTGTGCCCGTGCGACGGTGCTCCGTTGCTGGTTCTCTATCGCAGCGGGGAGATGCCCCGCGAGGTTGTTGCATTACGCCCGTGGACGATGTGGCGCTATCGTGAGATGTTGCCGATCGACAGCGACGAGCAGCCGATCTCGCTCGGTGAAGGCGGCACGCCGCTTCTCCCTCTCGCCAATATGAAGTCCGAGCTCGCTTGTGGCGAGATCTTCGTAAAGGACGAATCACAAAATCCGACCGGTTCGTTCAAAGCGCGCGGCATGTCCGTCGCGGTGACGGTAGCTAAGCGGCTGGGTGTGCGATCGCTGGTCGCGCCGAGCGCGGGAAACGCGGGCGGCGCATTGGCCGCGTACGGAGCGCGCGCACAGCTGCCGGTACGCGTCTACGTTCCGCGAGATACGCCGGCGATGTTAACCGAGGAGATGCGCGGCTACGGGGCGTCCGTCGTGCTGGTCGACGGATTGATCGACGAGGCCGGGCGGCTGGCCGCGCAGTTCGCGCAAGAGAGCGGAGCGTTCAACGTCGCGACGTTTCGCGAACCGTATCGGGTCGAGGGAAAAAAGACGATGGGATACGAGCTTGTCGAGCAGCTCGGCCGCGTTCCGGGAACGATCGTGTATCCCACTGGCGGCGGCACCGGACTCGTTGCAATGTGGAAGGCTTTCGGCGAGCTGGAACAACTCGGGTGGATCGATGCGTCGAGGCCCGTGATGGTGTGCGTCCAAGCCGAGGGTTGCGCGCCGATCGTCCAAGCGTTCCAGCGCGGCGACACGTCGGCCCAACGTATCGAGAACGGAACGACCAAAATGTGGGGGCTACGTGTTCCTGGCGGGATTGGCGATCGCCTCAGCCTCGCAGCGCTACGCGAATCGCACGGACACGCGATCGCGGTTTCGGATGAAGCATCGGAAGCGGCGATGTGGGACCTTCACGAGCGTGAAGGCATCGATGCAACCGAGGAAGGCGGGGCGACGCTTGCGGCGCTTCGCTCGCTCGTATCGAGCGGCGTGGAGTTGCCCTCGCCGATCGTTCTTTTCAACACCGCAACGTCCTTAAAATACGCGCCGCGATAAGGGACAGCCGACAACATGACCATCGCGCTCAAGACGCTCGGGATCGCACTGGCCGTCGGTCTCGACGTGTTGGCGCTGTCGATCGTCGTCGGCATCATGGACATTCCGCGAAGCGCACGGATTCGAATGGGCGCAGCGTTCTCATTTTCCGAAGTGCTCATGCAAGTCATCGGATATGCGATTGGTACCGGTGCCGGCCGTATCGCCGGAACCATCGCACCGTACGTTGGCTTCGCGATTTTGGCGGGCGTCGGCGTGCTGGTCATTCGCGAGAGTTTCGAGAGGGCGCCGGTGCTCAAGGTCGATTCGGGCTGGGGGCTCATCGCCGCGTCGGCATCCATCAGTCTCGATTCGCTCGGGATCGGCATCTCGTTGCCCGGCGTACCGATTCCGCTGCTGCCCCTGCTGGCCACGGTTGCGGTCACGACGGTGTTGTTTACGATCGCCGGACTATCGTTCGGGCAACATCTCGGCGAGTCGAATCGGACTCGCGCACAGCTCGGCGGCGGGATCATCCTGATCGTCTTGGCCGTCGTGTTCGCCGCGCAGCGCGCGATGGGAGCGAGCTGATCGAAGGCGTTGAGGCGTCGTCTAGTCTCGGCGTTCGCCGAAGACGTCGTTTCGCAAACGTTTTAAATCGCTACCGGCTTGGCGCCGGTCGAATTCCGGCGTTCGCATGTGCTCGAGTAGCGCGTGCGCGCGTTCGATCCATGTCGCGGGGTGCGCGTGAGATTCCCGCTGACCCAGCGTCGCGCGATGCAAACGCCAGGCCGGTGCGATGCGTTCGAGCTGGTTGGTGTGATGGTGCAGATCGCGTTTTTCGCCGCTCAATACGTCGCGCATATCACCCATCGCGTCTGCCAGTCGTCGCTTGACGACGTGCGAGCTGCGAATCGGGACGACGAACCACGTAGCCGCGACACCGCACACCGCTCCGACGACGATGCAGAGAACGCGAATACCGAACACCGAAAAACTCGAACCGCTTTGCGGATCCAGAACGAGCCCGAATAAGAGCGTCGTGCAGGCCGCCCAGTACGCGTAATTGATCGGGCGAAGCCACATACCGAAAAATAATACCGCAAACATTACCATCGCATACTCGGTCGAGTTGGCGATGTGTACGAATCGCAACGACTCGGCGACGAGCGTTCCGAAGATCGCTCCGCCTATTCGCAACAACGCTTTGTACAGCGCATCAGCGCGACCGATCGCACCGCTGGTAACGATGAATGCGCTCAGCACGACCCACGGCCAGTGCATGCGGAAGGCCGTCATGCCGATTCCAAACGCGAAGGCGAGCGCGACGATCATCTGCAGCGCCATGCGATCGGTTGCGGCCAAGCGGCGCGTTGGCTCGGGGGCACCCGTCTTGCGAGGCGGCCGGGATGCCTCGACGGTGGTCGTCCAACCAGCTAGTTTTCCGGCAAACGCGGCGGCCCACGAGCATAGCTGCGCGATAATCGCGGCGGCGATCACGAGCGCGATCGCGACGGGAACACCGGCAGCTCTATCGATCGGCGCGGGAACGATCAACATCGCCATCAGCGTCAGAGCGATAACGCCGCCGATGGCCGAGGCCGAACGGCCGTACCGGCGCAACGCCACCGACGCACCCATCCCCAGCACGAAAACGATCGCCGCAATTGCGGGCAGGTGCAAGAACAGTGCGCCCACCAAAGCGCCGCCGAGTGCGATAACGGGGATCGTGACGATACGCCGCCATAGCACGTGAAATCCGTGCTGTTGCAACGAGCGCGTCAGACCGACCGACAATACCACCGAAAGAATCGCCGGCGAGTTGTTCGCTCCGAATCGCACGCACAGCGCGTACGTCAGCAAAAAACTTGCGAGCGTGCCGGCCATCGCCGGCGCCGCCGCTCTCAGCGCTCTAAGAAGCGCTGAGGATTCCCACGGCTTTTCCGACATCTTCAAACGCCGCCAAGGCACGGTCCATCTCTTCCTTCGTCAGCGCCGCACTAATCTGTACGCGAATTCGTGCCGCTCCTTCGGGCACAACCGGAAAGCCGAAACCGGTGACGAACACGCCGGCGGCCAAGAGCTTGTCGCTCATCGCGATTGCAAACGACGTTTCACCAACGATGATCGGAACGATCGCGCTCTCGCCTTCGAGCGGCGAATACCCGATGCGTTGCAAGCCGGTGCGGAAGTAGGCGGTGTTGTCGCGCAGGCGTTGCACCAGATCGGGATGCGCGTCGAGATACTCGATCGCTTCCAGCGAGCTGCACGCGACCGTCGCCGGTAACGCATTCGAAAACAGCTGCGGGCGCGAACGCTGAATCAACGTCTCGATCAGGGCAGTGCTTCCGGCAACGAATCCCCCTGCGGCACCGCCCAGCGCTTTGCCAAGCGTCCCCGTGATGATGTCGACCTGGCCGGTCAAACCGAAATGCTCGATGGTGCCGCGGCCGGTCTTGCCCATGACGCCGGTGCCGTGCGAATCGTCGACCACCACGATCGCATCGTGCGCTCGCGCGAGCTTCACGATCTCCGGCAGCTTCGCCAGATCCCCTTCCATCGAGAATACGCCGTCGGTGACGATCACGATCGGGAAGCAGCCTTTAACGGCCTCGAGCTTTTCGCGCAGCTGATCCATGTCGCTGTGCTTGTAGCGTTCGCGACGCGCTTTGGATGCCAACCGTACGCCGTCGATAATCGACGCGTGGTTCAATTCATCGGAGATAATTGCCGAACCCTGATCGCAGATCGTCGCAAACAACCCTGTATTGGCATTCCAGCAGGCGACATACGAGAGCGACGCCTCGGTTCCTAAAAACGATGCGATGCGACGCTCGAGCGTGCGGTGAATGTCGAACGTCCCGCAGATAAAACGAACCGATGCCGTGCCGGCCCCATATTGGTCGAGGCCACGCTTGCCAGCTTCGACGACTTCGGGCAGGTCGGCTAAACCCAAATAATTGTTACTCGATAGCACGATGACGTTGCCGGCCTCTTCCATATGGACTTCCGGCGCCATCGGCGTGGTGATGTGGCGTAAATGCTTGTAGGTTCCGGCCGCGCGCAGCGCGTCGAGATCGCCCTGTAGTTTCCGTTCGAAGGTTTGGCTCATGCCGTTGCAAGGTCTCCTTTAAAGTCGAGTACCACCTTCGCCGCTTCGCCGCTTTCCATCAGAGCAAAAGCACGATCGTACTCCAAGTACGGCAGCACGTGTGTCACGACCGGCGCTAAATCGATGCGACCGCTCGCCAGCAGCGTCTGCGCCTGATACCACGTTTCGAACATGCGGCGTCCGTTGATGCCCAGCATCGTGATGCCTTTGAAAATGATGCGCTGTGCCAAATCGATACGGATCGGTTGACTCGGGATACCGAGCATCGCTGCGACCGCACCGTTGCGCAACGTCTCCAAACCCGCGTCGATCGCGGACTCGGCGCCCGACATCTCGAGCAACACGTCGGCACCGTTGCCACCGGTTTTCTCTCGCACGCGGTCGGCGATGCTTTCGTCGCCGGCAAGAAACGTTTCGTCTGCGCCGAGTCGTCGTGCGATTTCGAGTTTAGCGGGATTGCGGTCGATTGCGAAGATCGCGTTGGCGCCGGCCGCACGCGCAACGCCGACGGCCATCAAACCGATCGCGCCGACGCCGGTAATCACCACGTTCTTGACGCTAACGCCGGCCGCCATTACCGTGTGGACCGCGTTGCCGAAAGGGTCCAAGATTGCGGCGTATTTATCCGGAATCGCCGGGTCGAGCTTCCAAACGTTATACTCGGGCATCGCGATGAACTCGGCGAAGGCGCCGTCGCGATCGACCCCGATAATTTCCACTTGCCGGCAAATGTGCGCTTGGCCGGTGCGGCACAACAGACACGTTAAATCGGCGATGTGCCCCTCGGCGGACACGCGGTCGCCGGGCACCACCGATCGCACCGCCGAGCCAACCTCGGTAACGGTTCCCATGAACTCGTGTCCGACGATCAAGGGTGGATGAACACGTTCCTGAGCCCATGCGTCCCAGCGATAAATGTGCTGGTCGGTTCCGCAGACGCCGGCTTTTTCAACGCGAATCAAAACGTCGTTCGGGCCAATTTGCGGAATCGGAGCGTCGGCCAGCGTGAAGCCCGGGCCCGGGGCGGCTTTGGTAAGTGCTCGCATGGATGACATGACGGCCCCAAGTATTGCACTTGGGGCCGCCGCGGTCATGCTCGACGCGGGGAGTTTAGAAGTCGTACTCGAGCTGCGCCCGGTTGTACTTGAACACCGGCAGACCGCCGAGGTACTGCGCGCCGTACGCGTATCCAACAGGACACGTCGTGCTGCTCGCTCCACAGAACGTGTTGCCGATGTAGCGATTGAAGAATCGATCGCGCAGCATCAGGCCTTTGTAGATCCCCTTACCACTCCATTTGTTAAACCGGTACGTGCCGTCGATGTCCCACTCCCAGGTGTTCGCGTTCGACACGAGCGCGTTTCCGTATTGAAGCCAGCCGTACGCGGCGAAGAAGGTGATCCGGTTGTTGGTGGACGTGTACGTGAGGGCGAGCTTCTCCGAGGAGCCGGCCGAGCGACGCTCGATCATGCCCTGCGCGCCCATCGTAGTGAAGAACGGGTCGGACGTATAGTTGTCGGTGTACGGGCTGGCCCAACCGCCGTAGTACAGGTTGACGGAGCCATTAGCATTATTCGAGCACACGGCGGTGCCGTTGTTCGTCAGCGGCAGAAAGTTCGCAACCGTAACGCCCTTGGTCGCGAGTTGAAAAGTCGAACTGCTGCAGCTCGCGCCTTTGGGAAGAAATGTCGTTTCATTGTGCCACGGCAATCCATCGTAGGCGAAGGTGAGCAGAATGTTCTTCGTAACGTTCGCACCGATGCGTGCACCGATCACCTGGCTGTCGATCTTGCCAATGTAGGAGACACCGGCATTTGATTCAGTACCGCCTTGCATCTCGACGAACGGCTTATACTTCGACTCTGTAAAGACGTATTTTCCGTCGAACCACCACATGTTAGCGAGATCCGACACGCCGTAGAAATAACCGTCGAGCGTGAGGCCGGACGGACTCGAGTAGCCGGCCTTCCCGTAGAAGAACCCGCTCGTGTTGATCGAGCCGCCGCCCGGCACGTAAATGTTGGCGGGCATACCGCTGTTGCCGGCCGGGAAGCTCGTGAGCAGGGTGGTATTCGAAAAGTTGTTGGCAGTGCGATTTTCGAACTGCCACATATCGGCAGCTTCGAACGTGAAATTCTTGAGACCGGTGAACGCAACGTCGACGCCTTGATACGCTTCCGGCTTTAGGCGCGAATCCGACGGGCCCGCCCACGGCGAGCTGAACACCTGGTCGCCGCCCTTGGCGTACCAATCGGCATTCTTAAAGCCGATGTATCCTTCGTAGAACGTGTCGAGTCCGAATCCCGGCAACGTGTCGTCGGGGTTCGTGTTGGGCGGAGCTTGGCTCACGCACGGGTCGCCCTTCGCGTGATTCGCGGCAACCGAACATGGGCCGTCGACCGGGTTCGCAAGGATGTACGAACCGCCGATAAACAGGCCTTTGAGATCCGGCAGTTGGTAGTCGGCGTGTAGGCCTATGGACGAACTCCAGGACGCCTGGTTCACGCCGGTCGAGCTATATTTCGGGCTGCTGAAGTTGAACTGCGCACCCGGATTGTTCGACGCGTTTTGACGCGTGAAATAATACGAACGGAACTGTCCGTTAAATGTTAGCGGGCCGGGGGTCGGCGTGCCCGTGACCACCGTTGCCGGCGGTGGGACTGGTGTTGGAGAGGTTTGCGCCTGGGCGTGCGCCCCCATGGCCGTCCAAAGGACGCCGGCGGCGACCAGGCCTTGCGTAATACTCCGGTAACTCAAAAGGTGCTCCCTCTAAGAAGATGACTCAAGTCACCTTTTCTTTGTGCACAGAAAATAACCTAGGTTATAAAATCGGATGGACCGCCGTTGCCGGCGATCCATCCGCGCGATGCTCTCTTGACCTACTTAGAAGTCGTACTCGATCTGAGCACGATTGTATTTGAAGAGCGGTAGGCCGCCGAGGTAGCTGGTGCCGATCGCCAAGCCCCCCGGGCACGAGGCGTGCATGTCACCACAGTATGCGTTAGATTCGGATCGCTGCGCGTAACGGTACCGCAGTAGTAATCCGCGATAGAACTTACCCTTCACCTGGCTGAAGTGGTACTGCCCGTCGAGGTTCCACTCGTTGGTGTTCTCGGGCGCCAGCGCGTTGCTGTAGTCGAACCACGAGTCGGCCGCCGTGAACACCCAACGCTTGTTGTCGGACGTGAACGTCGCTGCGATCTTGTAAGACGTACCGGGCGCGCGACGGTCGGCCATACCTTGGCTGATGCTCGTCGTGAAGAACGGGTCGGTTGCATATGAGTCGGTGTACGGGCTGGCCCAACCGCCGTAGTAAATGTCGGTCGTGCCGTTCGGATTGGTAAAACAGACGCCGGCTTGCCCAGACGATCCGCCGTTACCGGGCAAGAAGTATCCGAGCGTAGCACCCTTACTCGAGATTTGATTGGTGGCGTTGTTACACGTCACGCCTTTCGGCAAGTTCACCGTATCGTTCTGCCAGGGAATCGAATCGAAACTCGCCGCGACGACAACGTTCTTGCTAACGGCCGCGCCCAGCTGAACGCCGATGTCGGAACTGCGGATCTTGCCGATATACGACTGACCTGCGTTGCTTTCGGTACCGCCTTGCAGCGCGATGAACGGCTTGAACCGCACTTGTTGAAAAGTGTACTTTCCGTCGAACCACCACATGTTCGCCAAGTCGGAAAAGCCGTAGAAATAACCGTTTACCGCGACGGGGCTGTCCGGCGGCGCATAACCGACGTGTCCGTACGCGACGCCGGAGGTATTGATGCTACCGCCGCCCGGCTCGTAAATATTGGCGCCCATGCCGCCGCCGCCGGCGGGGAAGCTGGTAAGCAACGTGGTGTTTTCGAAGTTATTGCTCGTGCGGTTTTCGAACTGCCACATGTCGGCGGCTTCGAACGTCCACGACTTGTCGAAGACGTACGAAACGTCGGCACCTTGAAAGGCTGCCGGTTTCAAACGCGAGTCCGACGGATTGGCCCAGGGCGTATTGAACAACTGGTTGCCGGCTAAGACGCTGAGACCGTCGCCCTTGAAACCGAGGTAGGCTTCGGGGAACGTGCTCATCGCAAATCCCGGAAGCGTGTCGTCGGGGTTTGTGTTGGGCGGGGATTGAGAAACGCACGGCATGCCTTTCGCGTGCGTCGACGCGACCGTACACGTGCCGTTGATTGGATTCGCGTAGAAGTACGAACCACCGATGTACAGTCCGGGTAGAAGGCTATTCAGTGCGTAGTCGGCGTGCAGGCTGAGGCCGTTGTTCCAAGATGCTTGGTTAACTCCGTTCGAGTTGTACTTCGCGCCCGGCGTGAAGTTGAATTGGACGCCTGGATTGTTCGATGCGTTCTGACGCGTAAAGTAGTACGAGCGGATATATCCGCGGAACGTGAACGGATCGGGCGTCGGGCTCGGCGTCGGCACAACGTCTTGTGCGACGTTCGACTGCCGTACGGCCGCCGGCACGACCGAAGCCGGGGCGGATTGCGCAAATGCGCCGGCGGCCGTTGCCGCTACCGCCGCAGCGGATATCAAGAAATAGCGAAATACTGAAACAGCCACGCGGAACACTGCTCCCTTCAATAGCCGTGTGGGTCAGAGAAATTGTATCCGTTGGGGATTAAGTTATTGTTATGAAACGCTTAAGGGGCGTACCCAGCGTACACCGGTACATAAGCCCCGGCGCAGACCTCGGATCAGCCGTAGCGTCCGGTGATATAGTCCTCGGTACGCTTATCGCGGGGTTTCGTAAAGATCGACGATGTGGAATCGGTTTCGACCATTTCACCCAGTAGAAAGAACGCCGTAAAGTCGCTGATGCGGGCGGCTTGCTGCATCGAGTGCGTGACGATCGCGACCGTATACTCTTGTTTGAGAACGTGAATCAAATCCTCAATCTTGCTGGTCGCGATCGGGTCGAGGGCCGAAGCCGGCTCGTCCATGAGGATGACCTCCGGATCGACCGCTAAGCAGCGTGCGATGCACAGCCGCTGCTGCTGCCCGCCCGAGAGGTCGAGCGCGGAGCGGTCGAGGCGATCCTTGACCTCGTTCCAAAGTGCCGCGTGCGTCAGGCTCCGCTCGCAAATTTCGCGCAATACCTTCGGCCGGCGTTCGCCCTGCAAACGTGGTCCGTAGGTGACGTTTTCCATGATCGACTGCGGAAACGGATTCGGCCGCTGGAACACCATGCCGACTCGCGCACGAATCGTCACCGGATCGACGCCGCGATCGTAGATGTCGGAGTTATCGAGCAGAACTTGCCCTTGAACGCGCGCGCCCGGCGTGAGATCGTGCATCCGGTTGAGCGCACGAATAAACGTCGATTTGCCGCATCCCGAAGGACCGATGAGCGCGGTGACGCGACGGTCGGGGATGGTGAGGCTCACGTTCTTGACCGCATGGAACGACCCGTAATAGACGTTCAAATCGCGGGCTTGTAGTTTCGCTTGCGACGAAACCATCGGTCGCTGGGAGCCGGTCGCGGTCATGGCGCGGTGGTGTTCGCCGGATGCCGCCGCCTCGCCCTGGGACCGCCGCTAGAAACGATCGCCCATCGATTCGGCGTACCATTCGCGCACGTCGTGCAGGGTGAGGTCCCGGCAAAGTTCCTCGAGGACGGCCAGCACCTGCAGGCGCATCGCGACGTCCGGCCCGTCGGGGAGACTCGTCGTAGCTGCAGCTTCCATACGTTTAGGGTGCCACACACACGTTATGCGCGTCTTATGCCTGGCTTAAGCGTGCCTCAGCTCTCTCGTTTGATCCGCACGATCGGAATTCGGATCGTGAACGTGGTGCCGCGGCCTAGTGACGACTCGGCCGAAATGGCGCCGCCGTGCGCGTCCACGATGCCCTTGACGATGGCCAGCCCTAAACCGGCGCCGCCGCCGCTTTCTCGCCGGCGCGAGCGGTCTACAACATAGAACCGTTCGAAAATTCGCGGCACGTCGCGATACGGAATGCCCTCGCCGGTGTCGCGGACTCGAATGACCGCGTCGCTTCCACGGGCGTCGAGTTCGATTGCGATGCGCCCGCCGGAACGCGTGTGGCGCAACGCGTTGTCGATCAAGTTGACGAAGACTTGCGACAGACGATCGGGATCGGCTTCCACTTGAACCGGGCGTAGCGTAACGAGCTCGAGATCGACGCCTTTGCTGACGGCCTGCGGCTCGAACGACGAAATGATCGGATGCGCCACTTCTTCTAAGTCGATTTGACGTAGCGCGAGCTTCATCTGACCCGACTCGGCGCGCGCCTGTTCTAAGAGTTGACCGACCAACGCCACCAGACGATCGACTTGTTGCAACACTTGCGGCAAAAAAAGATCGCCGGCTTCGTCGTCGGGCGATGCCAGCACCGTTTCGATCATCAACTTGATCGACGATAACGGCGTTCGCAACTCATGCGACACGTTCGAAAGAAACTCGCGGCGAGCGCGCTCGAGGCGGGTCAGCGCGGTTTGATCGTCGGCCAAAACGACGACGCGCTCCATCGTACCGGTTTCGCCCAAGAGCGGGTACACCGAGACGCGATACACTCGCCCGCCGTCCTGCGCGCTCAGCGACATCGGTGCAACCGAGGCTTCACCGGTTAGGGCATCGCCGATGCGGCGTTCGATCTCGACGCTGGGAATGGCTTCGATGACGTGCGATCCCACCGCGCGCTCGAGATCGAATCCGAAGATCGCCCCGGCCGCAGGATTGGCAAATTCGATCCGGCGCTGTGCGTCGACCAACACGACACCGATCGGTAACGCGCGAGCCAGCCGTACGAACGCACCTTCTATGCGATCGTCCGGCACCGCGCCGGCGGAGGCCGCGACATCGGACGGAACTGCGCGGCGGCGCGAAATGACTGCGGCGGCGATCGTCGCGCACGCGGCTCCTGCGATCGCCCCGGGTAATCCCCAAACTATCGCGTCGGGCACCACGGCGTTACGAAGCCTTGAACATGTAACCCCGGCTGCGCACCGTCAGAATATGACGTGGCGTACGGGCGTCTTCCTCAATCTTCTCGCGCAACCAGCGAACGTGTACGCTGACCGTTTGCTGCTCGCCCTCGAAATCGTAACCCCAAACTTTATCGAGCAGTGTCTGGCGCGTCACTACTCGTCCGTTGTTTTCCATCAGGACGCGTAGCAGCGCGAATTCTTTGGGGGCCAATGCAACGATCGTGCCGCGCACCGTGAGCTGTTGCCGGGACGGGTCGAGAACGATATCGCCCAGCGCGATCGCCTCGTCGTGGCCGGACTGGATCGGCAGCTGCCGCCGCAATCGCGCTTTGATGCGCGCTAGAAATTCGTGCAGCGCGAACGGCTTGGTAACGTAGTCATCGGCTCCCAGCTCGAGCGCCAACACCTTGTCGATCTCTTGATCCTTTGCCGTCAGCATAATGATCGGCACCGAACTAAACTTGCGGATTTCCTTGCAGGCCTCGATCCCGTCGAGGGTCGGCAGCATGATATCGAGCACGATCAGATCCGGTTGTTCGCGCTGCGCGGTCGCGATCGCACTACGCCCGTCACTGGCCGTGACAACCGCGTAGCCGCTTCGTTCGAGATTGAAGCGTAGCGTCTGCAAGATCGCCGACTCATCGTCGACGACCAAGATCTTCTTGTTGAGCTCGCGTCCCCGGATAAATGGGTTACGCGTCGTCTTCGCTTCCAGCGATCCGTTCATACGATTTTGCGATCGCGCTGTAGTCCAGCGCGCCGTCCCCTTCTGCGGAGCGGGCAGTATACAGTTGATAGGCCAATGCGGTGGCCGGCATAGAATGTTTCGCCACACGCGCGGCATCGAGCGCCGCCGCTAGATCCTTACGTAACAGATCGAGCGCGAAGCCGCCTTCGAACGTCCCGGCAAACCAGGTCTTCGGTAACCATTGTTCGAGGACGTAGTTAGAACCCGTCGCGGACGAAAGAATTTGCCGGACCGCATCCAGATCCGCGCCGGCTCGTTGCGCAAACGTCAGCGCCTCGGCGTTGGCGATCATGACGTTGGCGATTACGATTTGGTTAACGAGTTTAACGGTTTCACCCATGCCGACATCGCCGACGCGATGCGCGTTGCCCATTGCGGCTAACATCGGCCGGATGCGTTCGTAGTCATTGGGCTGAGCGCCGGCCATAATCGTCAAGGTTCCCGCGGCGGCGCGCGCCGGTCCGCCGCTAACGGGAGCGTCGGCAAACCGTATCCCGCGTTCGCGCAAGCGGGCGGCGAATGAAACCGACGAGATCGGCGAGATGGTAGAGCAATCGACCACTATCGAACCGGGTGCCAATCCACCCGCCAACCCGTGCTCGCCGAAGAGCGCGTCTTCGACCTGTGGAGCGTCCGGAACGCACACGAATGCAACATCGGACTCGCGCCCGACCGCCGCCGGATCGGCAGCTTCCACAACCCCGTCGCCGGAGATCAGCCGATCGAGCGCATCCCGGCGCCGGTGCGCGCAGGCCGTAACCCAAAACCCCGACCGGCGCAACGCTCGCGCCATCGGTTCGCCCATCGTACCGAGTCCGACGAAGCCGGCGCGCTCACTCACGGCGGGCACTTTGGGCGGCGAGCGGAGCCTTTCCCGCCGCACCTAGGGGGCGCTCTCGCGCTGGCCGAAGCCCAATACTATCCATGTCGACGATCGAAGAACGCGTCAACGCAGCGCTCGACCGGGTGCGCCCCGGCATCGCTGCCGACGGCGGCGAGGTCTGGTTAACCGAAGTGCGCGACGGCGTTGCGTTCGTGCAAATGCTGGGGGCGTGCGGAGGTTGTCCCGCTTCGACGATGACGCTCAAGGGCGCGATCGAAACGGTCGTGTGTGCCGAAGTGCCGGAGATTCGAGAAGTGGTTCAGATCTGAGGGGTGTCGCCGCTAACGCTTAGTGCGTTGCGGCCATCCGTGCAGCGCAACGGCCGCAATACCAGCTCATGGCGCCATCGTGTTCGCGCGGAACCATATGCTCGCGGTGGCCACGCCGGCCGCAGGATGCGCAGGCGAAGCTCTGGCCGATCGGCGACGGTCCGTTTGCGGCCTCGTGGCGCTTCGCGACGAAGAACACCGCATAGATGACGAGCCCGATGATCAGCGGCGCCCAGGCGAAGAACGAGTTGAACGTGTTTGGCGAGATTTGTGGATTCACGACGACTTGTTCTCGTCGCGAAAGTACGCGGCGTTGATTTCGGTGTAGCTCTCATACTGCGCCGGTACGTCGGAGTCGGCAAAGATGGCTTCGACCGGGCAGGCTGAAACGCACGCTCCGCAATCGATGCACACTTCGGGATCGATGAAGAGCATTTCGTCGTCATCTTTTCCGTGGATACAGTCGACCGGACAAACGTCGACGCACGACTTGTCCTTCGTGCCGATACACGGTTCGGTAATGACGTAGGCCATAGCGTAATTTTACCGCATCGAGGCGAAAAACGCCTGCCCCAATCGGCGGAATGCAGTCGAAGCTATGCGGTTCGGCCGCGAACCAAGCGGATGAGAAACAGCGTGATGACGGCGCCGAGAACGGCGCAGACGATACTCGGGAAATTGAACCCGGTGATCCCGGCGTGACCGAACTCGAAATAGATCCAGCCGCCTATAAAGGCGCCGATGACTCCAACGACGATGTCACCGAGAATCCCGGCGGGTCCCTCACCCGGGATGATCCACTTCGCGACGATGCCGACGATTAACCCGAAAACAAGCCAAGCGAGAATGCCCATCTGTTGTCAGCTCCTTTGTGACGCTAACGTCCCCGGGCGAGCGCTCCCTTAAACTTTAATGGCTAACTTAGCCGCCCAGGGCACAGGCGTCGCGGCGTCGACGTTATTCGGGTATGCAGAAGTGGACATCCGCCCTCGCCGCCCTGCTCCTGGCCGCAGCGGCGTGCGGGCCCGCCCTCGCGGCGAGCACGACCGAGATAACGGTTACGGGAAGCGGCAGCGTCGCGCTCACGCCCGATACGGCGACGGTCAGCGCCACGGTCGAAACCAACGCCGACAACGCCGCCCGCGCAGTCTCCGACAACAACGCGCGGTACGAGCGGGTTGTCGGCGCACTCGTGCAGGCCGGTATCGCGCGGTCCGATATCACGCTGTCGTACTACACCGTCAACTACACACCCAAGCCGCAAACACCCGCGCCGGGCGACCGTTATGGCTACGCCGTGCGCCGTCAATTTGACGTAAAGGTTCGTGAGATCGGCAAGGCCGGCGCCGTGGTCGACGCTTGCACCGGAGCCGGCGCCACCGGAATCGACAACGTCTCGTTCGGCACGGCCAACCCCGACGCGGGTAAAGCTGAAGCGATCCGCCGGGCCGTCGCAGACGCGCGCACGACCGCCAATGCGCTCGCGGCAGCCGCCGGACTGCACGTCACCGGCATCGAGAGCATCGGTCAAGGCGGCGGCGAGTTCCGGCCGCAGCCGATGATGCGCATGGCCGCCGTCGCTGCGGCGCCGACCACGTTCGACCAGTCCAACGTCAACGTGAGCGCCACGGTCACCGTCACCTTCACAGCCGAGCCCTAGCTCCCGGGGCTCCACGCGCGAAACCCCGATGCGACGGCCGGGGTAGATGATGGCGATGAACACCCTTTGCGACGGTTGCGGCAACCGCCCAGTTCCCACGATCGCCGGCATCAAGCAGCTCTGCGCCGACTGCGCGCGCAAACGAATCGGATCGGGCGCATTGCCCTTCCTCGGCGCTGCCGTCGCAGCTGCCGGTCTGATTGCCGGCGGTATTCTACTTTCCGAACGGATGCAAAACGGTGACGAAAGCCGCAAAGGCGGATCGCCGCTCGACGAGCTGAACCGCCGCTTTCGAGGAACGCCCACGCTGGCGAATTTCTCGCGCGATCTCACCGAGCTCGCTCGCGAAGGCAAGCTGGATCCGGTGATCGGACGCGACGACGAGATCGAACGGGTCGTTTCGATCTTGGCGCGTCGCAGCAAAAACAACCCCGTGCTGGTCGGCGAACCCGGCGTCGGTAAAACCGCCATCGTCGAGGGTCTCGCGCAACGCATCGTCGCCGGATCCGTACCGCCCTCGTTAGCAGGCCGGCGCGTGCTGGCGCTGACACTGGGGCCGCTCGTCGCGGGAACGAAATATCGCGGCGAGTTCGAAGGCCGCGTCAAGAAGATCCTAGATGAAGTCAAACGCAGCGCGCGCGACGTCGTGCTGTTCATCGACGAGTTGCACACCCTGGTCGGTGCCGGCGCTGCCGAAGGATCGCTCGATCTCAGTTCTATGATCAAGCCGGAGCTAGCGCGCGGCGAGTTGCAATGCATCGGCGCGACCACGTTCGTCGAATACCGCAAATACATCGAATCCGACGCCGCCTTGGAACGCCGCTTCCAACCGGTGATGGTCGACGAGCCGAGCGTCGAGGAAACCGTTACGATTCTCGCAGGTTTGAGCGACGGCTACGCTCGCCACCATCGCGTTCGAATCGAACCCGAAGCCATCGAGGCGGCCGCCGCCCTTTCGGCGCGCTACATCGCGGATCGATTCTTGCCGGATAAAGCGATCGACTTGATGGACGAGGCGGCCGCCTCTGTGGCATTGCGAAACCGCGGGGCCTCCGACTCTCCGTCCGTAACGGCAGAAGACGTCGCAGGTGTCGTCACGCGGTGGACCGGCATCCCGCAAGCCGCGCTCACCGAATCGCAAGCCAACCGGCTTCTCGCGCTCGAAACGACGTTAAGCGACCGAGTCGTCGGACAAGCGCCTGCGATCGCCGCGGTGGCATCGGCGATTCGTCGCGCGCGAGCGGGTCTACAAGACCCGCATAAACCACTTGGCACGTTTCTTTTTCGCGGTCCCAGCGGCGTCGGCAAAACCGAACTCGCAAAGGCGCTGGCCGAGGCGTTGTTCGGCAGCGAATCCGCACTCGTGCGGATCGACCTGTCGGAGTTTGCCGAACAACATTCGGTGTCGCGCTTGATCGGCGCGCCTCCCGGATATGCCGGCCACGACGAACCGGGTCAATTGACAGAACCGGTGCGTCGCCGTCCATATTGTGTCGTGCTGTTCGACGAACTGGAAAAAGCGCACGCCGACGTTGCCGCGTTGCTCCTACAGTTGCTCGATGAAGGGCGGGTGACCGACGCCAAGGGACGCACGGTCGATTTCCGTCATGCGTTGATCGTGCTCACGACCAACTTAGAAGACGACGAGATGACGTTCGCGCTACGGCCCGAGTTTCTCAATCGTATCGACGAGATCGTAACCTTCGCACCATTAGGCCTTCCGGAAATCGAAGCTATCGTCGCGATTCATGTCGATGGATTGGCGGCGAGGCTGGGCGCGCGCGACGTACGTCTGCGGCTCAGCGAGACCGCCAGGCGTTTCTTGGCCGACGAAGCGCTGGCGGCCGGATCGGGTGCTCGATATGTCGGGCGGACGGTCTCGCGACACGTTTCGACGCCGCTGTCGACGGCGATACTGCGCGGTGCCTTGCCGCCGGGAAGCACCGCCGGTGTGGACGTTTCCGATGGAGCGTTAATCGTACGCGCTGCGTAGGCAGCGCGATTTAGGGGACTGCGAAGGCGCTGGTCGCCGGCGATAACGCTAGCGCTTGCGGCGCACCGACTCCGGTCGACAGCGTGAGCCATGACATTCCGGAATACGGAGGCGCGTATTGCGTGATCGTACTGTTTCCGTAGTTCGCGACGTAGAGATTGCCTTGCGCATCGATTGCAAGCGCGACCGGCTG
The DNA here is from genome assembly GCA_036490475.1 of Candidatus Tumulicola sp. Taxonomy (NCBI): domain Bacteria; kingdom Bacillati; phylum Vulcanimicrobiota; class Vulcanimicrobiia; order Vulcanimicrobiales; family Vulcanimicrobiaceae; genus Candidatus Tumulicola; species Candidatus Tumulicola sp. Next base: position 40,757 of record DASXDT010000006.1, read on the forward strand.
ATTTTGTCCGCCGGTAATCGTCGTAGGCGCTCCAGAATACGGCGGACCGTATGCCGTGACCGTATTCGCGCCTTGGTTGGGAACGAAGAGCGTCGCGGCAGGCGTTAGCGCAATCGCGCCTTGCTCGTTCACACCGCTTGTGATCGTCACTGCGGGCTGACTCGAAGCGGCGAACGGCGGCACAAACTGAACGACCGAGTTCGGCGTTGCGTTGACGTTCGAAACGAAGAGATTGCCGCGGCCGTCGATTGCGACGGAGTTCGGCCCATTCAAACCATTCGATAGCGTCACCGCCGGCGCGAGGTAGGGCGGCGCATATTCGGTCACCGTTCCGGCGCTTTGGTTCACGACGAATACGTCGTTGGCCGCGTCGAGCGCGAGACTCACCGGATCGTTGACGCCATTGCCGATCACCGCCGTCGGCGAACCCCCATATGGAGCGGAATACACCGTAACGGAGTTGCTGCCGTTGCCGTTAGCGACGAATAGGTTTCCGCGGGAGTCGAGCGCGAGGGCCTGCGGATGATTGACGCCGCTTCCAATCGTCGTCGCGCTCCCGGTGTAGGGTGGCGCATATTCGGCTACGCTGCCGGGCGTGCTCGCGACGAACAAATCGCCGGACGGATCGAACACCAGCGCCTGCGGATTATTCACCCCGGGAATCGTTGCCAATAAGGCGGTCGATCCGGCGGCGTACAGCGTTACCGTGTTTGCCGCGGAGTTTGCGACCGCGACGATTTGCCGCACGTCGACGGAACTCGTCCCGCTACAGGAGGCAGACGGCGCCGAACATGGATTGGCAGGCGTCGAAAATGCAGCGTTCGTGCGCAACGTCGCAGTACCGGAATATGGAGCTGACGGCGACACGACGAACGCGTTTGACGAACCTCCTTGAGGCAACACGGTCATGGCTGCGGCGCCGCTCGTTTGCATCACCGAATACGCCGGCTGCGACGGCTCCAGTAAGACGTTTTGATAGGCATCGACGAGCTGAGCGAGCAGCAAGTGTTTACCGGCGCCAAAGAGATCGATCCCGCCCTGCGCGTTCGCAGCTGCGTTCGATGCACCCGGCACGAGTTGCGCTTGCGCGGGCGTTCCGCCGTATGCCAAGTTCACGACGTTCGAACCGGCATACGATACCGTGAACGCGATGGTCTGCTGCGCGTTGAGCGCCGCCACCGGCGATGGAACGCTGGACGAATACAGCGTGACGGTTGCAGTGTAGGTTCCGGGTGCCAACGGGAACGCGGCTTGGCAGGTCGTGGCATTTGTTGCGGCAACACAATTCGATGTCGGCGATCCGAACGACACCGTCTGCGACATCGTGGTCGGACCGCTGAACGAAATCGCCATGCTTTGCGCGGCTAGGGTTGGAGCCGTCGAAACGCCGGTGACCGGAGGGGGCGACGACGCGAGCGGCGGCTGCGCGACCGGTCCGGTCGTCGGCATCGCACTCGCCGTCGGGAAGGCCGACGACCCGGGCATACGCACGCGCACAACGGTGGTACCGCTCGGCACCGGGCCGAACGCACTTTGCGCGTTAGGGCCGCCTGGAAGCAGCGACGAACCACCTTGTCCGCCGCCGCCCGCGCATGCGGCGACGCCGGCCAAAGCCGCTGCGGCAAGCAGCTTTCCGGCGCGCACGTTCATCGCAAAAGTTGCGCTACCGTGCTTTGTATTTGCGACGGCGACATTTCACCAACGACGATCTTGCTCACAACGCCCTTTCGATCGATGAAGGCGTGCACCGGCAAACCGTTGATCGAATACTCGGTGCGTAAGGTACCGTCGTCGGCGACGATCGGATACGTCAGAGAATGCTCGGTGCGAAAGAACTTGGCTTTGGCCGGGGACTCGAGAACGTCGATGCCGACGACTTGCAGGCCGGCCTTGCTCTCCGCCTGAGATTCCTTATCGATCGAAGGCGCCTCCTCGTTACATGGCCCGCACCAACTGGCGAAAAAGTTGAGGTACACGACCTTGCCGCGGAGCGCTTTGAGCGAAAACGGCTTGCCGTCGATCGTCGTGCCGCTATAGTCGGGCGCCTGCGAACCCGCGGCCGCGACCTGCGCCGCACCTTGCGAACCGCCGCTGCACGCGGCTACGGCGATCAACGCTATCGGCGCGAGAGCACGCAACGAACGCTCACCCATAGCTCGGATACGCCACCGCGCGAAGGTCGCGCTCCATTTGTTCGACCAACTCGGCGACGCTTGAAAAGCGGCGCTGCTCGCGCACGAATCGCAGGTCGCGCAGTTGCAACTCTCGTCCATAGATCGTCTCCTCGAAATCGCGCATCCACGCTTCCACCGTATGCTGCGTTCCCGTGAACTGCGGGTTGCTACCGATCGACACGAGCGCGGCCCGGTCGCGCCCGTCGAAGCGAGCGGTTGCCGAATACACGCCGTCGCGCGGCAACAGTTTTGTTGGGACCGCGACGTTCGCCGTCGGGAAACCTAACCCGTGTCCCCGGCCGGCGCCGATCTCGACTACCCCGCTCAAGGTGTAACCAGTGCCGCCGAGTAGCGCATCGGCCTCGGGCAGGTCGCCTGCGGCCACCAGGCCGCGAATGCGCGTGCTCGAGATGCGCCCGTCGTCCTCCACGTTATCGACTGGGTCGAACGCAATGCCGCGCTCTTTGAAGAACTCGCGCATCTTGGCCGCGTCGCCGGCCCGTTTGTGACCGAAGCGAAAGGTGGAACCGACGACGACCGCTCCGACGTTCAGCGCAACCAGCTTTTCCAGAAACGCGTCGGGCTCGAGGGTCGAAATACGCTCGTCGAACGCCGGAAATAAGCATTCTTCAAAGCCGGCCGAGGCGAAAAGGTTCAGCCGCTCGGCTTCCGTCGTCAAGAGCGGCGGCTCGTTTCCGGGCCGCAAAAAGGACGATGGATGATTTCGGAACGACAACACGCCGCTGCGCCACCGGGGCCGGCGCAGGCGCAGCGTCCGCCGTGCGAGCTCCTGATGGCCGCGGTGGAAACCGTCGAAGAAGCCGATCGCTAATGCGAGCGGCCTCGTGGGTGTGCGTTCCAACGCATGCCAAACCTGCATGGAAATTAAATGAACACCTTGCGGGGAGCGAGTAGGGCCCCGAGCGTTTCTCCGACGCCTACCAGCGTCCTCGATTCGTCGCGGACGAAGACGTGCCGGGACCCAACGCCCGCGGGCAACGGAACCATGCGACCGGCCCGAAAATCGGCCGACTCCCGTAGATCGAGCACGATGGTCGGAAACGGGACGATGTTCTCGGGAGCGATCAAGGCGGCCAAGGGGTCGCCTGCGATTGCCTCCATCGTCAGGGCCTCGGACAGCACGAACGGGCCGGAAGCTTCGCGGACGAGCGATCCCATGTGTGCGGGCAATCCGATCCGCTCGCCGATGTCGCTGCATAGGGTGCGGATGTACGTGCCCTCGCTGCAGGCGATGCGAATGCGCGCGATGTTGATCGATTCGACCCCGAGCAACTGCAACGAATAGATCGTGATCGTACGGGCTTTCCGCTCGACGACGACGCCCTCGCGCGCGAGCTCGTACAGCCGCTTTCCGCCGTGATGCAGCGCCGAAAACATCGGCGGCGTTTGCTCGATACGTCCAACGAACGACTCGAGCGCGGCGGGCAGCGCTTGCGCCCAGTTCGCTGGAACGGGCTGCGACGCGATCGTACGCCCGACTGCGTCCTGCGTGTCGGTCGCGATGCCGGCGACGAAGGTGCACGCGTACGCCTTGCGGCGATCGTCCAACAGCGGGATCAGACGTGTCGCTTTCCCGACGGCGATCGGCAACACGCCGGCGGCTTGTGGGTCGAGCGTCCCCAGATGGCCTGCCGGCAGCCGGCGATCGCCTGAAGCAATTCGCAATATCCGGCGCACACGGCTTACTGCCTGCGTCGACGTCAAGCCGGCCGGTTTAAAAAGATTGATGAAGCCGAGCATGGTTTCGAAGACGTCCGCGGACTACAGGGTTCCGCGCAGCTCCTTGCGCAATGCGCCGATCGCTCCAAGCACGGCGCCGGCCGCAACGATCAGGGCGGCCGCTACGCCGAACGCTAACACGCGCGTTACCGCCCACACGGCGAATAGCGCACCGCCAGCGCCCATCAGAAAATATCCCGATCGCAGCCAGCGCGCCGCCGGAAAGCGGCTGCCGATGAACCAGCCACCAACTATTCCAAACAGTGCGATGAAGATGCCGGCGCACAACGGCACGGCACCGTGCGTCACAGACCTTCTTCGACCAGCGCCGCATCGACCGCGGCGAACGCATCTTGGAGCGGGCCGGTGTACGATAGTCCGGAGGCGCGGAAATGACCGCCGCCACCCAACCGCGCGGCCGCAGCTTGCACGTTCACGCGTCCGTTCGAGCGCAGGCTAACGCGGATCTCGCCTTCGATCGCTTTGAATAACGCCGACACTTCGACGCCCTCTTGCCCGCGTATCGTGTTCACGGTGTCCTCGGTATCTTCACCGTCGGCCCCCGTCTGCTCTAGCATCTCGTCGTCGACGTACGAGTAACAATAGCGTCCGTCGTGCGCGAACGTCATGTTGTCGATGATCCGTCCCAACAGACGCGTTGCGGCAACGCGTTTGCGCAAAAAGACTTCTTCGGTGATCTCTTCTTTATCTGCGCCAAGCCGCATGAGTTCGGCACCGAGTTCCAACACGTCCGGTAATGTGTTGGAGTGCATGAAACCGCCGGTGTCGGTCATTACCGCGGTAAGAATGCACGTCGCGATATCGGCGTCTAGCGGGGCACCGAGTTCGCGCAGGATGTGCATCACCGTGCTGCCGGTCGAGCACTCTTTCTCGAGTACATAGTTAAATTTGCCGAACAACGAGTTGCCGAGGTGATGATCGATGTCCAGCACGTTGTCCCGGTCGATCGCGGGCAAGGATTCGCCCGCCCGTCCACTGTCGCTCATGTCGCAAAACACGAAAAGGGTATCGGCCGGCAAATCCTCGGGCAATTTGGACTGAACGCGATCGGCCGCCGGCATGAAACGAAGATTGCGCGGAACCACGCCCTCTTGGAAATAGAGCACGCGCTTGCCGAGCTTTTCGAGCGCCAGACCCAAGGCGAGCCCTGCGCCTAAGGTGTCGCCGTCCGGCTTCACGTGGCTGACCATCACGAACGTCGAGCGTTTGCGCAGCTGAGCGACGACTTCGGCGGTCGTCGCCAACCGCGGCGTTTCTTGGATCATGCTTGGGTCTCGCCCGCCGCTTCGCGCAGCGTTTTTGCCAACGCGATCGCCCGTTCCGACGACCGGTCTTCAATGAATGTAAGATCCGGCGTGTGCCGGAGTTCGATCTTGCGGCCGAGTTCGCCACGCAGAAACCGGCTGGCGTGCTGCAGCGCTTCGAGCGACTGCTGCGCCGCGTGCCGGTCACCGATGACCGAAACGAACACCTTGCAGTGTTGCAAGTCGTCGCTCACTTCGGCGCGCGTCACCGTGACGAACGCCAAGCGCGGATCCTGCAGCGACTGCGAAATCAGGACGCCGAGGATGCGCTGGATCTCGTGATCGATTTTGGCGAGACGCTGCTGCTTCACGCGCGCACCAACTCGGCTGCGACCTTCTCGATCGTAAACGCTTCGATGACGTCGCCTTCTTTAAGGTCTTGGAACTTGGCGATCTGAATGCCGCATTCGAACCCTTCGGCCACTTCGCGCACGTCTTCTTTAAAGCGACGCAACGACTCGACCTCACCGTCGAACACGACGACACTATCGCGAACGACGCGGGCCTTGTTGTTACGACCGATCTTACCGCTGGTGACGTAACAGCCGACGATCGTTCCAACTTTGCTGACCTTGAAGACTTGGCGCACTTCGGCCCGGCCCAGCGCGACCTCGCGCTCGATCGGCGCGAGCAAACCGCGCATCGCCTTTTTGAGGTCTTCTTCGATTTCGTAGATGACTTGGTAGAAGCGCAAATCGACGCCTTCGTTTTCGGCCAACCGGCGCGCCGTTTCGTCGGGCCGGATATTGAAGCCGATGAGGACGGCGTTTGAGGCGCTCGCCAGGTTGACGTCGTTGGGCGAAATCGCACCGACGCCGCCGTGGATGACGCGGATGTCGACGTTGTCGGTCGATAGCGATTCCATGCGCGAGCGCAGGGCTTCGAGCGACCCTTGTCCGTCGGCCTTGATGATCAAGTTGAGGGTCTTCTTGCCCTCGGTCGGCATGCTCATGAACGTTTCGAGCGAGACGCGCTGCGAACCGGTTGCCGCCATACGGACGTCGCGACGGCGCGTCGCCCGTTTTTCGGCGGTTTCGCGCGCGACGCGTTCGTCGCTAACGACCGAGAGCGAATCGCCGGCTGCCGGTACGTCGGACAAACCCATGATCTCGACCGGAACCGAAGGTCCGGCTTTCTTGACTTGTTTACCCTTGTCGTCGATGAGCGCGCGGACTTTGCCAAACGTTCCGCCCGCGACGATGATGTCGCCGACGCGTAACGTTCCATTTTGCACGAGCACGGTTGCAACCGCACCGCGTCCGCGGTGGAGCGCGGATTCGATCACGATGCCGGTCGCGCGGCGATTACGGTTGGCTTTGAGATCGCGGATATCGGCTTCCAACAGCACCGTGTCGAGCAAGCCGGCGATGCCGTCGCCGGTACGCGCCGAGACGGGCACCATTTCGATCGTGCCGCCCCAGTCGACCGGCTGCAGCCCCTGTTCGGCCAACTGCTGCTTGACGCGGTCGGGTTGCGCATCGGGCTTATCCATTTTATTGATCGCCACGACGATCGGAACTCCGGCCGCCTTGACGTGCGCGATGGCTTCGCGCGTTTGCGGCATCACACCGTCGTCGGCCGCGACGACGAGAATCGCCACGTCGGTGACTTTGGCGCCGCGGGCTCGCATCGCCGTAAACGCTTCGTGGCCGGGCGTATCGATAAACGTGATCTTGCGATCGTTGCGCTCGACGGTATACGCACCGATTTTTTGCGTGATACCGCCGGCCTCGCCGCCCGCCACGTCGGCTTGGCGGATCTTGTCGAGCAACGACGTCTTGCCGTGATCGACGTGTCCCAGAACGGTGACGACCGGCGCACGCGGCGTCATCATTTCGGGTTTGTCTTCTTCTTGCTCGACTTTGACTTCTTCGCCGGCTTCCTTGACGACGGCATTGAACCCGAACTTTTTCGCGACCGTGATTGCGACGTCGCTTGGGATGTTCTGGTTGATGGTCGCCATCGTGCCCACGCGGATGAGCTCGGTGATCACATCCTTGACCGGGACGATCATCGAGGTCGCAAGTTCTTGCACCGTGAGCAAGTCGGGAATTTCGATCGCCTCGAGGGAGCGCGCCGGCGAGGTGACGGCGGAGTGGTCGCCCTTCTTCTTGCGCTGACGCTCTTTTTCGAGCAGCAGTTCGGTTTCGCGATCTTTCTTTGCGGCGGCTTTGTCCTGATGCGACCGCACGCGATCGCCGGGACGACTGCCGCCGGCCGACGGTGCGGGCGTTTGGTCGGTTGCGCCTGGAGCGGCGCCCGGACGCGCGAACGGGGTGGCAGCAGGACGCTGGGCCGGCGCGAGCGGCCGGAACGGACCGTTACCGGCATGCCGGCGTCCCGGAGCGGTGGCCGGCGCTTGACCGGCGGGCCTCGCGACGAACGCTCCCGGTTTACCCGGAGGGGCCGTTGGCAGCGATTGGCCGGGTCGAGGTGCCACGCCGGGACGGCCGGGTAAACCGGTTTGCGGGCCGGGTGATGCGGATGCAGTGGTCGTTGGCGGCGGCGGAGCCTGGCGCCGGACAATCGATTGCTGGCCGGCCGGAACCGGGCGCAATTGCGGGATCGGCTCGTGCGCCGGCGGTTTAATCGGGCGGCGGACGGGTGCCGTAGGCGTCTCCTGCACGTCCGACGGCGGCCCGGCAGGAGCGGTTTGCTCGACGGGTGCGCTAGCTGCAATCAGCGGAGCAGTAGGAGCCTCAACCTCGGCAACTGCGGGCGGCGGCGCAACAGCCTCGCCGGCCGGCGGCTGCGTTGCTGCAGGCCGGGCCGGACGAGGGGCGGGTCCAGTGACCGGACGCAGACGCGGAACGGGTGCATCGACCGGCGCGCTCGGTGCGGGCTTGGGCGGGACCGCGGTCGCAGCCGCTTGGGACGGCGCCGGCGGCGAGACGGTCGCCGCGCCAGCCGCCGGAACGGATGGCGCCGGCGATACCGGCTTCGGGTTGGATTTGAGCAGCACGCTGCGTACCAGATCTGCGATCTGATCGGGCACCACGCTCAACTGATTTTTTGCTTCGAAGACGCCGCCCAGCCGCTCGTTGAACAGCGTGACCAGCTCTTTCGATGAGAGCCCGAGCTCCTTCGCGAGCTCGAAGATCCGTACTTTTGCCGTAGCCAAAACTCCTTACAACATGGGTCGTCCCGACTACGGACGCGCCCATTACGCGCTCAAATGCCGTCCCTCATCGCGCTAGCGCGCATGGTGGTCGACGGGGTCGATCGTGACACGAGGTTTCATCATGATCCGCTCACTAGGCTATCATATTCGGCCGCGGCGACCGAAAGACCCGGGTAACGTTTATTCTTTGCCGTTCGCGTGCCGCACGCGCTCGAGCAGAGGTAGGCGCCGCGGCCAGGCTGCCGTGGCACGTGGTGCGGATCCGCCGACCATGCGGTCCCCCGGCGAACGAACCGCTGCAGTGCTTGCTGCGGGTAGCGTTTGCGACAACCCACGCACTGCCGAACCGGCTGCACCAGCCGCTACGATCCTTCTTCCGGTCCAAGACGCTCGCGGCGGAACTCCTCGAGCTTCCGGATGAGATCCGCGTCGATATCGACACCATCGCTGTCGTCGGCTGCCGCTACCGGTTCCGAAGCCTCGGCAGGCGTTTCGTCGGCGGTGCGCTCGGCGCGTTCGACCAGATATCGATCGCGCGCTTCAGCGGATTCGCTTTCGCTGGCGATGTCGAGGCGCCAGCCGGTCAATCTTGCCGCGAGGCGCACGTTTTGCCCATCGCGTCCGATCGCCAACGAGAGTTGGTAATCGGGCACGATGACGAGCGCGACGCCATCGTCTTCAAACAACTCGACTTCGACGACTTTGGCCGGCGCCAGCGCCTTCATGATGAACGAATCGTGATCGCTCGAATACGGAATAACGTCGATCTTCTCGCCACGTAAGTTATCGGTAACGTTCGCAATGCGGCTCGACTTCGGACCTAAGCATGCTCCGACGGGATCGACTTCTGGACGGTTGCTTTTCACGGCGACCTTCGAACGGCTACCGGCTTCGCGTGCGATGGCCATGATCTCGACGGTGCCGTCGGCGATCTCCGGAACCTCGAGCTCCATCAATCGCTGCACCAATCCCTCGGCGGTGCGCGACAGAATAACTTGCGGTCCTCGCGGCGAACGTTTGACGTCGAGCACGTACGCGCGGATAAAATCGTTGATGCGATACGACTCGCCGGGAACTTGCTCGTCGAGGTACATGACCGCTTCGTCGCGGCCTTCCAGCGTAATGAACATGTTGCGCTGCTCGTAGCGTTGGATCGTTCCGGTCACCAAATCGTTGAGCTTACGAACGTATTTGTTGTAGACCGTATCGCGTTCGGCTTCGCGAATGCGCTGTACGATGACTTGCTTGGCGGTCTGCGCGGCGATTCGTCCGAAATCTTTCGGCGTCACTTCTTCGTCGAAGAAATCACCGGACTGGTACGGTTCGCCGGCTTCGCGAACGGAGATCTCGAGTTTGGCATCGGCGACTTCGTCGACGATCGTCCTCCGGTGATACACCTTGTAGGCGCCGCTTTGGCGGTCGACGACCACGATCGCGTTCGATTCGCTGCCGAAATGCCGCTTGTACGCGGTCAGCAACGCTGCTTCCAGCGCTTCGAGCAGCATCTCGAAGGCGATGTTTCGGTCCTTCGCAATCGAGTGCAGGACGTCGATCAAGCGTTCTTCGGGGATCGTTTCAGTCGGCATGTAATTTCTTTCGTTCGCGTTTGGCGCGCTGCAAGTCGGCGCGGGGATCGTATTCGAGGTTGGCGTTGCGGATGGCCGCAAAAGGTACGGGCAGTTCGCCGCTATCGGTGAGTAACAACACCGACTCGCCGCGAAGACCGGCTAGCGTGCCGCGATGCGTCTTGCTGCCGTTGACGGTCAGCGACGTCACGATCTTGGCGCGTTGTCCGGCGAATCGTTCGTAGTCGGCCGGACGCAGCAGCGGACGATCGAGCCCAGCGGATTCGACTTCGAGAGCGTACGGAATGTCGAGGGCCTCCAACGAGCCGTTCAAACGCGCAGCGACTCGCTCGCACAGCGCAATGTCGACGCCGCCTGGCCGATCGATGGTCACTGCGAACGACGTCAAGCGCTGCGTCGTACGAGCCCGCCGTGCCACGATTTCCAACATCGGAAATGCTTGCCCGTCGTGCGCGATCGCGTCGAGTTCCCGTTCGAATGCCGTTTGTAATTCGCTTCCCACGCTGTCCTGAAATAACGAAGCGCGGGACGTGCCCACGCTTTCCTACTGCTTGACCATATCATACCCAAAAGGGTTTCGGGTCGCAAGCCCGCCTTATGGCGCTTGCTCTTTGGTGTAGGGTTCGAGCAATCGCCCTTCGCACGCCACGGTAACGATGCCCTCGACGATCGGCGGGAGCGTTCCGCGCCCGGACGCGCCGCCCACGGCGGCCTGAGTGCCGTTCGGAGGCGCGAAATCGCCGGCATGATAGGCCACGGCGTTGAGCGGATAGCGCACCAGCCAGCCGGTGCACATCGTTGTCGGCCCCGATTTGTGCGCCGCCGTGACCCACATCTCGACCAATCCCTCGGAAGAACCGCCACCGCTCGACCGGTAGATGTACTTCGTTTCGGCCAGCACCTCCGGCGGCGGGGTCGGGCGCAGCGAGCCGTGCAACGAGATTTGCGGCGTGAACTGCTTGGATTGCGGATGCACCGGACCCGACGGCAGCAGGGCGCGGAGGCGAGAGTTGATGTCGGGCACGGGTGCCCGCGTCTTTTGCGGCTTCGGCTCCGGAGCCGGTGACGGCGTGGGCGCGATCTCGACCGGCCGGCGCGGTGCCGGTACCGTCTTGGCGCCCGTGCCGGGGCGCGGTCCGGGCGATCCGACACCCTTCGGCCCGGGACTAGGGGCGGTGCCCGCGGTCTTGGCGACGATGGCGGCGGCGCTGGGTCCCGGGGACGGCACCCCCGCATGCGGGGCCGGGCTGGGCGAGCTATGCTCGGCCGGCGCCGCACTCGGCTGCGGCCGGGCGGTCGCACGAGCAACGGCAGCAGCGGTCGGCACCGCGGTCGCTCGCTGTGACGGGGCCGGGCTGGGCCGCTCGGTCGGAGCAGAGGTCGGGGACGGCGGCTTCGGCGAGCGGCTCGGAACCGGACGTGCGCTTGGAACGGGTGAAGGCGCCGCGCTCGGCTGACGAACGGACACGACGACCGGTCCGATCGTCGGAACCGGGATGGGGGCCGCGGGAGCCGCCTCCTGGGGCTGCACTTCGTAGACGTTTTCGGTGGGTTGCGGCTGCGGCTGAACGTGCTGCTGCGGCACCGGGCGGGGATTCGGCGGCGCCTTACGGTCTTGTTTGGCCAGCTCGTGCCGGTTTTGCGGAAGGCGCTGCGTTTGCGGCTGCGTTATCGGCGCGTGCTGCAGCGGCGCAACGCGCGTGACGTGCGGCGGCACGGGAACGGCGAGCGCGACTTCTTTACGGCTGGCCGTCACGGCGGGCACGCGCTGCTCGACGGTAACGATCGTACCGCCTTCAACGTTCTCGGTCGCGCCTTCTTGCGACGAGCTTGCGATCACGCTCACGAGCAACAGCGCCAGCAGCGCATGTAAAACGATCGATCCAATCGTGCCGGCGGCCAGGCGCTCGCGATAGCGCGGATCTCGCGGATCGCGTTCGAACATTAGCGGCCTTTACTTGCGCTTAACTCTTCGCAGGAGCCTGCCTTCCCGCGCGCAAGGCAACGCCCCCATGGAACCCGCCGTACGCAAACGCACGAAAATCGTCGCGACCATCGGACCGGCGTCACGCGAACCGGCGATCATGCGCTCGTTGTTCGTCAGCGGCGCCAACGTGCTGCGATTAAATTTCTCGCACGGCCGCCCGGAAGAGCACGCCGAGGTGATTCGAGATGCGCGCGCCATCGCCGCCGATTTGGGCATGCAAATTGCGCTGCTGCAAGATTTGCCCGGACCGAAAGTCCGAACCGGACCGTTGGCAGACGGCGTCGCTTCGGTGCGTCTCGAAAAAGGTGCGCCGTTCGTCGTCACCATCGAGAGCATTCCCGGCACGGCCGAACGCGTGTCGACCACCTATCAAGACTTGCCGGCCGACGTTACCGTCGGCAACCGGCTGTATCTGCAAGACGGCGTCATCGTTCTTCGAATCGTTGCGAAAACTGCAACCGAAATCGAAACGATCGTCGAGTTCGGCGGCTCTCTGCGTTCCAGCCAAGGCATCAACTATCCGGACGGCACGCTCAACGTACCGTCGGTCACGCAGCGCGATCTCGACTATCTCGAATTCGGTCTGCAGCAAGGAGTCGACTTCGTCGCGCTGTCGTTCGTTCGCAGCGCGGCCGACGTCGCACGCGCCCGGGCATTCATGGCCGAGCGCGGCAAACGAGTGCCGATCATCGCCAAGATCGAAAAACACGAAGCGCTCGACGATCTCGCCAATATCATTCGCGCGGCAGACGGCATCATGGTAGCGCGCGGCGATCTCGGTATCGAGATACCGATCGAAACCGTGCCCGGCGTGCAGAAGCGTATCATCGCCGAGTGCAATCGCGCCAGCAAACCGGTCGTCACCGCCACGCAAATGCTTGAATCGATGATCGGTGCACCGCGGCCGACGCGTGCCGAAGCGAGCGATGTCGCCAATGCGATTCTGGATGGAACCGATGCCGTGATGCTATCCGGTGAAACTGCGATCGGGCTGTACCCGACCGAAGCCGTACGCACGATGGCGGAAATCGCACGCGAAGCCGAACGCGGCTATCCGCACGCGACCTTGCGCGACCGGCGCCTAGAAGACATGGAACCCACGGTCGCCGCGTCGCTAGCCGAAGCTGCAACGCGCGCCAGCGCGGAACTGAACATCCCGTATATCGTCACCGGAACGACGACCGGCAACACGGCACATCAAATCGCCGCCTTTCGTCCGCAGGCGCGGATCATCGCGCTCACGCCCGATCCGACCGTCGCGCGCCGGCTCGCACTGCTGTGGGGCACCGAGTCGTTGATCATCGATACGTACAGCTCGTTCGACGTACTGCTCTACATGACCGAACGCGAGATGTTGCGCGAAGGATTAGTCAGTACGGGCGATTTTATTGCGTTTACGACCGGCATGCCGGTCGGCGCGGGCGGCACGAACGTTCTCAAGATCCATCAGATCGCCTGAACGGACGCCGGTAAGCAGCGTGCCCGCGTGCGCCAACGCTGCGTCGTGCGTTTCCCCCGAGAGCATTCGCGCCAACTCGGCGATGCGTTGCTCGTCGCTGGAAAGTTCTTCGACGGTGATTTCGGTGCGGCCACGCGTTTCATGTTTGCGTAACGCGTAATGCCGGCCGGCCCAGGCCGCCAACTGTGCCAAGTGGGTGACGCAAACGACCTGTCCTCCGCGCGCCAATCGCCCGATGCGCGCGCCTACCGCGCCGCCGGTCGCACCGCCGATGCCGGCGTCGATTTCATCGAAGATCAATGCCGCCGTTGCATCCCGCTCGGCGGCCAACGCTGCGATCATCGCGAGTAGCACGCGCGAACGTTCGCCACCGGACGCGATGCGGGCGAGCGGCCGCGGCGTTTCGCCCACATTGGCGGCGAAGAGCAGTTCGGCGCGTTCGGCTCCGCGAACGCCGGGTTCATCCAGCGCACGCAGCGCCACCTCGATCGAACCGGATGCGAGCGCGAGGTCGGCAAATTCGTCCTTCACATTGCGTGCGAGTCGGGTAGCCGCATCGCGCCGAAGCTGCGAAAGCGTCGCGGCAACTGCGACCGCTTCGCGCGATAGCGTCACGATCCGTTCGCGCAGTTGGGTGGCGCCCGCGCCGCCTTTTTCGTAGCCGTCGAGCGTGTCTCGCGCGGAACGCGCGCGTTCCAATACGGCATCCAGCGTTCCACCGTATTTTCGCTTGAGCCGTTCGAGCTCGTCTAAACGCTCTTCGATGCGTTCGAGCTCTTCCGGATCGCCTTCGCCGTCGTCTCGCACCGCGCTCACGTCGCCGGCTAAATCGGTCGCGTCGGCTTGCAATGCATTCGCACGCGTAACCAGCGTTTCGAAGCGTTCGCCGTAGGTAGCGAACGGCGACAGCGCTGCGACGGCATCGCCGATCGAATCGGACGCTCCGCCGTCGCCCGACCCTAACCGCGCGGCAGCCGTCGCGAGCGCTTCATCGATACGTCGCGCGTCCAGCAGATATCGCTGTCGCTCGTGCGCGCGATCGTCCTCACCGAGTTGCGGAGCGGCGCGTTCGATTTCGTCGATGGCGTAGCGCGCATCTTCGAGCGCGCGCGCGATTTCGCGCGCGTCGGTTTCGAAGCGTTCGAGCCGCCGCAATGCAACGTCACGCTCGCCGATGATACGCGCGAGGCGTTCCCGCGCCGCCAGCGCATCGGGTCCGGCAAAACGGTCGAGCAAATCTTCGTGATATGCCGGCGAGAGCAGACGCTGGGCTTCGTGCTGACCGACGATCTCTGCAATCGTCGCGCCGATCTCGCGAACGACCGCGGCCGTCGCCGTGCGCCCGTTCAGGCGCACGCTACTGCGGCCACCGGAACCGGCTTCGCGTTCGATCGTCGCGTCCTCATCGGGATCGAGTTCGAAACCGCCGGTCGCCAATTGCGCGCGCAGTTCGGGAGTCGGATCGAAGCGCAACGTTACGAGCGTTCGTGCCCCGGCACGTCCCAGCGCATCGCCCGGTCCGCGCGCACCCAACGCAAAGTCGAGCGCGGCCAGCAGCATAGTCTTTCCGGAACCGGTTTCTCCGGTGAAAATCGTCGCGCCGCTCGAGAAATCGACCGCCGCACTGGCGATCAGACCGAAGTTTTCAATTTCCAGACGCCGCAACATGCGTCGATCTCGCTACCGGCGCGAGCTTTTGATCGAAACGCCCCACAACATTTTTTCTTCGAGGCGCTCGAAGAAGCGTAGCGGCGCGAGACGCGCGAAGCGCACGCTCTTCGGGTGGCGGCGCACGAGAACGCTGGTGCCCGGCTCCACGTCGGACAGGACGTCGCCGTCGCATTCGAGATGCGCTTGCGCGATTTCGGAATCGCACGAAATCTCTACGTGCGAGCGGCTAGGCACGATCAACGGCCGTGAAAATAGCGTGTGCGGTAACAACGGCGCAACGCCGAAGGCCTCGACCCGTGGTGAAATCAACGAGCCGCCCGCAGACAAGAAATACGCCGTCGAGCCGGTCGGTGTCGCCACGCAGATACCGTCGGCAGGAATGCTGACGATCGTTTCGCCGTCGAAGCGCAGTCCGAAAGGAACGACTCGCGAGACCTCACCTTTGCGCACCACCACGTCGTTGAGGGCGAAATACGACCGTTCGGCGTAGGACGCTTCGAGTGCGAGACGCTCTTCCAGGTACAATCCGCGCTCGACGGCCGCCGGCAGATCGTCGATGGCCGGATCGTCGGCGTCGAACTCCGTCAAAAAGCCGAGACGCCCGGTATTGATTCCTAACACCGGCGTATCGTGCACGATCGCGCGGCGGGCCGCGCGTAGCAGCGTGCCGTCGCCGCCGACCGTTATCAGCAGTGCCGCGTCTTGCGGATCGCCGTCATCCGGCGCGAATCCAAGTTCGCCGTGCCGTTCGTTCGAAAGCGTTACGGCGAAACCGTGTGCGCGAAAATCTGATGCCACACGAGCTGCGATAACGCGCGCGTGTTCGCGCGCGACGTCGACGTACAACGCGACGAGTTTCCGCTCGACCGACAGCATGCGATTCACTCCAGCGGTGCTCCCGATACGATACGGTCGACGTCATCTTCTGCGAAGGGCGTACCGTCGAGACGCACGCGCATGAAGAACTCACGATTCCCGGCCGGTCCAAGGAGCGGCGACGCGACCAAGGCAACCGGAACGAGTCGAAGCTGGACGATAGCATCGCGCGTTTCGAACAGCACCGCGCGATGCACCGCCGGATCGCGTACGACGCCGCCCGAACCGAGCCGGTCGCGGCCTGCTTCGAACTGCGGCTTGACCAAACAGACGGCATCGGCTCCGGCGCGCAGCTCGCGAGCGGCTCGTTTGAGGATCGTGCGAATCGAAATGAACGATGCGTCGACCACGATGAGGTCGAAACCGCCGTCGAACGCATCGTCCGGGAGCAAGCGAAAGTTCGTGCGCTCCATGACGGTCACGCGCGGATCGCCGCGTAAGCGCCAGTCGAGTTGGCCGTATCCGACATCCACTGACGTCACATGGGTGGCACCGCGCTGCAGCAGGCAGTCGGTAAACCCGCCGGTCGACGCGCCGACATCGAGCGCCTGCGCGCCGCGCACGTCGAGTTCGAACGCCTCGAGCGCGGCTTCGAGTTTTTCGCCGCCGCGGCTGACGTAGCGCCGGGGGTGCTCGATCTCGATGGCGGCATCGGCCGGCGTCGGATGACCGGCTTTGGTCGCCACCGCACCGTCGACCCGCACGCGAGCTTCCATAATGAGACTGCGCGCCTGCGAGCGCGTCATGCCCGTACGTTCCGACACTGCGGCATCGAGTCGTGTCCGCGCCGGCCGGCTCGCGGCCTTATCCGGCAGACGGCTCCTCTCGTCCGGCCCGGTCGATCTGCTCTTGCGCGCTCTTGAGCAACGTTTCGCATTCGCGCGACAACGTTTTGCCTTCTTTGAACAGTTCGGTCGCCCGCTGCAGCTCGACCGTGCCGGACTCGAGCTGTTTCACGATCGCATCGATTCGTGCGAGCTTTGCTTCAAACGTTTCGGGCAGCGCGTCAGCCATCGTCGTTCACCGCTTCCACGCGCGCGGCGAGGGTTCCGCGTTCTAACCGCGCGACGATCGCATCGCCGGGGCGCAGCGAAGACGCGTCGCGAACCGCCCGCCCCCCGGCGCTCACAATGGCGTAGCCGCGCGTCAGCGGCGCCAGCGGATCGCATACGGCCAGCGCGGCGAACGCATTCTGGAGCCGCATCGCGGCAGCATTAGAACGGCGATCACCGGCGCGATTCAGCGCGCTTTCGCTGTCGGCCAGCCTTCGCACGCTTGCGCTGAGTTGCCCGCGTATGGCCGAATCGAGGCGGGCGCTTAATCTAAAAGTTCGCGCGCTGTTGTCAACTAGGACCTGGCGCGGGCTGAGCCGCTCGAGCCTAGCGTCCATTTCCGAAAACGATGCGCGTTTAGATTCGATGATGCGCAGCACAGCGCGTTCCCCCTGAAACGAACGCGTCTCAATCCATTGAAAGTGGCGTGCCACGATCTCGCGCAACGCGCTCTCAAGATTCTGAATTCGACGGGTGAGGGTGTCCTGAGCCAACAGCCACGCATGCGCGATGAAGGCAGCCGCCTTCGAAGGTGTCCCGAAGACGCGGTCGGCCACCTCGTCTGCTAGATGACGATCCGGCTCATGGCCAATCGCCGTTATCACCGGAACGCGCGCTCGAAGGATGGCTCGGACGACTGGTTCGAGATTGAAAGGGAACAAGTCGGCGTACGTTCCACCGCCGCGCGCCAAGACGATTGCATCGATGTCATACGAACCGGCGCGATCCAACGCGTCGGCAATGTCGATTTCAGCGCCCTCGCCCTGCACGCGCGTCTCAACCAGCACAACTCGCACGGCGGGAACTTCCTCGCGCAAGGTCTTTAGGAAGTCTTGGGCTCCTTTACCATCCTTGGCCGTTACTAGGGCAACCCGGCGGATCGGCAGCGCAATTGCACGCTTGCGTTCGTCCTCGAATAGACCTTCGTCGATAAACTTTTTCTTTAGGCGCTCGTAGCGTAAGAATAGTTCGCCCAAACCTGTCAGCTCGATGGACTCGACGTCTAGGCTGAATGCGCCCCGATCGCGGTAGATTCCGAGTTTACCCACGACGATGACCGAATCGCCGTTCTTGATATCCGGTAATTTGAGCCGAACGCTGCTCCAGGCGACGCAGGAGATAATCGCGCGATTTTCTTTTAAGTCAAAGCGCAAAGCTCCGTCGCGCGATACCTTTACCTCAGAAACCTCTCCTCTAACGCCAATAGGATTGAACCACGGTCGATCGTTGAACCATTTAGCGATGTAATTGACGATCTCTCCGACGGTGCGAACCGGATAGTCGCGTTCGCCGTTCTCGATCACGGCGAAGGCGACATCTGCGGAGCTTCGGTTGCGCGATCGATCGGCGATAGTGACGGCAGCGGCGCTTCGGTTGCGCGAGGATCGAGCGTGGCATACGGCGCGGCTTCGCCGTTGGACGCATCTTCGACGCTGCCACACGACGGTTCGGTTCCGCGAAGGTAATATTCGTAGCCGCCGCCGCATCCGGCCGACTTCGCGAGCTCATCGGTGGGGACGGTGAAATCGTGCGGAGGCGTTGTCGCCAAAGCGGCTTTCATAAAACGCGCCCATATACGCGCCGGCACGTTGCCGCCGTACGATTCGTTCATTTGCGTATAGTCGTCGTTGCCGAGCCACACAGCGGTGACGAGATCCGGCGTGAAACCGACGAACCACGCGTCTCGGAAGTTCGAGGTCGTTCCGGTCTTGCCGGCGGCCGGCCGGCCGATGATCGCGTTCGGATAGCCCGTGCCCTTGTTGATTACGTCCTCCAACATCGAGGTAACGATGTAGGCGGTCCCGGCGCTCACTACGTCGGTGGCTTGCGGGTAGCGTTCGTCGAGCACGACGCTTCCCAACGAATCCTTGACGACACGAAACGGCGTCGGGTCGACGTGCAGACCTTGATTGGCGAGCGTCGAGTAGCCGCTGGCCTGATCCAATACCGAAACCACCGACGAACCCAGCGCCAGCGACAAATTGGCGTCGAGTTGCGACGTGACACCCATACGGTGCGCGTATTCGATCACGCGATCGACACCGACGCGTTCGGCGAGTTTCACCGCAACGACGTTGCGCGACTGGGTCAGCGCGTAACGCAACGTGATGTCGCCCAAGTAGCGCCCGTCATCGTCGTACGGCGACCAACGCGTGCCGTCGCCCATCGGGTAACTGACCGGCGTGTCGGCGACCGTCGCAGAGGCCGGTATGCCGGAGTCGATCGCAGCGGTATACACGTATGCTTTGAAGGAGGAACCCGGCTGACGTTTTGCCTGCCACGCGCGGTTGAACTGATTTTTTAGCGAAAACCCCGTGCCGCCCACCATCGCGAGGATCTCTCCGGTCGACGGACGGATCGCGACCAAGGCAGCTTGATGGGCGTCGATGCCGCTGCTCAGTGCTTGATTCACGCCCCAATCGATGGCGTCTTGCGCGGCACGCTGCATGCGCGGATCGAGCGTCGTGCTCACCTGCAATCCGCCTTGCTCGACGGCGTTGACGCCAAACGTTCGCTCGAGCTGCGCGATCGCGTACGTTGTGAAGTACGGATATGCGTAACTCTGTAAGCCCTCGACTCGCTGTGGAATAAGCTCGAGCGGCGCTTCATATGCGGATTCGGCTTGTTCCTGCGAGATGAAGCCACTCTCGGCCATGCGCTGCAGAACGTGCCGTTGGCGTTCGCGCGCGAGCTGCATATTGACGAACGGCGAATAGTCGGAAGGGGCTGCGACGACGCCGGCCAGCATGGCGGCTTGCTGCACGCTGACGCTGCGGATCGAGCGGCCAAAATACGTATGCGCCGCAGCATCGACGCCGTACGCGCCGGCGCCGAGATAAATGATGTTGAGATAACGCTCGAGGATCTCGTCTTTGGTGTAGAAGCGCTCGATCTCCATCGCCAGCAGCGCTTCTTCGATCTTTCGCGAGAGGGTCGGTTCGTCGTTGAGAAACAAGCGGCGCGCCAACTGTTGGGTGATGGTCGACGCACCCTGCATCTGCTGGTGCGTTAGATCGGCATACGCGGCGCGAACGATACCGCCGAAATCGACGCCGTGATGGCTGTAAAAATTATGGTCCTCGTTGGCGATGAACGCGTCGCGGGCGATTGCCGGAATTTGCGACAGCGGCGTCCAGACGCGATTCTCGCGATAGACCGACGCAAGCGGCGTGCCGTCACGCGCGAACAAACGCGTGGCACTCGCGGGCTGATAGTCGGCCATGCGTCCGATATCGGGAAGATTGCGTGCGTACGCCGCGACGATGCCGGCGATCGTGCCGGCAGCAAACAGCACGATCATCAACAGGGCGATCGCGGCTCCCCGCAGCAGCCCCCAAAAGCTCCGCCGTTTACGGCGTTTCGGCATCGACCCCGGCCGCGCGGTTGCGAGCGACCGCGTTGAGCACGCCGTTGACGAACTTGCCGGAATCCTCGGTCGAAAACCGTTTGGCCAGTTCGACGGCTTCGTTGATCGCAACGGCGGTCGGGATATCGGATCGGCACTCCAACTCGTAGGTGCCCATCTGAATCAGCAGACGATCGATGGCGGGCAATCGGTCGATGGCCCAGCCTTCGAGCAGCGGTTGCACGATCGCATCAGCCCGGTCGCGAAAATCCAACGTTCCCAACACTAACTCACGAACGAAAATTCGGTGCTCGGCGTTCTCTCCGTCGTCGCCGACCTCGGACAACGCATCGGACGGATCGCGGCTGCCGATCTCAACCGAGTACAACGCTTTGAGGGCTTGCTCGCGCCCGATTCTCCGCGCCGGCACGTCAGTGCACCGCCCGGGCGTACGCAGGGAGAAAACCGATATCGTAGCGGCCAGATCGAAACTCCGGCGTCCGCAGCAATTCCTGACACACCCCGACGGTCGTTCGAACGCCTTCGATCACCGTTGCCGAAAGGGCGCGTTCCATGCGCTCGATGGCCGCCTCGCGGGACGTTCCGAACGCCACGATCTTTGCCAGCATCGAATCGTAATACGGCGGGATCGTCGCGCCGGCGAACATGTGCGTGTCGACCCGCACGTCCGGTCCGGAGGGTAACACGAGCCGCGTCAGCGTGCCGCATTGCGGCGCGAAGTTGGCGTTTGCGTCTTCGGCATTGATACGGCATTCGATCGCGTGTCCGCGCGGCACAATGTCAGTCTGCCGCAAGCCCAGCGGCGCGCCGGAGGCGATCAGAATTTGTTCGCGCACGAGGTCGACTTCGTAAACCATCTCGGTTACCGGATGCTCGACTTGGATGCGCGTGTTCATCTCCATAAAGTACGCTTCGTCGCCCGCGCACAAAAACTCGAGCGTACCGGCATTGGTGTAACGCACGTGTTGGCACGCCCGCACGGCCATTTCATACAACGACGCTCGCACGCCGTCGGCGAGGTGCGGCGCCGGAGATTCTTCGATCAGCTTTTGATGCGACGGCTTTTGCATCGAACAATCGCGCTCGCCCAAGTGGATGATGTTTCCGAGATCGTCGCCGAGCACTTGGATCTCGATGTGGCGCGGGTTGGCGATCAAGCGCTCGAGGTAGACGCGCCCGTCTTTGAAACTGGCTTCCGCTTCGGCCGTGGCCGAGGTAAACGCGCGTTCCAGATCGGCCTCGCGGTCGACCACGCGCATACCCTTACCACCGCCACCGGCGGTCGCCTTGATCAACACCGGATAGCCGATTGCCGCAGCGGCTTTAGCGGCGTCCGCGAGGGTTGCAACGATTCCGCTGCCGGGAGTCGTCGCAACGCCGGCCTCTTGCATCACGCGTTTGGCCGTTGCTTTGTCGCCCATGGCAGCGATCACTTCGGGCCGCGGACCGATAAACGTCAGTCCGTGATCGGCGCAGATTTCGGCGAATCGCGCATTTTCTGCGAGAAACCCATAGCCCGGATGCACCGCGTCGCAGCCGGTGATCAACGCCGTCGAAATGATGTTCGGAATGTTGAGATACGAACGCGCGACCGGTCCCGGTCCGACGCAGAACGCCTCATCGGCTTGCGCGACGTGCTCGGACTCGCGGTCCGCTTCAGAAAATACCGCAACGGTAGCGACGTCCAATTCGCGGCACGCGCGTTCGACCCGGACCGCTATCTCGCCGCGGTTGGCGATTAGGACCTTGCGAAAGATTGCCTTATCCTCGATCGAGCAAGAACAGCGGCTGACCGTATTCGACCGGCAATCCGTCGCCGGCCGCGATAGCAACGATTCGTCCGCCGCCGAGACTGTGAACCGCGTTGCGAATGCCCAGCGCTTCGATGTACGCCAACTCGCGATCGGCAGCGAAGGACTCGCCGGCCGCCGGAGCAGGCTTTGCGAGCCGGAAGATGCCGACCACGTCGGCGCGGATCGTATCGACGCGTTCGGCTTGGGGCGGTGCGGACATCCCGGCGGCGCTTCGCGCGCTACGGCCGAGTTCGATATGCGCCTCGCCACGTTCGATCCGCAACGAAACGATGTCGGAAGCTGCCAAGAACTCGGCGAGCCGGCGGATACGATCGGCTCCATACGCGTCCTGAGGCATGGCCGTTAGGCTTCCGCCCGCCATTGACGAGACCCTCGGCGGCACCAGCGGCGCGACGGTTGCCAGCTCTTCCGGCGGCAGAGCGTCTCGATCTGGCGCGTACGCCGGATCGATCTCGGCCAGCGGCACCAACACGAACGCGCGCTCGCGCAGTCGTGGGTGGGGCAACACAAGCGCTCCCACGGACCGCACGTCGTCGAACGTGAGGACGTCCAGGTCGATCGCTCGTGCCCCCCATCGCGCGCCCGGCCGGCGACCCAACCGGCGTTCCAACGACTGCAGCGCGCGGAGAAACGGAACCGGATCGAGATCGGTTCGCAGCGCGACCACCGCGTTGATAAAGTCGGGCTGGTCGATTCCGCCCCACGGTTTGGTGCGATACAACTGCGACCGCACGTCGACCGCTCCCAACTCACCAAGTGCCGCGATCGCGCGCTCGATGGTCGCGGCGGCGTCGCCGAGATTCGCTCCCAGACCGACGTACGCGCGGTGAGCGCCTATGGGTCGCGCCTCCGGGACAGCGTCACGGCCGGCGTCGCGCCGTCGAGGATATCGGGCTTGGCAACCGTCACCTCCGCCGACAAGACGCGTGGATCTTCCAAGACGGCGTCGATCAGTGCGGCTGCCAGACGTTCGAGTAGCGCGAACGACGTTTCGGCGACAATCGATACGAGGCGCCGATGCAACGCATCGTAATCGATCGTGTCGGCAAGATCGTCGGACGCCGCCGCCGCGGTGAGATCGGCATCGATCGAAACGCTGAGGTCGAACGGTGCGGGGGTCTCGCGTTCGTGTGGAAATACACCGTGCCGGCCGTATGCTCGAATGCCGCTCAGCGTTATCCGACCCACCCCGCCGGCCTCCAATCGCGCAACGTTGCATCGGCCACTCGCAGCGCCTGCGAGGCCGCCGCGACGTCGTGCACGCGAACGACGTCCACACCGCCGACGACGGCTAGCACGTTGGCGGCAGTAGTACCGAACAGTCGCAAATGCGCGTCCTCACCGGTTAGCTTGCCGATCGTACTCTTCCGCGACCACCCGATCAGCGTTGGATAGCCGAGCGCGACGATGCGCGAGACGTTTTGCAACACGGCGATATTGTGATCCGCGGTCTTACCGAATCCGATCCCCGGATCGAGCCAAATACGCTCGCGAGCGATTCCTCGCGCTAACGCTCGTTCCACACAATCGAGTAAAAATGCGATGACGCTGTCGACCACATCGCCGTCGTACTGCGTTCCCACTTGATTGTGCATCGCGACGATCGGAACGGCGAACTCAGCGGCAACATCGAGCAGCTCGTCCGGCGCGCCCCACACCGAGTTGATCGCATCGGCGCCGGCGGCGCACGCCGCGCGCGCGACGCCCGGCTTGTACGTATCGATGGAAATCGGTGCCAAGGGACAGCGCAGTCGAATCGCGCGAATCGCGGGTAACACTCGACCGAGTTCGACGGACTCATCGATGGGCAAATAGCCCGGTCGCGTCGATTCACCGCCGATGTCGAGCAGGTCGGCTCCAGCCAACCATAAGCGTTCGGCATGCGCCGCAAGGTCGTCGGGGTCGGTTAAACCGTCTCCGGAAAACGAATCGGGCGTCGCGTTGACGATGCCCATGACGTAGCTTCGACTTCCCCAATCGAAGCGCCGCGATCGCAGCTCGAGCGGCGGAGGATCAATGCGCACCGGACGCCGCACACCCATCGCGTAGCCATGCATCGCGCAACTCGGCTACGAGGAACGTCGAACCGGTTACGACCACGACGTCGCCGCTCGTGGCGCGCCGCCGCGCCGTTGCAAAGGCGTCTGCGGCGGGCTCGACGGCATCGGCCGTCATGCCCGCCGAACGAGCCATCGCGGCTAGCGCATGCGCGTCGACGGCGGTGCGTCCCTCGGTTGAAAAACGAGTCGTGACGGCGTCGGTACCGGCCGTTGCCAACTGTTCTAAGATGTGTGGCGCGTCTTTGCTTTCACCTACCGCCAATACGTAGACGATGCGCCGGTCCGGGAAAAGATCGCGTAACGAAGCGGCCAGATACGACGCCTTCTCGACGTTGTGCGCGATGTCGTAGACCAACGTAACGCCGCCGTCGGCGAACATCTCCATGCGCCCGGGAATAGCGGCCGCCGACAGCCCGCGCTCGACTGCATCCGCGGAGGGTTGTAACGACGTTCGCAATCGTTCGACGATCGCGATCGCCGTGGCGGCGTTCTCTCGTTGAAAGAGCCCGTGTACGGTCAAGCGCACGCGATAGCGGTTGGACGCCGTGATGGCTTCGAACGCTTGCGCCAACGGAGGCTCGGCGCGCATCGGCTGCATCGAAACGACGTCGCGCACGCGTACCATCGGCGCGCCGGCCGCAAGCGCGCACTCTGTCAGCACACGCAACGCTGCCGGGTCGCTTGCAGCCACGACGAGCTGCACGCCGCGTTTTGCGATTCCGCCTTTTTCGCGGGCGATCGCTTCGATCGTGTCGCCCAAAACGTCGGTATGGTCGAATCCTACCGACGTGATCGCCGCCACTTCGGGCTCAACGACGTTGGTGCCATCGAGGCGTCCGCCCAAACCGACCTCGATGACCGCAACGGCCACGCGTTCGCGCGCGAAATGCAAGAATGCCAGGGCGAGCAGCGCTTCGTAGTAGGTCGGGCGGCCATACTCGGGCGTCACGCGGTCGAAAGCCGGCAACATCTCCTCGAAGAGCTCGGCAAAGCGCTCTTGCGATATTTCGGCACCGTCGACGCGCGCGCGTTCGGTCATCGAATGCAAATGCGGTTTGGTATGCAGTCCCGTCGTGTGACCGGCGGCCTGTAGAATCGACGCGACCATCGTCGACGTCGACGTTTTTCCGCTCGTACCCCCGATGTGAACGACCGGATAGGCTCGGTGCGGATCGCCCAGTTCGGCCAGCAACGCGCGCATACGATCGAGTTTGTACGAGGTGCGCGGCGAGAGCGTCTCGCCGATGGTCGATAACAAGTACGCGTGCGCTCGTTCGAACGGCGAAAACGAGCTCATCCGTCGTTGACGCGATCCGACAGCAGTTCGATCGCATGCGGCAGCACGGTAACGATCGCATCCAACGACTCGCCGACCGCCTTCGGACTCCCCGGCAAGTTGACGATCAGCGTGCGATGGCGGACGCCCGCCAGCAACCGCGAGAGCATTGCGGTGCGGACGATCTTCAGAGACTCCGCACGTATCGCTTCGGCGATACCCGGTACTTCGTAATCTAAAATCGCGGCGGTCGCCTGCGGCGTGCGGTCGCGCGGAGAAAGTCCGGTGCCGCCGCTCGTGAGAATGAGGTCGGCCGTTCCGGCGTCGGCGATATCGATCAATTCGGCTTGCAGCTGTGCCGGATCGTCGGGCAGCACGCGTTCCCGTACGACCTCGAACGCGGCGCCCAACTTGGCTTTCATCACCGGGATCGTTGCATCCGGACGCGTTCCCGCAGCGGCGCGATCGGAGAGGACCAGCAACGCCACCCTATACATCCGGCGTCTCGCCATCGCGTCGCCACTTGCCGCTTTTGCCGCCGGTCTTTTCGATCAAATAGGCCGATTCGATCGCGATACTTTTATCGAAGGCTTTGCACATGTCGTAGATCGTCAGCGCGGCGACGGTCGCGGCGACCATGGCCTCCATTTCGACGCCGGTCCGCGCGACCGTGCGCGCGTGCGAGTTGACGTGCAGCGTGCCGTCGCCGTCCCAACGAAATTCGACATGCACCGCCGAAAGCCCGATCGGATGTGCTAACGGAATCAGCGTCGACGTTTGCTTGGCCGCAGCGATGCCGGCCAGCTGCGCCGTAACGAACGGATCGCCCTTCGGGCCAGCGCCGCGCTGCAACGCGTCACGCGCATCCGCGTTCATGCGCACCGTAGCCCGCGCCCGAGCGGAGCGAACCGTTTCCGGTTTTTCCGTGACGTCCACCATGCGCACTCCGGCCGGCGTGAAATGGGTCACTAGCGTAGCCTAATAGCGCGAAGGCGCCCGTTGAAAGCGTGCCCAGATCAGGCACAAGAGCGCCAGCACCCAAAGGATGATCAGGTGTGACCAATGGCCATGGTGTGCCGAACCCGATTGCGTGAAGGCGTTAATTTTTCCCAGTCCATATAAAATGCCGAGCACGAAAAAGACGACGGCTAAAACGACCGCTACAACTTTCATTTACGTAATAATCCCCCTTAGACCGAGTAGCAACGTGATGAGTCCGAACACGACGCAATACCAACCGAACGGACGCAAGTCGTTCGTTCGAAAGTAGCGCGTAAGAAACGCGACCGAACAATAGGCGGCAACGCCTGCGACGACCGCGCCAAGGAGCGCTTCGAGAAGAGCGAGGTGCGCGTCGGGCGCCAGTAGCCGCGGAATTTCCAGCAGTCCCGCCGCCAGAATCACGGGCGTCGCGAGAAGAAACGAAAACTCTGCGGCGTCTTCGTGATTCAATCCGCACAGCAAACCGGCGACCATGGAAATTCCCGACCGCGAGATGCCGGGCAACAGCGCCAACGATTGCGCGAATCCGACCAGCACGCTCTGACCGAAACTCAGCCGTTCGATGGGCCGGGTGACGATCGAGTGCGAGCGGCGGCGTAAGCGCTCGCCAAAAAACATCGTCGCGCCGTTAATTGCAAGAAACGCCGATGCAGCGACGGGCGAACCGAATAGCGCGCGCACCGGATGCTCGAGCACGACGCCGAGCACGCCCACCGGAATCGTGCCGACGATCAGCCGCCATCCCAAGCGTTCGTCGCGATCGTCGCTCAGCCGGCCGCGCACGACGCTCGAGACGAGGCTGCGGGCGATCCCCCACCATTGCGCGCGGTAAAAAATGATGAGTGCCAGCGCCGTGCCGAGATGCAGCACGACGACGAACGCCAAAAACGACGGGGCGGAGCGGTCGATGTTCTTCCACTGCAGCACGGCGGGCACCAGAATGGTATGGCCGAGGCTGGACACCGGGAAGAGTTCGCTCACGCCCTGCAAGAGCGCCAGAACGAGCGCCTGCGTCAACGTCACGGCGCACCGTTACGCGCAGCGACGCGGCGCGGCCTTCCCCGGCTGTCGCCGGTCACCACGCGAAAAACTTGATGGTGAACGTGTAATCGCCGGGCACGGCGTGACAGTCGTGTAACGCCGGAGTGTATCGCGCTTGTCGCGCCGTCGAAACGGCGACCAGATCTAATTGGCTATTGCCGGTACTCCGCGCGACCAAGGCTGTGGTCACCTCACCGTGCTCGTCCAGCTTAACGTCGATTGCCGCGACGCCGGCGGTGCCTTGGGTGCGTGCGGCGTTCGGAACGTCCGGTTGAGGCGGCATCTCGGAAACGGCCGCTTTAATGTCGTTACCGCCGCACGGCTTCGGCGTCGGCGCGGCAGCCAGCGTCGCGACCGGTGTGGGGACCGCGGTCGGCACGGGCTTCTGGGCTACGCCACCGTTACCGGGTGCAAAACCCTGGGCTGCCGGTGTGGCCTTCGGCGCGGACGGCTGCGGATGCGGGTGCGGTTTGGGCGTGGCGGGCGGCGGCGGTTGCGGCGTGCGCACGACGATTGCCATGCTGCGACGCAGGATCGTAACGGTTTCCACGTCGCTCGACCGTCGCGGCCGCTGGATGTGATACAAAATCGCGAAAAGGAAATGCAGGATCAGCGAGATCGCAAAGGCTGCGATGAGGACTCGCTGCGAACGATTCAGTCGATGCATCGCGGCGGCGACCGTCTCGAGCGGCGCCGCGCGAAGGCGGCGCGCTCGAGCAACGGCTTACGACTCAGGCTGGAAGTCGGCGGTGAACAGATAGCTCCCCTGGACCGGCTTGCACTCTTCCAACTTCGGTGAGTAGGTGGACTGCCGCGCCGCGCGCAGCGCTGCCTGGTCGAGCGACATGTTGTTCGCACTCTTGTAGACTGACGCGGCAATTAAGTTGCCCGACGGACCGACGGTGACTTCGATCTGCACGGTCACGGCTCCGAGGCCGAGATCGCGCGCCGATTCCGGATAATCCGGTGACACGGCGTTGGTGACGGTCGCTTCGACGTTCGGATTCGCGCAGGCCGGTTTCGGAGTTCCGGGCGGAGCCGTCGACACCGGTGCCGGCGCGTTACCATGGCCGCCGGGCGCTCCGTTTTGACTACCGTTGGCCGGCTGGCTGACCGTGTTTTCGGTTGAGGAACCCGCCTTTGCAGCAGCCGATTGATGCACCAAATTGACCTTGAGCGGCTTTGGCTGCACCTGGACCTTTTTGGGTGGCGGCGTAGCTTGCGGCGGCGGAGTGGGCGTCGGCGGCGGCGTCGGAGTCGGAGGCGGCGGCGTGTGGACGCGAACGCGGATCTTCTTTGCTACCGACACTTTTTCCACTTGTTGGTCGTCGTGCTGATTCTTGAGGTTCGGTAAAAACGCACCGACGATTAAATGGACCAGCAACGAGAGGACGATCGCCCAGCCGATAAAGCTGCCGACGCGCTCGCTCGTCGTTAAATAGCGATTCTCACGCTTTTGGGGCGGCTGAGGCGGTTTGGGTGGCGGAGGCGCAGAGGATGCCATCGTTTACGGGCTCTGACCCTCGGGCGTGCCCTGGACATGGTTGGCCAAGCCGAAGTCGGTGAGATCGACCGACTTTGCCGCATCCATGATCTGCAAAATAATGCCGTAGCTGGCGTGCGGATCGGCCTTGATGATCACGCTCTTGAAGCGATGCTCGGTCTGATCTTGCAGGTCCGAAAAAGCTTGCTTTGCCTCGCCGATCGATACCACGTTCGAACCGATCGAAATATTGTTCTTATCGTCGATCCGAACCAGAATCTGCGACGCCGTTACTTTGTCTTTGTTATGCGCGTCGGGAAGTTTCGGTTCTTTGGTTACCGACGCAAGAATGATGAAGATGATGAGGAGAACCAGCAGCACGTCCGTGAAGGGCGTGATGTTGATCGTCGACATTACCTCATCTTCACCGCCACCGGTCGAAACGGCCACGTTGCTCTATCCTCTCGCTTCGGTTATGACGTGACGAAACCGACGTCTTGAAGGCCGGCCTCTTTGGCCGCGTCCAGGATACGGATGATAATTCCGTACTGTGCCTTCGCGTCGGCTACGATCGCGACGTGGTGATTCGGCTTCTTTTTGGAGGCATCGTACATGACACGGTAGATTCCCACTTCGTCGGTCTTCTCACCGTCGACGTAGATCACGCCCTTGTTGTTGACGTCGACCTCGATGTCGTTCTTGTTCTTGTTCTGTTGATTCTGATTGTTGTTGTTGTTGTTCGGAAGCTCTTTTTCAAAGCCGGGAGGGGCAACGAGCGCCGCCAGAATCATGAAGATGATCAGGAGAACGAGCAAGACGTCGGTGAACGGCGTGATGTTGATCTCCGCCATTACCTCTTCGTCTTGCCGGGCCGATAACAGGCTCACGAGATGCGATCCCCGTCCGTCAGCTTACTTGACCGGTTTGGTGGGCTGGTAGAGGTCGGTCGGAATCGGCGAACCGGTGTTGTGGAAGTGAAGCATCTCGGCCAGTTGATTGGCTGCGACGATCATTTCTTGGTTGTAGTTCTTGATTCGCGACTTGAAGTAATTGAAGAACACGACCGCGATGACGGCGATGATAAGACCGGTAGCGGTGGTGATCAATGCTTCCGAGACACCGGCGGCAACGACGGCCGGCGTCGAGTTGCCCTTGAGCGCGATATCTTGGAACGCCTTGATGATACCGAGAACGGTACCGAACAGTCCGACGAACGGCGCGATAACTGCGATCGTACCGATGATCGGCAGATTGCGCTCGAGCGCGTTCAGATGTTCCATCAGCGCGATCGAAAGCGCGTCGGTGATGTCGGCACGATTCTTCTCACCGCGCTTGAGACCGAACTCGAGAATGCGTGGCAGCATGCCTTTTTGGCTGGCGCAGATCTTGATCGCGCCTGGCAAATCGTTGTCGGAGATGCGCTGCCCAATTTGTTTGAGCAGGCCTTTGGTATCGCCGTGCTGCGAGGCAAAGAATACCAAGCGCTCGATGGCGACCGCGACGCCGATGATTGAGATGCCCAGGAGCAGCCACATATCCCAGCCGCCCTGCATCATTAGACCCCAAAATCCGGAGAACACTATGTGCGACCCTCCCGTGACGGGCTGCGTTTTCGGTGATGTTGAGCGCGTCCCATTGGCCTACGCCCGTAGAAAGTCCTGGTGCTGTTTGCCGTCCGCAAATCCGGCTAGGACCCGGACGTTTGCGGCAAGCTGTTCTTGATGAAGGCTTCGATCGCCAACGCCAGTTGCTGATTGCCTGCAGCCTTTGCAAGGGTGTCGGCTTGCGTCAACGTGTCCAGCGCTTTCTTTTTCATCGAGTCGTCGTGGCTCTGGCTCCACTCTCCGGTCTGTGCGATTCCGAGTGCATACATCGCTTGCGGATCGTTGGGTTTCGCCACGAGTGCTTTCTCTGCGTAGGCTTGCATTTGCTTGTAGTCTGGCTTTGCGAGTTTTGCTGATAAGAACGCAGCTTCCGTGTCGGCTGTGACTGCGACCTCGGGGTCGCCCTGCGCGGCGGCGAGGTCGAAGTTCTTAAACGCTTCGTCGTAATTCTTCGCATCGGCCGCAGCGACGCCGGCTTTTAAGTAGCCGTTACCGAGAACGCGTCCCGGCAGCGTGCTATTCGGATTAAGCTGCTTGATCTCTGCAGCAATCTTAGCTGCTCCCGCTGCATCATTATTAGCCGAATACGCCGCCATTAAACGTGCGTCGATATTCACTTTTGCGGTAGCCGACATTTTTGGGTCGTTCATCGCAGACGCGTGGACGCTCTGCAGCGTTGCGAGTGCGGCGGCGTTCTGTCCGGCGGCCAGCTGTGCAGTTCCGAGTGCGAAACGTGAATCCGAATTGGGCTGCAACGATACTGCTTTGGTTGCGTACGCTACGGCTTGGGACGGATTCTGATCGGCTTGCATCACGGCGGCGGCTGCGAAGCTGGCCGCAGCCGCCGGCTTGAACTGCGTTCCGATCGAGCTGACACCGTCGAACGCTTGCGCCGCGCCGGTCACGTCGCCCGAATCGTATGACGCGACCCCAAGCATCTGCTTGAGCGACTGGTCGTCGGGTGACGTTGCGAGTTCGGACTGCGCCTTGGCTTTGGCGGCGGCGTAATTTTTCTGGTGGATCAGAGCGGCAACCGCTGCGGCTGCGGGACTCAACCCACCGGTCGCGCCGCCACCGGTGCCCGAGCTTTCGCCGGACGACGTCGCCACCGATTTACCGTTGAATTTGAGCGTAAAATCGTAGAATGCCGCCACCGGCGTCGTGCCGCGGTGCGCGGGGCGATAGGTGGAGGCTTGCGCGATCGAAAGCGCGGCGGCGTTGTCGCCCTGATTGGTGCTGCGAATCACCTTCGTCGCTTTGTGCGAGCCGTCGGGGTTGATCTGCACCTGCACCACGACGATCCCAGTGCCGGCAATCGGCACCGTCGTCATCCCTTGCTTGATGAGTTTTGCGGGAACGAATTCGGTGGCGTACTGCGCGTACGCCGGCGCGGATGCCAACGCGACGGCGGCGGCAAGTGAGGCGGCGAATGGCGAAAGACGTTTCATCGAATCCTCTGCGTTAACGGTATGAGTGCGACAACTAAACGGCGATGCCGAGTTCGGGAACGCGGCGGCCGATCGCCGAAGCGACCTCCGCCAACTTGCGAGACAACACTGCGAATTGTTCGGGTGTCAACGACTGCGGGCCATCGGACGCCGCGTGCGCTGGGTCGGGATGAACTTCAACCATCACGGCATCCGCGCCCGCCGCTACCGCGGCGAGGCTCATCGGTTCGACGAGCTGCGCGACGCCGGTACCGTGCGACGGATCGACCATGACCGGTAGGTGCGTCATTTCGTGTAGCAACGGAACCACCGAAACGTCGAGCAAGTTACGCGTCGTCGAATCGAACGAGCGCACGCCGCGCTCGCACAGCACGACGTTCGGGTTGCCGGCGATCAGTACGTATTCGGCCGCCATCAACCACTCGTCGACGGTAGCGGCGAAACCGCGCTTGAGTAAGATCGGCTTGCCGGCCATTGCCGCCTCGCGCAAGAGCGCAAAGTTTTGCATGTTGCGCGCGCCGATCTGTAACATGTCGGCGAATCCGGCGACCATCTCCACATCGCGCGGATCGAGTACTTCGGTGACGACACCCATGCGATGGCGATCGGCGGCCGACCGTAAGAGCGATAAACCGTTCCGGCCCAGCCCTTGAAACGCATACGGAGAGGTTCGCGGCTTGAACGCGCCGCCGCGCAGCACGCTGGCACCCGCGGCCGCCACCGCGGCCGCCGTGGTCTCGATCTGTTCCTCGGACTCCACCGAGCATGGACCGGCGCACAATACGACAGCGTCCCCACCGAAGGTGGCACCGTTGGGGAGTTTTACGAGGGTTCGCTGAGCGGTCGTGCCGCGTCGGACGAGGTGGCGATCGGGCGGGGGCATCGGCCCCGGATTCGCTTTTGGTGCCCTAGGCTCCGTCCGAACGATGGCGCTCGAGCGCGCGCACCTCGGCTTCGAACAAGGGGCGCGACGCGCCCGGCATCAGATCGCCGAGCGCAATCGGACCGTAGCGTAACCGCGTTAGTGAGAATAGCGGGTGATCGACTGCCTCGAACATCCGCCGAACCTGTCGATTTCGGCCTTCGTGCAACGTCAGATCGACGACGGTTTCGGCGCGGCGGCGCGAAACGACGCGCACCTTCGCCGGGGCGGTGAGCCGGCCGTCGAGCGGGATGCCGCCGATCAAACGCTCGATGTCGCGCGGCAACAGCTCGCCGCGCACGACGGCGCGATAGGTTTTTTCGACGCCGTATCGCGGATGCGATAAACGATGAGCGAGATCGCCGTCGTTCGTCAGTAAGAGTACGCCGCCCGAATCGAAGTCGAGACGTCCGACGGGGACGACCCGCGCGGACGAACCGATGAGGTCGGCGACGGTGCGACGTCCTTGCGGGTCGGACATCGTCGTAACGACTCCGACCGGTTTGTGTAGCACGATGTACGAAAACTCGGAGGCCGGCATAACCGGCGTCCCATTGACGTCGACCGCGTCGCCTGGGGCGACCATCGTTCCGAGCTCACGTACCGCGCGTCCGTTGATGCGAACGCGACCGGCGGCAATCAAATCGTCGGCCGCGCGCCGCGACGCGACGCCACAGCGCGCCAGATACTTGTTCAGCCGAACCGGGCCGTCGCCGGCGTTAGTGTTTGCCGTTATCCTCGTAACCACGCGACATCGAGAGCGCTTCTTTCGTCACCGACTGGAGGAACTCGTCGTTGGTGCGCGTCTGCGCCATCTTGTCGAGAATGATCTCGGTGATGTCGCCCGTGTTGAGCACG
Source organism: Candidatus Tumulicola sp. (assembly GCA_036490475.1). Classification (NCBI taxonomy): domain Bacteria; kingdom Bacillati; phylum Vulcanimicrobiota; class Vulcanimicrobiia; order Vulcanimicrobiales; family Vulcanimicrobiaceae; genus Candidatus Tumulicola; species Candidatus Tumulicola sp. The sequence goes on from DASXDT010000006.1 coordinate 74,623, forward strand.
GCCGTCGCCCGGCGCAGCATCCAAATCTTGCGCATCTCATCGGGCGACAGCAACAGCTCTTCGTGACGCGTTCCCGAACGCTTGATATCGACTGCAGGGAACACGCGCGACTCGGCGAGTTTGCGCGTCAGGTTGAGTTCCATGTTGCCGGTGCCTTTAAACTCTTCGAAGATGACGTCGTCCATCTTGGAACCGGTTTCGATCAGGGCGGTAGCGATAATCGTTAACGATCCGCCTTCTTCGATCTTGCGCGCGGCGCCGAAGAATCGCTTTGGCTTGTGCAGCGACGCCGTATCGAGTCCGCCCGAAAGCGTGCGCCCCGAGCTCGCGATGACTTGGTTATACGCTCGCGCCAAACGCGTGATGGAGTCGAGCAGGATCACGACGTCTTTGCCTTGCTCGACGAGGCGCTTGGCGCGCTCCATCGCCAGCTCCGCAACGGCGGTGTGATTCTCGGGATGCTCGTCGAAGGTCGACGCAACCACTTCGCCGTCGATGGTGCGCTGCATGTCCGTGACTTCTTCGGGGCGTTCGTCGACCAGTAGCGCGATGATGTGCGCTTCCGGATGGTTGATCGAGATCGCATTGGCGATGTTCTTGAGCAACGTCGTCTTACCGGCTTTCGGCGGCGAGACGATGAGGGCGCGCTGGCCTTTGCCGATCGGACAGAATAGATCGATGACGCGCGTCGATAGCTGGGTCGAACGGACTTCGAGCTTAAAGCGCTCCTGCGGATAGATCGGCGTGCCTTTTTCGAACACGCGGCGACCCTTGATCGCGTCGGGCTCGAGATCGTTAATCTTGTCGACCCGGATCAGGCCGTAGTATTTCTCGCTCTCTTTGGGACGGCGTACCTGACCTTCGACCAAGTCACCGCGCCGAAGTTCAAAACGCCGGATCTGCGATTGACTTACGTAAATGTCGTCGTTGCCGATCACGTACCCGGCGCGGCGTAAAAATCCGTAGCCCTCGGGAAGAACGTCGAGAATACCGCTGGCCATCTCGAGTCCCGAACGTGCGGCTTGCGCGGCAACGATCGAGGCGACGATCTCGTCCTTCTTCACCTTCGCCGGCGTTAGAATTTCGATTTCCAATTCGCCGGCAAGCGCGATTAGTTCGGTCTTTGTTTTTTCGGCGAGCTGCTCGGCGGTGAGTAGCATTGGCCCGTTGTCAGCTGTCGGGAACTGCTCGTGAAACTGGCCAGGCTGTTGAAAGCGGCGGTGACGGGCGCGACGGCGACGGCCTCCATTTTGCGGAGGGCGCATGTCGTTGTTCGGGCGATGTTCGGTTTGCAGAGGAGTGTCTCTCTCAGGAAACCGCACGCGCATCACAACGTCGATTCGCGGGCGAGGCTGCCTCGCGATCGGAACGGCGGCGCGTCACGGGGAGGGGGATGTCAAATGTCGTCGCGGCCGAAACACGTTCCGTGCTTCGCGACGACCACACTATATCACAGCCGAATCTCGGGTTCAAGGTCGAATCGATTTGCGTGGGCCGCTCACGTACGGATTACCAGCTTCATAATAGCGCAGCGGCCGCGACGCGGCGCGTGTAATGCCGATGCGGGGGCTAACGCGCACGCGCGACGGACGAAGCGGTTGACCGGCCGACAGCCATAAGGCCGCATCGGTCAACAGATTGACGCCGTCTAAAGAGCGGTCGATCGCCAACGCAGCGCACAAACGGCCCGGCCCCCGGCAAACATCTGCCGCCGACGCCCCGGGCCGGAGTTGCAACATCATGTCGTGCCCGATGACCGGCTCTAATGCTCGCACTAAAACGCCGGCGCCCTCGCCTTCCGCTTCGCCTGAAACGTTGAAGCAGAACGACGTGCCGTAAATTTGGTACACATACGAACGATGTGGGGGCCCGAATAGGGTGGCGTTGCGCGGCGTCGGCCCGATGAACCCGTGGCACGCAGGATCACCTAAGAGATAGGCTTCGGTTTCAACGATTCGTCCGGCCACAATCTCGGATCCAACTTTGCGGACGACGTATCTTCCTAAGAGCGCGCGTGCCAGCGCACGCGTTTCTTCCGGCAGTTCGCCCGCCTCGAGCCGGCGGAAGTCCGCTGAGAATGCGTCAGGCAGCGGCGTTTAGAGCGACTTCAGCTCGCGCCCGTTGTGTGAGATCGTTCTCGATGGCTTCCACGATATCGAAATCGCCCAGCTGGTTCAGCGCACATCGCAAGTGGACGTATGGCATCACGAGACTTGCCGGTACGTCACGGTGCCCGCCGAGATCTGCAATCAAGACAGGATCGTCGACCGCAAAACGCACGCGTTCGACCTTCCAACCGCGCAATGCGCGCGCGATCGCCGTTAGTGCAGCATAGCCGACGGCGCGCGATTCGGAACCGCGGGACTGCACGCTGAATGGAACGCGCATCACCCGGCTGCGCCCCGCGAGCGCGACATCGGCGTAAGCCACACCCGTACCGTGCGAGCCGGCCGCAAAGCCGATCTCTGCCGTTACCCAGTCCGGAGTCTCATTTCGTGCTGTTCGCATGATGATTCTATACCCAATTATATGCGAACATATGTTCGGAGTCAAGCGATTCGATCGCACACCATGAGGTCGCGATACAGCTCGAGCATCCGATCCACATGGCGATCGATGCCGAAGCGATCGGCGTTGCCGTTGGCGCGCCGGCGAGCGGAAGCGCCCGGGTCGAGTTCGACCCCCTCGAACGCGCGGGAGAAGCCGTCGGCGGTGGGCTTCGCATAGGTTCCCTCGCCGGCCAAGACGTCGCGACTCTGCGGGACGTCGGCCGCGATCGGCAACGCTCCGGCCGCCAGCGCTTCAACCAGGACTAAGCCCTGCGTTTCACTCGTGCTCGGCATACAGAAGGCATCGCACGAAGCGTACAGGTCGGGCAAACGTTCGCGCGGCTGAGCTCCCAAGAATCGGGTTCGTCCCATCACGTTCAATTCGGAGGCGAGCGCCTCCAGGCGTTCACGATCCGGGCCTTCTCCGGCGATGGCGAGCCGCAACGACGGGTCCGCTCCTGCGAGCGCCGCCAGGAGCACTTCGATATTCTTTTCTTTGCCCAAGCGCGAGACGCACAGCAAGAGACGCTCGCGTGGGCCGGCGCCGGCCGACGCCCGGACGGCATCACTGCGCCGGCCGGCCGCGAACCACGCAACGTCGATAGCACTGGGGACGATCTCGATCCGGGTGCGCACGCCCACCTCCCGCAGCCGGCGAGCCATCGATGCCGTCGGTACGACTACCGCATCGGCTAGGTTACCGAACGTGCGCGTTAGTTGCGAGGCCGCGTAGCGCGTCGCGTTGCGCTCGAAAGGAACGTAGTGCGCGTACTCTTCCAACTGCGTGTGATACGTAAACACCAGCGGTATGCGGTACCTGCGAGCGTAATGCAGCCCGGTCCATCCGGTAACGAATGGTGAGTGCGCGTGCACGATCGACAAGCGCTTGATAACGTTATTCACGTTGCGGCGCGCGACCAGCGGCAGGGTGAGGCGATACGGTGTCTTCGTCGGCAGCGGCAAAGACGGCATTCGAAAAACCGGGCCGTCCGGCTCGACGAATCCGGGCATGTGCGGCGCGAAGCAAAACGTCGAGTGGCCGCGCGCTTCCAACCCCTGTGCCAACGCCTCGATCGACGCCACAACACCATTCACGACGGGGCGGTAGATCTCGGTAAAAAAGCCGATTCGCAACCGGTCCACGGCACCGTCCTTCGCCCCGCCCGCGGGCTCTCCGCCCCGGCCAGGTGCGACTTTCGCCCTAGGAGAACTTCGCGTTCCTCGTGCTATAGTGCCCGGGCCACATGGCCGCCCCGAGGCGGCTCGAGCCAGCGCATCAGCGAGGCTCCTTTCTCGTGGCGTGCCGGCGCACCGCGCCGGCCGGAAAAGAAAGGCCGCCCGGCGGCCGTCCGACTCGACCTGCATCGTTTGCTTTCTCGAGGTGTTGAGAGCTGATCTTGCGGCGAGCTGGGAGCGAAAGGCGTTCGTTTGTCCCTCATTCGCATCGGCAGTTTGCGCCGATTCGTTGCAGCAGCCGTTCTGTTTGCGGCCATCGCGCCGGCATCGCGCGCCATGGCTGCGACGCCGAACGGCCGCGCGCCGTCCCACACGGTTGCGTTGGCGGCCAACGGCACCATCGTCGACATAACGACCGACGCTCCGACCGTCGCGGATTTTCTGCGCGAAGAGGGTATCCGGCTTGGCGCCCACGACTCGATCCGGCCCGCACTCGACGTCCCAATTACCGATGGAACGATCGTCGCGTATCGGACGGCCGTCCCGGTGACGCTCGCCGTCGGCGGACGCCGCACGAAGGTCTGGAGCACCGCCGACTCGGTCGCCGGTATGCTGGCCGACAACCACGTGGCGTTAGGCCGTTACGACATCGTCGTTCCGGGTCGCGCGGCAGCGGTTGCGCCGAACGGCATCGTGCGCGTCACGCACGTTACGACATGGACGAGCACGATCGTCAAGCACATCGCGCCTGGTATCGTTCATCACCTCGATGCGTCGCTCGCCTCCGAGGCTTCGCTCGTTCGATCGAACGGATCGTCCGGCATGCGCGTTTCGGTGGTGCGCTCGTTTCAAACGGGCACGACCGTACGCCACGTCACGTTATCGTCGCAGCTCGTACGGCGCGCGAAGCCTCGGGTAATGGCCGACGGATCCGAAGCGTATGCCGCGTATCAACGCTTGAGCGCGATCGGCGCGATCGACGCGCGCAACTTTGCGGCGCGCGCGATGCAAATGATTTCGATGGAGATGATCGCCACCGCATACACCGCCGATTGCGCGGGATGCAGCGGTATGACGGCGATCGGCCGGCGCGCCGGATACGGCATCGTCGCGGTCGATCCTCGTTATATTCCGATCGGCACGCACTTGTATATCGCCGGTTACGGCTGGGCGATCGCCGGCGACACCGGAGGCGCGATTCGAGGAAATCGAATCGATCTGGGTTTTAATTCGACCGGCGCAGCGCTAGCGTTCGGGCGCCGTCAAGTTACGGTATATCGTTTGAAGTGAGCGACACACCCCATCCGCGGGCGGTGCTGGCCCGTTGGGGTTTGCGCCCGCAAAAGCGGTACGGTCAACATTTTCTGGTCGATAGCGCCGTGGCAATAGCTGCGGCGCGTTTATGCGTCGACGGCGATCCGGGGATTCCGGTGTTGGAGATCGGCGCCGGAACTGGCATGCTAACGAGCGCGCTGCTGCAGCAAGGCGCGAACGTCACCGCGATCGATATCGACGCCGCGCTCTTGACGACGCTACGCGAACGCGACGACGTGCGCGGCGCGCGCTTCGAACACGGCGACGCGCTGGAGTTCGATTACGAGGCGTGGGCGGCGCAACGGACGTGGCGCGCCGCCGGCAATCTTCCATATAACATCGCAACGCCGTTGATTCTACGCCTGCTCGAGCTACCAGAAGGTCCGCGCACGATGACCTTTATGATTCAAAAAGACGTCGCCTTACGATTGAGCGCGAAGGCCGGTTCGGCGTCGTACGGCAGTCTGTCGGTTGCAGTGCAGTACGCGGCGCACGTCGAGTACGGATTCTCGGTCGGACCGAGCGCGTTCTACCCGCCTCCGAAGGTGCAATCTGCGGTCGTACGACTGATACGCCGCGACGTACCGGCGGTGCGGCCGCGCGATCTCGAGTTGTTCCGGAAGGTCGTCCGCGGAGCGTTCGCGTACCGCCGCAAAACTCTAGTCAACAGTCTCTCGCTGGCGTTAGGTTTGCCGCACGAACGTATCGAACGAGCGGCCGCGGCCGCCGGCATTCCAACGGAACGACGCGGTGAACGACTCGAACTCGACGATTTCTCCCGGTTGGCCGACGCACTGGCCGAAGGATAGTTTTAGCGGGTTTACCGCGTGGGCGACGGGGATCGTCATCGTTGCGATCGTCGTACTCTCCGCAATTGGCTCGGCGCAGCAAGTTTCCGGTCCTGTCGACCCGCAACGACTCGTCTTCGGCCTTACGCTACAAGCGCTGCTCGAAACGGGTCTGATCTCGTGCGCGTTGTTGGCGCTCCCCAGCATCGCCAAAATACCGCGTAGAGCGCTCGGCTTCACGGCTCCGACGTTGACCGTGTTCGTCGGCGCCGTGCTCGGGGCGATCGCGATGATCGTAGTCGTCGACGGCTCTTCGGCAATCGTGTCGATCTTGACGCATACCGATCACCAGCAGCAACCGGTCGAAGTGTTCGCAGGCTTGCATCAGCCGGCGGCCATCGCCGCATTCGTCCTCTTCGCTACCGTTTTCGCCCCCGCGGTAGAAGAAACGATCTTCCGCGTCTTCGTCTTTAACTTTGGAATGCGCTACGGCGGTTTTTGGCTTGGTGCGGCAGCGAGCGGCGTGTTGTTTGCCTGCGCGCACGGCGACAAGTACGCGGCAATTCCATTAGGTCTCGGCGGTGTGGTTCTGTGCGCTGTCTACTACAACACGCGCAACGCGTACGCGTCGATGATTTCGCACGCGCTGTTCAATGCGTTCACGTTGGTTGCGCTGTTGATGGGAGCGCATGCTGCGGCGGGGCATCCGCGCGGTCCGATCGCACCGTAACGTTCCTTACAGCCCAAGCTGCGAAATGCCGGCGAGCACTGCTTCGGCCGGAATTTCTTCCGTATCGCAATACTCGATGCGATGATGCAGCGACGCCGGTTTCGTGAGCGTCGCAGCGCGCCGGTGAAATCCGCGATCGGTCACGATTCGTCCGGCCAGGTGAATCGCACGCCGGTTGGGTTCGTCGTACCAGTCGGGATGGTGCGCTCGCCAAATTCCGACGATCGCTACCAAATTCGACGCCATCGCAAGGTGGAGCGGCCCGGCCGGAACGCCGACCAAGAGTTCGCTGCGTTGTAGTAGCGCTTTGAAGGTCGTCGAGAATGGCTCACCGCCGCCGGCGAACAGCCGCCGGAAACCGGCAGTTCCCTCGAACTCGTCGTCGTCCATCGAAACGATGCGCCACCGCGAATCGCGGGCTCGCAGTTCGCGGACGAATCGTTCGGCCTGCACCGCGTCCCAATTTTTCCGAGGCGCGGTGACGCCGGCACGAGAGAGGATGGCAATGCGCGTGCCGGGCGGCGCGAATTCGTGCAATCGTCCTTCGACGTTCGCAAGCACGCCGGCGGGCGCCGAAAAATCCAGAACGTTGGGCAGCGGCTGGGAAAGATCGAATCGCTGTAAGCGTTGCGGCGTTACCAGCGCGCGCGCGAGATTGCGCATCTTGGTGTGATACGGATAGGCGGCGCGGCCTTCGGTTTCCGGATAGTCCGTCCACAATAGCGTGTCCGGAGCGAAGCCTCGCACCGTTTCGGCAGGCGCTCGTGCGAGCTGCGCGATGGCCGCACCGCCGCGCAACGACGACGATCGCAAACCCCAATGGGGCGGTTCGCCGTCTACCCGATCCGACGGCGCGAGTATTCCTGAGTACAACGGTCGCAAGAGCCTTTGGCCTTCGAGCATCGCCACGTAGTCGTCGCCCGATCGCGTCACTGCGTATTCGTTACTGGGCTCGAGCAACGGCGCCAGTACGCCCAAATGCACCCAATCGCCGAGGCCGTGCGGCCAATAGAGCAACACGCGCGCATCGCGCACGCTTGCGAACCGGCCGCGATCCTCGCGCATGGCACGTTCGAAACGAATCGTTTGTAGCGCCAGGTTCATCGTACCGGAACGCCGCCACACAGATGGGCCGGCATCTCGCCGCGCAGGCTTCGGAAGAATGCGCCGGCATCGGTGTCGTAGGCCGGACATGCAACGAACGCCGGATCGTGTCGCAAATCGAGCCGCACCTGCGGGTTGGCCGCAGCGACGGCCCACACGCCCTCTTCTCGCCGCGGCAATAGTGCCGGGGCGGATCCGTCGCGCACCGCTTCGGCCTGGCGGTATGCGTTCCAATCGACGACGTACGGCCATCGTCCCGGTCGCAGCGCGGTGTCGCTAAAGATAACCAACGTGACGATCAGCGCGCAAGGAATAACCGCCGGCACGAGCTTCGGAAAGCGCCGCAAACCTACGACGGCAGCAACCGAGGCGGCCGCCAAGAGCGGAGCGACGTAATGCGAACCGATTCGACTAGGTTCGTAGTTCCACGGCTGCATGAAGACGATCTCGGCTAACAGCGGTGCGCTCAACAACAACCAGCGTCCGGCGCCGACCGGCGCGAACGCAAACGGCGCGAGCAGCAACGCGATCAAGGTGAACTTACCGCTCACATCGTGCACGCCCCAGCCGTACGGCGGATCGTTCGGCCGAACCCCGGCCAGCGTTTCGATCGACCAATACGTTAGAATCGTCACCAGACCCACCGCGCAAATGGCGATTCCCATTCGCCGGTCGCGCCATACCGCACACGCGACCCCGAACCAAATGACGAACAGCGCGGAATCTTCTTTGATACCGCATAGCAACACGACGAGAACGATCGATGGCCACCACGCGCGGCGAACGACCGCTAACGCCGCTCCGAGCGCCAACACCGGCACGAATACGTTCTCCGAGAAATTATCGTACGCAAGACCTTGCGCCGATGGCGTCAACAAATATGCAACGGCCACGACGGTAGCCGCTCGCGACGACAACCCGAGTTGGCGAGCGAGGAGGGCTAACGGAATCGCCGCAGATGCTACCGCGACCACCTGCACCGCAAGCAGCGTTTCGGCCCGCGGAATGAGGGCGAGGAGTGGAACCAACGCGATCAGTGCCCAAGATTCGTGCACTTGCAGGTGCGGGCGCCACTCGCCGTAGTTAAACGTCGAGCCGTGGCGCCAGTTCACGAGGGTCTGCAGATAGATCCCGAGATCGGCGCCGTATCGGAGCGCGTAGAGTTTGTTGAGGTCGTATGCAACGAACACCACGATGAATGCGACGACGGCCCAAAACACCGCTCGCATATGAGTTATTAGCGACCGCTCGCGCGAACGCGCTCGACGATCGCCCGCAGTTCCCGCGAAAACGTTTGTGGAGCGAATCGCTCGGCGTGCGCACGCAACATTTGCGGATCGTAGCGCGTGGCGTCGAAGGAACGCAACACCCCAGCCAGTGACTCGGGCGTAGGATCGTCAAAAAACGTTCCGGTCACGCCGTCGACGACCGTTTCGAGCGCCCCGCCGCGACGCAATGCGACTACCGGCCGTCCGGCGGCGGCAGCCTCGAGCGGCAATAGCCCAAAATCTTCCTCGCCCGGCAAGATCGCCGCGCGAGCGTCGCCCATCAGTGCGTTCAACTCGCCATCTTCGACGTATCCTAGCAACGTCGTCGTCGAATCGCGAGCTAACGCGCGCAGCTCCGCTTGCGCGGGTCCGGTTCCGGCCACCAACAGCCGTACGCCGGCCGACTGCGCCGCCCGAATTGCGAGATCGATGCGTTTGTACGGAAGCAGCCGCGAAGCGATCAAAAAATAGTCGCCGGACCCGCGTCCGACGGTAAACCTGTCGAGCTCGACCGGACAGTGCAGCACGTCGGCATCGCGTTCGTAGTAGCGGCGGATGCGCTCTGCCACATTGCGAGAATTAGCAACGTACGCAGTCGGGCGTTGCGCCGCAAGCTTATCCCAGGCGACGAGGCGTCGCACGACCGGCCGAGCCAGCATGGGCAAGAGCTGGTTGCCGCTGGAACGGCCGAAACCGCCGACGTAATCGTCGTACGCAAACGCAAAGCGGCTCACGGTATTCGTATAACAGATGTGTACGCTCCCCGGCGGAACGATCACACCTTTCGCCCACGATGTGGTCGAACTGATAATCGTGTCATAACCCGAAAGGTCGAACGCTTCGAAAGCCCGGGGATAGAACGGTGCCAGCGCCCGAAAATACTTCCCGGCGAACGGAACGCGCGCCAGATACGACGTTCGAACCCGTTCGCGCGGAATCAAATCGCCGACCGCGGACTCGTCGTAGAGCGATGTGTAAATCGGGGCGTCCGGCCACTCTTTGGCGATGGTGGCAAAAACGCGTTCGGCTCCGCCGCGCTGGTTCAGGTAGTCGTGAACGAGTGCGACGTTCAGTTGTGCGTGCTTTCGTCCCGCGGCAAGACCAACGCGATGGTCGGATTGCCCAGATACAACCGCGCAACGCGTTGCACGTCGCCAGGGGTGGTATTGGAGATTGCCTGTAGCGCGCGATTCAAGAAGTCGGGCGATGCATCGCCGCGTGCGAAGACGGCGGCTAGCCACGCGCGGGTTTCCAACGTCGTCGCGCCGGTTGCGAAATCGCCGGCGGCTTGCGCCTTAAACTGGTCGATCGATCCTTGCAGGCGCGTCGCCGCCAACACGCTCACGACCGACAACGCGGTCGCGAACGTACGCGTCGGATTTCCGATGCCACCGTTGACGTACAACACGAGATGGGCGGGTGCCCGATCGTAGGCATAATCGGCTCCAACCGCCCTCGACATGAAGGTAGGAGAAACGACGCCCGGCACTTGCGCGATATCCGATAGCGTGCGCCGCAGAAATGCAGACAACACCAGCATCGGCCCGAAATCGCGGCTAGCCACGTCGGGGGCGGGATACTGAGCGATCAACCAAGGCGCGGCGATGTCGCGGTGCGCGATCACTTCGCGCGATGCTCCCTGCAGGGGAGCAACGTGCGTCGTAACGACCGACGTAGTGCCGTCGGGTAAGGCCGATGCGAGCGAACTCAGATCGGCTGCGCCCAGCGCGTCGAGGCGACCGACCGCGCTCACCAGCGCTCCGCCGCGCCGATAGTATGTACGGTAAAATGCCGCAGCGTCGGACGGAACCAGTTGGGCCAACGAAGTGCGCGTTCCGAGCGCGGGAAAGCCGGCATTCGCCTGCGTCGAAGAGGCCTGATTGAGCATATCGACGCCGACCTGCAGTGCGTATTGCGAATACTGTGCCGACTGTGCGAGCTTCGTCGACAACGCCGTGCGCGCATCGACGACGGTCGCCGGCGCAAAATCCGGTGCGGTCAACGCCTGACGGAACATCGCAAGCACCGCCGGCGCGTCTTGCGCGAGCGCTTCGACGTAGAAATGAACGTTATCCGGATCGATCGCAAATCGAATCGATCCACCGCTCGCCGCAATCGCTCGTTCGAGCGGAACGGGCGACGCGCCGGCGACGGTCACCGGCGTCTGCAAAATCGTTTGCGCGACCAATGCCGCCAGTCCGTTCTGGCGAAGGGTTTGTCGGTCGAGCCCGGCCGGGATGACCACCTCGACGCCGACCAGTGCGGCTTGCGGGTCGCTTTGACTCACGATCGCGACGCCGCCTTGGCGGACCACCGCAGGCTGCGTCGCATCCGCCGCGGCAGCGGCGCTCGAGGGAAACGTCGTCGCAAGTGTGGCGAATAACGTCACCGCGATCAGGCTCTTCACGACGCATTCCCTTTCGGCTGATTCGACGGAACTAATAATTTGATCGAGAGCGGATTTGCCAGATAGCGACGCACGACGTCCGCTACGAATTGCGGATCGAGCGAGCGCGCCATCCGTTGGTACTCCTCGCTCGCATCGCCGGGTGCATACGACAAGTTACCTTCAACCGCATACCAGCCTAAGTTATCGGCGCGCTCGAGCGGCGCTTGCGTATCCGACGCCACGTGGTATATGAACGCTTCTAATGCCGCGGCAAACGTGTGCGCGTCGAGCGGCCGCTCCATTGCGGCCAGGCGATCGAGCATCGCGCGCTCGGCTTTGGCTTCGTCGTTTCCGCCCATCGTAACGACCATGACACCCGGATTGTGCAGCGTTACGAACTGCCCGGCAACGTACGCATCCGCGGGCGCGACGTCGCGCGATACCAAGCCGGTACCGTCGCGAAACAGATAGTCGGCGATGAAATCCATCGCGGTCGCAGCGCGCGCGTCGGCGATCGGCGGCCCAACCCATGCAAAGCCCGTACCGGAAACCGCTCCGTTCGCGTCGGCGGGACCGGTTGCACCCGACAGCGTCGAATCGAACGGCGCATCCATATTCGTCGATCCGCTGCCGTCGGTTACGGCCGAGAGCGAGGCGGCATCGACGTCGCCGGTGAGTGTGAGCATCGCGTTTCCAGAACGAAACGCCCGCTTCGCGAACGTGCCGATACTCGAGGCGGACAACGACGCAATCGCCGCGATCGAATCCGGAAGCGGCGAGTAATGCGCCGGGCCGGCCGAAAACACGTGCGCGAACAACAGGTCGTGCAGTGCGAGATCGGCGGAATACCGCTGCGCGACCGCGGCAACGGCCGCATCGCGTTGCGCCGTCTTGACCGCCGAATCGTCGATTGCGGGCGAAAAATATGCCGCGGTCATCGCGGCAACGACTCGCCGGATGGCCGAAGCCGGCACCGTGACGCCGATCCCAACGATATCTGGATAGACACTGATATTGAGTTGTCCGCCGACGCTATTGACGAGCGCGAACAGCGATTTTCCTCCGGAGAGCGGTGCCACGGCCGCCGCCGTCGCGGCCAACCGAGAGATACCGGGGGTCGCGTTATCGTAGCCGGCCCCGGGCGCACGAAACCACAGTCCCGCTGCGGCCACACCGATCGTCGGATTGGGCTCTACGACGTACGAGCCGCCTTTCGCTAGATCGCCGCGTTGCTGCGCGATGCCGGCTGCGGCGCACGGCAGCGCCGCCGCGGGCACCGCTAGCGTTAGCAGTGCGGCGGCGATCGCCGTCGTTACCTTCATGCCGGTTCCGGCGATATGTTCGGCGGGAGCCGCTTCGGTTTTTCGGCGCGCTTGAGCTCGTCGGACGGCAACCGTTCGACGTCGGCGCCGGCGGGCGGCGTCAGTTCGGCGGCCGGACGATCGAAGGGCCGGTTTTCTAGAATCGCTCGAACCTCCTCGGCATCGACCGTTTCGTACTCGAGCAGCGACTCGACCATCCGCTCGACTTTGCTCCAGTTGGTCTCGAGCAGCTGCTTGCCGTTCGAATATGCCGACTCGATGATCGCCCGCACTTGTGCGTCGATCTTGCTGGCGATTTCTTCCGAGTAGCTGCGTTCGTCGCCGAAGTCGCGGCCTAAGAAGACTTGATGCGCGCCGCGGCCATACTGAATCGGCCCGAGTTCGCTCATGCCGTATTGCGTCACCATACGGCGCGCCAGCTCGGTGGCTTTTTCGAAGTCGTTGCTGGCGCCCGTCGTGACGTCGCCAAACTTGATCTCTTCGGCCAAACGTCCGCCCAGCGCCATCGTGATCTGCGCGATCAACTCTTCGCGGGTGCGGCTATGACGGTCGTCCTCGGGCAGCGACCAGGTGAGACCCAACGCCATTCCTCGCGGGATAATGGTGACTTTGTGAATCGGATCCGATTTATCGAGCAACCCGCCGAGCAACGCGTGGCCCGACTCGTGAAACGCGGTCGTTTCCTTTTCGCGCGGCGACATGATTAGCGACTTGCGCTCGGGCCCGACCATTACGCGATCGATCGCTTCGTCGCACTCGTGCATCTCGATCGTACTTTTGTTCCGCCGAGCCGCCAGCAAGGCGGCTTCGTTGAGCAAGTTCTCAAGATCCGCTCCCGAGAAACCCGGCGTGCGCTTAGCCAGCGTCGTCAACGACACTTCTTTGCCCAACGGTTTATTGCGGGCGTGCACTTCCAGAATCTTCTCGCGGCCTCTGAAGTCGGCGCGGTCGACGACGACTTGACGGTCGAAGCGCCCGGGCCGAAGCAGCGCGGGATCCAGCACGTCGGCGCGGTTGGTCGCCGCGATCAGAATCACGCCGGTGTTTTGATCGAATCCATCCATCTCAACCAGCAACTGATTGAGCGTCTGTTCGCGCTCGTCGTGGCCGCCGCCCAAGCCGGCGCCACGCTGGCGTCCGACGGCGTCGATTTCGTCGATGAAGACGATGCACGGAGCCGATTTCTTTGCTTGGTCGAAGAGATCGCGAACGCGCGAGGCGCCGACGCCCACGAACATCTCGACGAAATCCGAACCCGAGATCGACAGAAACGGTACGCCGGCTTCGCCTGCGATCGCGCGCGCCAGAAGCGTCTTACCGGTGCCCGGCGGACCGAGCAGCAACACGCCCTTGGGTATTCGCGCGCCGACCGCTTGATATTTTTTCGGGTACTTCAAGAAGTCGACGATTTCGGCAAGCTCTTCTTTGGCTTCGTCCACGCCGGCAACATCCGCGAACGTTACCTTGGGGCGATTCTCCGACTGCATCTTGGCGCGCGATCGGCCGAACGACAACGCTTGACTCCCGCCGCTTTGCGCCTGGCGCAAGATGAAGAACAGCAGCGCTACCATCACGACCAATGGCGCGAGCGACATCAGGCTCGTAAACAGTCCGCCATTACTTTGCTGCTCGAAACTGATCGCGCCGCTCTTGACCTTACGATACACGTTGTCCACGAACGTTTGATCGACGTTCGGTACCGATACCGTATATTTGGCGCCACTGGACAGATCGCCGGTCGCGGCCAAACCGACCGCGTGAAACGACTGCACTTGGCCAGCCTCGAGCTTCTGGTAGAACGTGCCGTAATCTAATCGCGTGGCGCCTTCACTAGGCTGCACGAATTTTTCTACGATGACGAACACGGCTACGATTGCCAGGATGATCAGAATGATCGAGCGGAGATTCTTGCTCACGTGGTTGAAACCGTATACTTTCTATGAATCGTCTCGGCCCTGCCGAACGTACCGGGTGCTATAAACCGGGCCCGATGGCCGAGTTCGAGGTACACGTTTTCTGGAACCCCTCCTACGTTACCCGCGGTTTCCGTTCGCCCACGCCTCGCGGCGCGGGTTTTACCGCGGAAATCTCGCCATCGCTCACTTCGAGCTCGATGCCGGCCTTTAGAAGAAAGCGCCCGCTCGCTCTGCGCTCGAGCGCTCGAACCGCAGCCTCGACGTGCTCGAAATCGACATCGTCCAGGCCGCATTCAGCCTCCACGAGGGCGCGAACGTGGCGGCGCAATGCCGCTCGCTGCGAGCCTACCGCCTCGTCGGCGGCGATGGCTGCGGCTCTCGAAACCGCACGATCGAGCTGTGGGAACAGCGGACGCAGGGCGGTCAACGCCTCGCGCACGCCGTTACGGGCGATACTGCCGTCGGAGTTCGTCGGATCGACCGCGTACGGCGCACCCGCATCGTGACAGAACGCACGCAGTTCGGCGGCACTGTGGGCGAGGAGCGGGCGCACGAGGTCGATCGAGCCCGCAAGTAAGCGGCGGGCAGGCATACCCGCTAAACCAGCCGCACCGCTTCCTCTAAAGAGCGCCAGTAGAACGGTCTCGCTCTGATCCTCGGCATGGTGGGCGGTAACGACAGCACGAGCGCCGGTGCGTCGCGCCACGTTGAGCAATGCCTCGTAGCGGGCGTGGCGCAACTGGGCTTCGCTGGCCGCGGTTCCGTCGAGAGACGCCGTTTCGAACGGGATCCCGAGTACGGCCGACGCATTCGCGACCACGCATTCGTCTTGCAGCGACGAGCGTCTGCGGGCGTGGTCGACGTAGACCAACCGAATATCGAGTTCGAGCGGCCGCGCCGCCGCTAACGTCCACGCCAACGCGATCGAATCGGGACCACCGCTGCAGGCGACGATCAGCCGTTCGTTCGGGCGGAGGACGCCATCGCGAACGATCGCGTCGACCAGCGCTTGCTCCGGACGCGCTCCCCTCACCGCATCTGGCGCGCGATGTCGCGTTCGACGTCGCGCTTTGCGATGTCCGCGCGCTTATCCCACAACTTTTTACCTCGGGCCAATCCAAGTTGCACCTTGACTTTCCCGCGCGTAAAGTAGAGTCGCAACGGAACGATCGTCAGGCCCTTTTCGCCGACGCGGCTGTGAAAGTGCTCGATCTGTTCCTTGTGGAGTAACAGTTTGCGCGGCCGGTTGGCCTCGACGTTCGAGAAGCTTCCCTCTTTGTAGCCGGCGATGTGCATGCCCATCAGCCAGGCTTCACCGTCGCGAACTCGAGCGTACGCTTCGTTTAAACTCGCACCGCCCGCGCGAATCGATTTAATCTCGGTTCCGGTTAGCACCAGTCCGGCTTCGAGCGACTCGAGAATTTCGTATTCATGGCGAGCGCGACGATTGTCGAGCGTTGGCGTCGCGGTGTTCCGCTTCTCGGCGGTAGCTTGTCGTTGCTGTTTGGATTTCACGACAGTGGATTACGCCTGTCGTCGACGGCATCCAGCGAACCTCGCGATACGAAACTGCCCTCGGCTTGCGCGAGGACCACGCCCGCTTCGAGAATGGTCGCCTCGACGCCCAGCACGTTGCGCCGATGCCACGTCACCCGGCCGCGAACGTCGACCGTGCGATCGATCGGAACGGGCCGGCGAAAGCGAACCTTGACACTGGCCGTCACGCCGCGATGTCCGGCAAATCCGGCGGCATGCGCCATCGCTTCGTCGAGCAGCGCCATGACGATTCCGCCGTGCGCGATATCGCGCCAGCCTTGATAGTTCGACGCAAGACGGACCTTCGCGGCAACGTGGTCTCCGTCGACGTCGAAATGCAAATGCAAGCCGACCGGGTTGTCCGGCCCGCACGCAAAACAATTGCCGTCGTCGAACGGAACGTCGCTCAACGCCCCGCCTCCAACCGGTCGGCGAGATACTCGGGAAGGTTCGCTTCGCGAATTTTCGTTTGCACGTCGGCCACCGGATACGCGTAGCGAATCCATTCGACCCGCCGGGCCTCGGCGTCGAACCGCACCATCGACGGATTTGGATTCAGATCGCGCGGCTGGCCGACGCTTCCGACGTCTACGATATACCGGCAGCCTTCTTCCAGAATGAGTTCGCCGCCGTGCTGCATGTGCCGATGACCGATGGTTCCGTCCTTTTCGCGCACCCAATACTCGGCGATGTGCGTGTGTCCGACGAACACCAGCGGAGCGTCGGTCCAGTCGAAGGCGCGCGACGCCGTTCGTTTGTCGAGAATGTACTCGAAGTAATGGACCGGCGCGCCATGCACCAAAAGAAAATCCGGAAACCGCAGCTCGTACGGTAACGCGTCGAGCCACGACCGGCTTTCGGGCGTCAACATTTTTTGCGTCCACTCGATCGCCGCACGCGCTGCGTCGTTGAAATATTCGGTGCCGTAGTTTTCGAGCGCCGCGAGATCGTGATTGCCGATAACGCCGTGCCGCACTCGCTCGCGCAATAACGTCACGCACTCATTCGGATTCGGGCCGTATCCGACGCAATCGCCCAAACACAGCAATTCGTCGTCTTCGCGAACGAAGCTCAATGCGCGCTCGAGCGACTCCAGGTTCCCATGAACGTCCGAGACGATGGCGTGCGTCACAACTTCTCCAGCACGCCGGCAAAGGCGTCCGCAAAGGCTTCTCGCATCGGCGGCGTTCCCGCACTGACGCGCACGAAACGGTCTAGCGGCGGCAAACCCGGCTTTCGAATCCAAACGCCGCGTTCGAGCAACCGCGCGACAACCGCATTCGCGCGTTCGACGGTTTCGAGGTCGAAGCAAACGAAGTTGGTGCGCGACTCTATATACCCCAAACCGAGGCGTCGCGCCAGCGCGTAGTAATCGGCGCGCGCGGCGGCGGTTTGCTCCAACACCCAGCGATGGAACGTTGCGTCGTGCAGCGACGCGAGCGCGCCGATCTGCGCGTTGCGATTGACGCCGTAGTGTAAGCGGATCTTCTGAAAAATGCTCGCGTTGCGCTCGGATGCGAGCGCGTATCCGATTCGAGCGCCGGCCATCCCGTAGGCTTTCGAAAATGTGCGCAAACGCACGATTCGATCGTCGATCTCCGGACCCAGCAGTTCGTCCGCGTCCACGAAATCCGCGTACGCTTCGTCGAGCAGCAACAACGTTTCCGCAGGTAACGCTTGAGCGAACCGCGCCATCGTTTCGCGGCCGTGAAAACGGCCTCCGGGATTATCCGGGTTCGCGCAATACACCAGCGACGGCACGCGCGTTGCCGCCAGATCTAATAGCGCGTCGAGGTCGACCGTGCCGTCGGCGCGATAGTCGACGGACGCGATCGTTCCGCCGTAACCCGTCACGTGATATGCGAACGTCGGATACGTCCCGCGCGTCGCGACGGCGACGCCGCCCGCACCGACGAAGGCGCGTACGGCCAGGCCCATTACGTCATCGATGCCCGCGCCGACCAGCACTTGCGAAGGACGGCAACGGTGTTTAGCGGCCAGCGCATCGCGCAGATCCAGCGACTCGGGGTCGCCGTACCAGCTGAGGCGCGGTAACTCGGCGGTCATCGCTGCAAGCGCACCCGATGAAATTCCAAACGAACTCTCGTTCGCGCCGAGACGCACGACCTCGGTGCGGCCCAGCGACCGCATCAGTTCTTCGGGGCCGACGAACGGCGTCGTCGGTGGAATCGCCTCGACGGCGGCGGTGGGGCGCGGCATGGGCCGCTGGGTTTGGCGCACGTTCATGCCTCGACCTACGTTCCCCAAAACCGATGGACGACGACCTCATCGCCGGCGTCGATCGCCGGCGCATCGGGATGCACCACGACGTATCCGTCGGCTTGCGCGGCCAGACGAACGGAAAACGAGCGTAACTCGAGCGGCCGGGCCCGAGCATCCTCGATAGCGACCGGAACGTACCACGTCCAGCCCGGCCGGCCGCGCAACGCCGCCGTTAGCGGCAAGCGCTCGACGGACTGGCGGTGGTTCGCTCCGGTCAGCTTCAAAAAAATCGACGCTGCCACGGCTTCGAGCACGATCGATGCCGACGCGGGATTTCCGGGCAGGCCGACGATCGGCGTCGAGCCGGCGGCTCCAAACAGCGCGGGCTTTCCGGGCTTGATGCGTAGGCCGTGAACGACGACGCCCGGTTCGAACTGCGCGACGGCTTCAGGCAACCGGTCGTGCGCTCCGACCGAGGAGCCGCCACTGGCGACGATCGCATCGCATTCGGCCGCCATCAACCGCAGCGCATCGGCCAACTCGCCCGGCGCATCGCCGACCGTCGGATAGTGTTTCGTCCGCAACCCCATGGCTTGCAGCGACGCGGCAATCGCGTAGCGGTTCGAATCGCGTACTTCGCCGGCACGCGGGCGCTGGGATACCGGCACGATTTCATCGCCGCTCGAAACGATGCCGACGAGCGGAGTTCGATACACCGGAACGCGCTCGATGCCCAGCGATGCGAGCAAACCGATATGCGCCGCGTGCAGCGTACGACCGGCCGACAATACCACGTCGCCGGCACGCATATCGGCGCCGCGCGGAATGACGTTTTGGCCTCGCTCCGCCCGTCCCTCGATCGAAACGGTCCCGTCGCCTGCGCGCGCCTCCTCGATCGGCACGACCGCATCCGCGCCGGGCGGCAGCACACCGCCGGTCGGAATTCGCGCGGCCTGCGTTCTGTCGATCCCGCATGCAGTTGCTTGACCCATGCGAACGTCGCCGGCGATCTGCAGCGTCCCTGGAACGCTCGCTGCGAGGATTGCATAACCGTCCATATTCGAGCGGGGAGCGAGCGGATAATCGGCATCCGTTCGAATTTCGGATGCAAGCACTCGTCCGCGTGCCGCATCCCGTGTCACCTCTTCGACCGCCGGTGCTTCGAATAGAACGCGTGCGAAATACACCGCCAGCGCTTGCGCGGGGGCGAGCAGCGACTCGGCTGCAAAACCGGTCTCCGATAGGAGAGCCTTTTGCGGCTGCATAAATGCGCGCTTCTCCATGTTAGACATCGGCGTCGTTCGGCGCGATCCGGATCGCGTGAGGCGCTCCGCCGTTCGTCGCGGGCTCGATCCGTCGTTCGTCGACGGCATTCTGCGCTACGACGAAGAGTACCGCTCCGCGTTGTCGGTCGCGGAAACCGCAAAAGCCGAAAAGAATCGCATTTCGGCCGAGATCGGACGCGCCGCCGACAAAGCGTCTGCGGCAGCCGCGCGTCGCGACGAGTTGGCCGCCCTCACGCAAACGATCGCGTCGTCGGAAGAGAGCGCGCGCGCGCTCGCACCGGATCGCGACGATTCGCCCTTGCGTGCGCTGCTCTCCAGCTCGCCAAATCTTCTCGACGACTCGGTGCCCGACGGGAACAACGAGCGCGATAACGTGATCGTGCGCGTCGTCGGAACCCCGCGCGAATTTCCGTTCGAATCGCGCCCGCATTGGGAGATTGGCGAGACCCTGGGCGTGTTCGATTTCGAACGTGCCGCCAAACTGTCGGGAAGCCGCTTTACGCTGCTGCGTGGACCGGGCGCGCGTTTGTCCCGAGCGCTGGCATCGTTGTTCCTCGATTCGGCCGCCGAACGAGGCTACACCGAAGTTTCGCCGCCGTATCTCGTCAGCCGGGCGACGATGTGGTCGACCGGACAGCTGAGCAAGTTTGCCGATGCGATGTTCCGCGATCCCGATGCAGACTTATTCATGATACCGACCGCCGAAGTGCCTCTTACGGCGATGCACGGCGGTGAAATCCTCAATGCAACGACATTGCCGCGCCAGTACACGGCGTACACGCCGTGCTTTCGAAAGGAAGCCGGTGCCGCCGGCAAAGACACGCGCGGCCTTATTCGCCAGCATCAATTCGAAAAAGTAGAACTCGTTTGGCTGGCCGATCCCGAATCGTCGTTCGACGCGCTCGAACGCCTCGTGTCCGACGCCGAACGCGTGCTGCAAGCGCTCGGCCTTCCGTATCGCGTCGTATCGTTGTGCGCCGGCGACACCGGATTCAACGCGGCCAAGACCTACGATTTGGAAGTATGGCTGCCATCGGCTGCGACCTATCGCGAGATCAGTTCGTGTTCGAACTGCACCGACTTTCAAGCGCGCAGGTCGGCGATTCGTATGCGGCGAGCGGACGGTAAGCCCGAATTAGTGCATACGCTCAACGGTTCGGCGCTCGCGATCGGGAGAACCGTCGCCGCAATTTTAGAAAACTATCAATGCGAAGACGGCTCGGTCGACATGCCGCCGGCGCTCGTACCCTATACCGGCTTCGACCGCATCCTTCCAGAAGAACTCAGATAATTCGCTCGTCGCGGCCGAGCGCCGTCAGCAGCGCATCGACCGACAGCGAACGTTCCGGGGCGGGGCTCCCGGGCGGATATACCGCCTCGACTCGTACCCGCGTTTGTCGCTCCTCGGTCGAGCTGAGACTGCAGCGTAGGCGTTCGCTGCGCACTAATCCGAACGCGACTTCGATCGTCTGCCCATCATCGGACGTAACGTGCGCGCCGAGCACGTCGGCGACCGCGCGGCGCACGCGCGTTGCAGTATCTTCGCACGTCGCGGAAACCGTGACCTCGCCGTGCGGACGCAAACCGACCGGCCGGCGTTGCCGCCGCAAGTCGAGCCAACGCAGGATAAAACTCACGGCGCGACCGCGCGCCGGTTATGAAAGCTCGCGGATCAACTCCATGAGCTGTTGACGATCGAGATAGCGAATGTGCCCGCGCTCGCGCTGCAATGCGCTGCGCGCCTCCAGCTCGGCGATCGCCCGCGCGGCGACTTCTTTCACCGTCCCGGCTGCAGCCGCGATTTGCGATTGCGTAATCGTGGACAAGCTCGGCGACGCCGGAACCAGCCCGCGCTCGGGCATGGCGTATGGCAACAAGACACGAGCGATGCGGGCCAAGATTGGCAACGCACCTTGCGCGGTAATCGTATCGTTGACTTCACGCAACCGCTGCGCGATCACGACGCCGAGCGCCGTCGTTAACTGCGGATGGCGGAAAGCGGCTTCTTCGACCAAATCCCACGGCAGTTTGATGATGCGGGCCGTTTTCGAAAATGCCACGATGCGCGCGTTGGAAAGGCCGCGATCGAAGTACTCGGCGACGCCAAATACTTCGTGCGGAAAAATTTCGTACAAGATGCGCTCGCGGTCGACATCGTGCCCCTTGGCGCGAACGACGATGCCTTCGGTCACCACGCCGATAAACGGCCAGCTGGAGTTTTCAGCGACGAGCGCTTGCCCGCGGCGACCGGTCTGGGGGATTGCCGACGCGGTGAGCTCCTCGAGTACTTCGACGCCAAGTCCGTGGAAAGCAGGGCAACCGGCCAAGAACTGCGCCAGCGGATTTCGCTCGCTCGAGCGGCCCGGACGGGGCGTAATGCTAACGCGCCACAAACCACGCCCCACTCGACGGGTTTCTACGATATAATGTTCGGGATGCTCTTGCGTAATGCGGGCGGAGAGGCCGCGCGGTTCGTGTTCGGTGATGAAGGTGAGCGCCGTTCCGGCCGGTAGGCGGTCGAGGGCTTCGCGGATGAGGTTAGGACGGTCCCAAAAAGGAAGACCCCTAAGGTCGATTTCAGAAGGGCTCGTCACGCCGGTCACGTTCTCGGCAAGCAAAGCGCTCTACTCCTTAGAACGAGCATTTGAGAGGACGATAGGATGATACGATTTTCGGGTTTGCGCCAATTGGCGTGCGCCGCAGTGATGGGGGCGACGGTCGCATGGCCGGTCGCCGCTGCCGCCGATGATACCGCGAGCGCGCCGTATACGCATTACTCGACTGCGATTACGACCGTGTACGGATCGCAGTATCCGATCGCCGGGCACCTCGACCTGCAGCTATACGCCAGCGGCATCGTGCGCGGTTACTATCACAACGCGTATCAGAAGGCGTTTATTCAAGTCGTGGGTGGTCGAGACGGATCGTACATGTGGTTCGACATCGGACCGAGTCCGGTCGATCTTGGGCTCGGCGTCGCGAATAACGCACGGCTGCACATCGTCGCCACGATGAACTCCGACGGCTCGTTCCGTGGCCAAGCGTTCCCTCTCAACCCTGGCCTCGCCGCCGCCTTCTCCTCGCCGGCCCAGGCCGGCGGTGCTGACGCGCGCTATCCGACGAGCCAGGTCGGGCAATCACAGTTCAGCGTCTCGCCGAACAACGACGATGGTCCCGGCCAGCAATACATCTTTGCCGGTAAACCGGCTGATCCGAGCGGCGAGGACTACCCGGCCTCCACGCCCGCACCTACTCCCTAGAAAGCGGCGAGCGGCGCACCTCCGGGCGCGCCACGTGTTCCGGCCGGATACCCAGCCCGACAAGACGGGCGGGTATCCGCGTTAGGAAGGGCAGCCGCCCGACGAGTTTTGGAACCGCCCGCAGCACCGGCGAACTTCCGGTACGTAAGACGCGGCCGATCACATGGCGGCCCACCATCACCTGCAACGCTTGCGTCACGCGCGCTGCAAACTCGCGACGCCGTTGAATTCGGCGCAACGTTCGAAGGCTGACTGGCCCCTCGAGCAACTCGCTCGCCAGCATGTTGGCGGCCGCGACGGCATCTTGAATCGCCAGGTTAATGCCGACGCCGCCGATCGGGGACATCGCGTGTGCCGCGTCACCCAAACAGAGCAATCCGGAGCGGTACCACCGACGCAAACGGTCGACGCGCACCGTCAACAACCGGACGTCATCCCAGCTCGCAATTTCGTTAAGACGATCTCGCAGAAATGGCACGGTCTCGGCGATTTCTTCTCGGAACGCCTCTAAACCGCGCTCGTGAAGTCCGTCGATCGCCCCCTTCGGTATCACGTACGCCGATTGCCAATACTCACCGCGATCGATGAGGGCTAGGATCCGCCCGTTCCGAACGTAGCCGAACGTATCGTGCGGATCGTCGTCGCGTTTGGAAACGCGCAACCACAGCACGTCCATCGGTGCACCGACGTCGATCACGTCGAGTCCGGCTCGATCGCGCACGACCGATCCGCGTCCGTCGGCCGCTACCGTCAGCGCGGCCCGCACCTCGATCGGTCCTTCTGGAGTCGCCGCGCGCACGCCCACGATCCGATCGCCGTCGAGCAGTACGTCTTCGACCGCAGCGTGCATACGCAAGCGGAAATTCGGATACCGCGCCGCTTGGCCGGCTAAAAAGTTGAGAAACTCCCACTGCGGCATGAACGCCAAAAAACGACAGCGCGCACGAAGTCGCGTGAAATCCGCGACGGTCACGGTGGTATCGCCCACCTTCCCCGCCAAGCGCGTCACCCGCTGGTGCGGCTGCTGCAAGAACGCTTCTAGAACTCCCAGTTCCGACATGACGTCGAGCGTGGACGGGTGAATCGTATCGCCGCGAAAATCCCGTAGAAAATCGGCATGTTTCTCCAACACGACGACGTCGACGCCGGCGCGAGCCAACAACAGGCCGAGCATCATGCCGGCCGGTCCTGCGCCGGCAACGCAACACTGCGCCTGAATCGTAGTCGTGGACGTCATGCTCGAATCAGCGCTTCACTCCGCACGTTCGGCGGGCCTGGCGACACACGCATCGCGGACTTGCGGCACTGCCTGCCGAACTGCCGCGCATGGCCTTGTCGCACGTCATACTGCACGTCGGGTTGTGCAGCGCCATCGCCCGAGCTAGCGAGTCGACCCGCTTCGATCTTCAGCTTCGCCTCGTCGACTTGCGCGGCAACGCCCGGCTCACGCGCGGTTTTCGTATAGAACGCGGCGACGACGACGCACCCAAGATCGTCGAGTTCGATATCGCTCCCGGCACCTATGGCCTGAGCGCGGTGGTCCCGAAATACGGTTGCTCGGCCTCCGACTTCATCACGATCCTCGACGGCCACGATCGAAGCGTCAACGAAACCTTGGCAAGCGGTTCGCCGCGGCCGCCCAAAACGTTGCTGATCTCCGGTTCGTCCCCGCAATCGTTCCTCTACGTCAACCCGACGTTCGTGCTGCTGAATAAGAACACCAGCGCCTGCAATAAGCCGACGGTCGACTTCGTCCCGCTACAGGTCAGCGTCGAAAACGATCAGGACGCCTACTATGCGACCCTCGACACCAATCCCAGCGGAATTTCAGGTCCGGTTCAGCTCGCATTGCGCTTGAAAACGCCGACGCATCAGTATCACTACATCCGGGTACCGTTACCATTTCCCCCTTCCTGGGGAGGCTGGCCGGAGATGGTGCATTTCGACGTTACGCAGGGTGAGGTAGACGATTTGGCCACAGAACCGGTCAACACGTTGCTCTGTCTCAAGCTGTGGGAAACGAAAGTCCACTTTTGACGGAGCGAATTGCCGCGGGCCGGCAGCTGCCCCCGTCCGCGTTGGCACTTGCGGCGCTTGGAATTGTGTTCGGCGACATTGGAACCAGCCCGCTGTACGCGTTCCGCCAGTGTTTTACCAGCGTTTTGCACATCGAGCCAACTCACGAGAACGTGCTCGGCATCGTCAGCTTGATTCTGTGGTCGTTGATTTTGATCGTCTTCGTGCGCTACATCGGCATGGTGATGAAGGTATCGCACGACGGCGAAGGCGGCATTCTCGCGTTGCTAGCATTCGTGCTTCCCCGGGTGCAGCGCGGCGTTCCGCCCAGAGGCACCTGGCTCACGTTCTTGATCATCCTCGGGGCAGGTATGTTGTTCGGCGACGGTATCATAACGCCGGCGGTCTCGGTGTTGTCGTCGGTCGAAGGCCTCGAAGTCGCCACCTCGGCCGCGAAGCCATTCATTCTTCCCGCGGCAGTCGGCGTGTTGGCAGCGTTGTTTTTGGTGCAGCGACGCGGCACGCAAAAAATCGGTAACGTTTTCGGACCGATCATGCTGATCTGGTTCGTCACGATCGGTGCGTTGGGCGTGGGCGGCATCGTTCAACATCCGAGCGTGCTGCATGCGATCGAACCGTGGTACATCGTGTCGTTCTTCGCACGCCACGGCATCGCGGCGATCGCCGTTTTCGGCGCGATCGTCTTGTGCGTTTCGGGCGTCGAAGCGCTGTATGCCGACATGTCGCATTTCGGGCGCGGCCCGATCGCCAAAGCCTGGACGTTTGTCGTGTTTCCGGCGCTGGCATTGAACTACATCGGACAAGGCGCGCTGGTGCTGACCGATCCGAGCGCCATCCGCAACCCGTTTTACAACTTGGTTCCATCCGCGATGCTGTTCGTCGTCGTCGGGATCGCGACGCTGGCGACCATCATCGCGTCGCAAGCCTTGATATCGGGCGTCTTCACACTCACCAAACAAGCCATCGCACTCGGCTTTATCCCGCGGATGCGCGTCGTCTACACCTCGATGATGCACCGCGGACAGGTCTACGTGCCCGCGATCAATTGGTTACTAGCGGTCGCGTGCATCTCGTTGGTGATCGCTTTCCGCAGTTCGGAACGGTTGGCCAACGCATACGGACTGGCCGTCGCCGTGACGATGGTCGTTACGTCGATCGCGTACTACGTGGTCGTCAAAGATACGATGCAGTGGTCGCCGTGGGTAGCGGCACTCAGCACCGCGCCGTTTCTTGCCATCGAAATTCTCTTCGTCATCGGCGGGCTTCCGAAAATCCCCGAAGGCGGCTGGTTTCCGATCGCCGTCAGTTTGGTCGTGTTCGCGATCGCCTACACGTGGAGATTCGGCCGGCGACGCATCGCACTGAGCCACGTGGAGCAGTCGCAACCGGT
This sequence comes from Candidatus Tumulicola sp., assembly GCA_036490475.1. Classification (NCBI taxonomy): domain Bacteria; kingdom Bacillati; phylum Vulcanimicrobiota; class Vulcanimicrobiia; order Vulcanimicrobiales; family Vulcanimicrobiaceae; genus Candidatus Tumulicola; species Candidatus Tumulicola sp. The sequence continues at coordinate 100,911 of DASXDT010000006.1, forward strand.
CGAGGAATTTTTGGCCGAGGTTGGCGACCGCCTCGGACGTCCGTACGAAGGTACCGCCGTCTTTTTAACCGCCGACCATCAAGGCGTTCCGTTCGTCCTACGCCACCACTGGGCACGAATGCACAGCGTCGACGAACGAATCATTCTGCTAACTGTCGTGCCGACCAACGACCCGTATCTCAACGACGAGCGCCGGGTAGTCGTGGAGCGGCTATCGCCCGGCTTGATTCGCGTCACCGCTCGCTTCGGCTTCATGGAAAAACCCGATATCCGGTACATCGTCAAGGCGTGCGAGGTTTCCGGACTACGACTCGACGATCCCGACACGACGTATTACATGGCCGATCCGCAAATCGTCGCGCAGCGGCCCGGCATTCTTCACGCGACGCGTCGCGCGTTCTACGTCTTCTTGAAGCAGAACTCGAGACCGATCGGTGCGAGCTTGGGCATTCCCGCCGATTCGCAAGCCAAGCTCGGCCTCGAAGTGCCGATGTAATCCGTCGTGCTTGCGGCTGCATTGCTCGCCGGTTCGCTCGTGTTGCACCCGTGCGGCGCGCATCAAGCATACTACTGTGGATCGCTGGCACGTCCACTCGACGCCACCGGACGAATCGCAGGTCGCATCGACATCGGCTTCACCTGGCTGCCGCACGCGCTTCGCAACGCACCTTCCGCGGGAACGATCGTCGCCGCCGAAGGTGGGCCGGGCTATCCATCGGGCGCTTCGCGCGATGCTTACCGCGCGCTGTTCGGACCGCTCCTGTCTACCCACGACATGCTGTTAATGGACGATCGCGGAACCGGCCGCTCGGGCGCGATCGATTGTCGCGCGCTGCAGGGCGGCTCGATGACGTTGCCCGCCATCGCTCGTTGCGGCGCACAGCTCGGCTCCGCAGCGGGACTGTACGGATCGGCCGAAGCGGCAGACGATCTCGATGCGTTGATGGGACGGCTGGGCGTAACGCGAGCGGACCTATATGGCGATTCCTACGGCACATTTTTCGTTCAAACGTTCGCGGCCCGGCATCCCGCCCGAGTGCGCCGCATCGTGTTGGACGGTGCATATCCGGCGGGCGGCCTCGATCCATGGTATTCGAGTACGACACCCGCGATCGCCGCTGCATTCGATGCGGTCTGCAGGCGCTCGACACAATGCGCGGCGCGCGGTGCAGCCATGACTCGCATCGATCGCGTTCTTGCGCGACTGCGGTCCGGACGCGGACCGATCGACCCATCACAACTGGCATTCGTGATGGATACCGCCGGCCTCGATTCGCTGGTGTATCGCGAATTGGACGCGGCAGTTCGCGCGTGGCTAGAACGCGGCGACGGCATACCGCTACGGCGGCTAGCTCGCGAAGCATGGGATTTCGAAGAATTCGCTTCGAGCGACCCGCGAGAAGATAGCAACGGGTTGTTCGTCGCTGCGAGCTGCGCGGATAACCCGCAAGCGTACGATATGCGTTTCGCGCCGGCGCTTCGGCAAGCGCAATGGCGATCGATCGAACGTCGTACGGCCGAATCGAATGCGCAACTTTATGCGCCGTTTACGGTCAGAGAATTTTTGAGCATTCCTCTGGATTACGCGTACGTGCCGCTCTGCCAGAACTGGCCAGTCGCGCCTGCCGGGCACCCGGCGGGACAACCGTTTCCACCCGGAACGCATATGCCGGACGTGCCGGCTTTGGTGTTGACCGGCGATCTCGATACAATCACGACGCCGTCGGAAGGCGACGCGGCTGCGAAGCTGTTTGGACGCTCGCAACGCGTCATCGTTCGCAACACCGGTCACGTAACGGCAATCGACGATCCGTGGAACTGCGCGTCCGCGCTCGTGCGAACGTTTCTGGCGGGGCACTCACTCAACACGAGCTGCGCCGCTCACATTCCAGCCACGCGACTGATCGACACGTTTCCCGGGACGCGCTCCGAAATGCCGCCGGCTGCGCTCGCACGCGGTTCCGCGTCGCTCGCTACGCTTCGGGACGCTGCAAACGCAGTGGCAGCCGCCGGCGATGCGTTGGCCCGAGCGCAACAGTTCGGCACTGCCGCCGGGGACGGTCTGCGCGGCGGCCGCTTTAAGGTCGCGCCGACGGCAACCGGGAGCCGCATCGAACTGCACGCGGTGCGCTGGACCGCTGACTTTCCCGTGTCCGGAAACGTGGACTGGAACCGAGCGACGGGTGCCGTCGCCGCTCGGTTGCGAGCGCCGGGCCTCCGCGAGACCGCGAGTTGGAACGTCACGGCCGGTTCGCGTGCACGCCTCCGCATGGTCGAACCCGGCTCCGTCGAGGCGACCGCGCCGGCGCCATAGCCGCTCGTACCGCACGAAAGGCAGAGGACGGACCGCCTGCACGGGCCGAAGGAAGCGAGCGAAGCGGTACCAGAGTCCGCGTCAGATTGGTTCACCTAGTTCTCGAAAGGAATTCCTCATAATGAATATCTTCGCTCGGCTTGCCATTTCGATCGGCGTCGCGGGCGTCCTGACGGGCATGTCGCTAGCTCCGGCTCAGGCGGCCGCTCCGGTTGTCGTGAAATCGTGCAACATCATCGCCCCCAAACTGGCGAGCAAAAAGGCCGGCGGCACGCAAATCGACTACATCATCTACGGCAAGAAGCCGGCGGCACAGATCACGTTTGCGGTCGGCTACCGCAACGCGGCGCAGCATTTTTTGCGTACGGTGACCGACTATGGCACGTTCTCGCCGGGCGTCCAAATCAACCATCACTTCTCGCTGTACAACGACGTGACGTACGCCGGAAGTCAAGTGAGCTCGTGCGTTCCGATCAAAGTGAAATGGCAAGACTCCACGCTGTGGGTCGCGCCCTCGTCGCACTAACTCGCACCTAACTCGGTAAAACGAATCGGCGCGCCGTCAAACGACGGTGCGCCGATTTTTGTTAACCAGCCGCTATTCGCTATCGGGAACGCGGTGATCGGGTGGCTGCGCTAAGATCCCTTTCATGTCGAGCGAGGCCTTGAACGGCTTGAACTTGCGCGGCTTCTGTGTGAAGTCGAAGCAATCGTCTTCCGGCGAGTTCGCCCGCGTATCGGATGCTGCCAATCGCGGTAGTCCGAATTGATCTTCGGTGAACCGTAAGATGCTGCCGTGCTCGTATTGGACGTGCGAAACGAAGCCCTTCTTGGCGTACGGCGAGATGATGACGAGCGGCACACGCATGCCGAGACCGTCGTAGTCGACCATCTGCGGCGGCACGTGGTCGTACCAGCCGCCGTACTCGTCCCACATGATGAAGATCGCAGTCGATTTCCAGTATTTGCTTTCACCAACGGCATTTACGAGCGACGTCACCCAAGCGGGGCCGCTGTTCGAACCGCAGCCCGCGTGGTCGGAGTTTTCACACGTGGGCGTCACCCAACTGACTACCGGTAATTTTCCGGAACTGACAACGTCAAAAAACTTCGACTGCGGCGTGATGACGTTGCGACTCCAGTCTTTACCGTAGCGAATGTGCTTGATGGCCTGATAGGCATTCCATATATTGCCGTCGCCGTAGATCGAGGCGGTGTAATATCCCCAACTCAGCTTGGCGGTGTCGAGCTCGTCGCCGAGCGTCTGCGTGTCGTAACACGGCGTGATCGGCGACCCGATCTGACGCTGTTGATTGATGGTGTTCACCTGATCGCTGGGACCACCATCGCAGCCCCACGTGCTCGACGGGTAATCGACCGACGAGCTGGCATTACCGCGAATGATGTACTGGTGTGAAATAAAGCTGCTGGCGTCCAGATGCGACGTGAACATCCGGTCGCCGATCACGTATTGAGACGCCATGTCAAAGTACGGCTGCGATTCACTGCGCGGCACGTACCCGTACATCGGATGCGCGTTCGGACACGGCGGACCGCCGCCGCCGCAACCGACGTATTCGCGATCGAACCCGTTGTTTTGGCAATTCGTTCCGGGCAGTGACCCGGTGCCGTTGCAGGCTTGAAAAAATGACGTCGAGCTATGATCGATGTCCCATGGCGCTTCGAGTCCAACGGGTTGCAGCGTGACTTTAGCGCCCGTGCTCGTGTACCCGTACGACTGCGTGTCGGCGCCTGGAAACCCTTGAAAGAGATCGTCGAAACTCCGATTTTCTTGAATGATGATAACGACGTGTTTGATCTTACCGCTGATCTTACCGCGTGGAGCGGCCACGCGAACCGCGTCGAGAATCCGTGAAGATTGCGACGTGACCGGAAGCGGTGCCGAGCCGCTGCTCGGACTTCCGCTGCAACCGGCAATGACGGCAGCGAGCGCGACCGAAACGATGCGAATCGGGCGCCCTGAGTTTCGATACATAGATTCCCCCTTAAAGTAGCGGCTGCAAACGTACGACGGACGCTCGGCCGCCCCCCCGGGACCGGAAATTGCGCCGAACGATCGCCGCCGGCACGAAACATGTAATCGTGCGAAAATTGGGAAGAAAACCGAAGTTACTAAATATTAGGTCAGCTTATGGACGGCGCACGATTTTTGAGTTCCGACAGTGAATTGACTCAAGTTATCTTTTGCAAGCTCCATTGACGGCCTCGTCGAACTGGCAAGCGAGCGCCGCCGGACGAGGGAGTTGCCGTTGAACCACATCGCGTACCAAGGCCCAGAACGCATCCGCGCATACCGTTTGCCGGCTTCGATCGTAGCGGTACTCGCGCTGATGACCATCATCTCAGCGGCGCGTGCGGTCGCGCAGACCGCTCCCAACTCGACACCCGCTCCGGCAACGAGTTCCGCGCCGGCGGCCCCGAGCGACCCCTGCTCGAGCCTCATGGCGATCGTCAATCGACCGAGCTTCGGAACCGGCGTTTGCACCGTTCGTCCGGACCACGTCGAGTTAGAAAACGGCTACACCAACCTGGTTACCGCCGGCGGAGCAAATACCATAAGCTATCCACAATCGCTGTTGCGCATCGGTACCTTCGATCCGCACCTCGATTTCGAAGTTGGCCCGGTCACCGAAAATCATTCATCGTCGATGGGCCTTCCGGTCGACGGGATGAGCGATCTCGGCTTTGGTGCCAAGTACGAACTCGGGTATTCGTCACGAGCGTTGTGGGGCGTCAACGCCTCATTCACCGTTCCGACCGGCTCGTCGGCATTTGGGGGCGGAAACGCGACGTTTACGGGAAACTTCAATTGGGGCGACACGCTGAACTCCGAATTTTCGCTCAGCGGAACCCTCGGATTCAATGCCTCGAGTGCGTATAATGCCGGCGGCGTGCCGCAGTCGTACTTCGCCTTTACGCCGACGATCGCCCTAACCGCCGCGCTTCCCGGCGGACCCTCGCAAATCAGCGCCGAGTATGCGTATTTTTCGTCGGCCGGGCCCAGTTTGGGCTCGAAAAGCTTCGTCGATGTTTTCTATCAACGCGATTTTGGCCAACACGTGCAGATCGATATAGAGTATGGATTCCAACCGTCGTTCATCCCGGGCCAACGGCAACACTACGCCGGCGCCGGGATTTCGTTCATGAACTAGAACGTCTCGTCAGGAGGACTGCCGATGAATTCCGCAACGGCCTCGATCAATATCGGAAATACCGCTTTCATGTTGTTATGTGCGAGCCTGGTCATGCTTATGACCCCGGGGCTCGCATTTTTTTACGGCGGCCTCGTTCAGCGCAAAAACGTGCTGACGATCATGATGCAAAGCTTCATGTCGTTGGGGTGGACCACCGTCTTATGGTTCATTTTTGGATACTCCGAGTGTTTCGGCCAAGACTGGCATGGGATCATCGGCAATCCTGCGACGTATTTCTTTCTCAACGGCGTAACGCTGCACACGATGTTTACCGGGAACGACGCGGGTATTCCGCTGATCGTGCACATCGCATATCAGATGATGTTCGCGATCATCACCCCAGCATTGATAACCGGCGCCTTCGCAAATCGGGTCACCTTCAAGGCGTACTTTTGGTTCTTGACCGCATGGCTGATTTTCGTGTACTTCCCGTTCGTCCACATGGTCTGGAGTCCGGACGGCATGTTAGCGAAGTGGGGAGTACTCGACTTTGCCGGCGGCATCGTGGTGCACGCGTCGGCCGGTTTTGCGGCGCTCGCCTCGGTGCTGTATCTCGGAAAACGCGCCGTCGTGGAGAACCGGCCGCACAACGTTCCGCTGATCGCGTTGGGCACTGGTTTGCTGTGGTTCGGTTGGTATGGGTTTAACGCCGGCTCCGAACTTCGGGTCGACGCCGTCACCGCATCGGCATTTCTCAACACCGACATCGCCGCGTCGTTCGCAGCAGTCGCGTGGCTCGTAATCGAGTGGGCGAACGGCCGCCAACCGAAGTTCGTGGGTTTATTGACCGGCGCGGTCGCCGGCTTGGCAACGATTACGCCCGCCGCAGGGTACGTGTCACCGGTGACCGCCGTGATTATCGGACTGGCCGCTGGGTTGGTGTGCTACTACGCGGTCGCACTCAAGAACAAGATGGGCTGGGACGATGCACTCGACGTTTGGGGCGTCCACGGCGTCGGTGGATTCCTAGGAATCGTGCTCCTTGGCGTATTTGCGTCGACGCTGTGGAACCCGGGCGGCGCGGATGGCCTACTGCGCGGAAATCCGTCGTTCTTCGGTAAGCAGCTCACCGCAGCGATACTCTGCAGTGCCTATGCGTTCGTCTTTACATGGGTATCGTTGTGGTTGATCAACTTCGTTACGCGCGTGAAGGTCGATGAGGCCGCCGAACAGCAAGGCCTCGACATCGCCCTCCACGGCGAGGAGGCGTATCCGGTCGGCATCTAACGTGCGCGTTCTCGTTGGCTCGGCCGGACATCGCGCTCGCCGTTCACATCGGCACGCTAGCAGTGCTCTCAGGGCAGCGTGCCGATGACGCTCGGCAAGTTCTACTCGTTGGAACGCGGGTTGTAAGCGGCGCCTTTCACCGATGCGCTGGGCGTAAGACCGTTGTTGTAGCTGTATAAGAATGTGAGAGCGGTCGTGCTGTACTTATACACGTCGATCTCGCCGGCTACGTAATTCGCCGTCGCAAATTCCGTTGACTTTTGGTTAAGATGGCCCCAGAACGTTTCGCCGTGCAACGAGAACGGGCCGCCGACGACCGTGCAAGCCGGGTTGCATCCTGAGTAGATCATCAACGCTCCGATGTTGTTGGCGGAATTATCGATCGCAACGAGATGACCGGCGCCGTCGATGTCGAGGCCGCCCGGGCTGGTGTTTATATACCCGGTCGCAACGACCCCGGCACCCTTGCATTTCGCGAAGTAGACCAACTTCGGCGTGAACTGCGGGCTATATGCAGATGCCCAGCAGTCGCCTTTCGGGTCCATAGCAACGCCAACCATCTCGAAGATGGCGGGATTCGTCAGGTTGACTTTACAGCCGCCCTTCATCGTACATAACGAGACGCTGCCGTCCTTGCTGTCGTTGTCCATCATGTTCGCAACGGCAATTTTGCCGGTAAGCGAGTCGTTGCTGGCAGCATCCACCGGTTGTCCGTACGGATCGCTAGTCGACGCGGCTCTGGCTCCGCACATGCCTGGGCCTTTGAAAATAATGATCGAGCGGCTGCCGCCGTCGGGATCGATCACGTTGCCTTTACCGTCGACGGCCACCCCGTTGAGGTACAGCACGCCCGGAATGCTGCATGCCGGCGGCTCATTCTTCTTGTTGTTACTCTTGTACGCTAAGATGCTCGTGCTGTTGAATTGGCTGACATACAGGCCGCTCTTCATCGCGTCGGGCGCTTCCAGGGCTGCGATGATGCCGGCGCTGGAATACTGCGGCGCGGTGGCGGGGGCACTTGGCGAAACGCCATTGCCCGCACAGCCGGCAAGAAATCCAATGGCGACTGCACTGAGGAACGTCGCTAACAAACGCATGCCAAATAAGCTCCTTGAGGGGAATCGCGGTCGCTAGGTAACCGGATTCAGCCACGTTCCGTCCATTAGCCGGCGCTCCTCGCAGCAAAGTCTCACGTTAGTTCCATCGGGCGGCCCTCTGTCTTGGGGTCGGCAATAGGGAGCGAATCCGGTCGGCATGTAGCCACACATCGAGCGAAGCGGGCGCAAATCTGCGCCCGCTCTGCTCTGCAACGATTCATTCGTCTATCCGGGATTTTGCGGACTACATTCGGTCGCGCTGTTTTGTTTGACAGAGGCGGCGCCGTGTCTCTGTCAAAACGTGCGAATGTGTCAAAGTCGGCCGCTGAGTACAAAGTGCAGCAGCGCCATCACGCCGCGGCACTTGGCATGTGCCAAACGTGCTGCGCCGTCAAAATAGCGCCGGGCCGATCGACCTGCTCGAAGTGTTCGGCGGATGCTTCGGCGCGAACGATGCGCCGGCGACGGGTTCTTCAAGCCAAGACCGAAACGCAACGCGGCGTCTCGACGTTGGAAACGCTCGGTGACACGTATGCCGGCGACGGAGCCTACCATGCAGCGCTAACGAACTACCAACGCGCCTTGGATCTCTCCGCGGACGACCCGGCAGCGCATGCGCGGTTGTCGGTCAAGGCCGGTAACACTGCCTTTCATCGCGGAGTCGCAACCGATGTCGAGAGCTGGTGCGATGCTCCGCTCGAAAAAGCCGAGCCGGACGCGCGTGGCGCTGCCCATCTCAACATGCAGATTCGTACCCTCTGGTCGAGCTCTCGAACGGCAGACATCGTACCGCTTTCCAAACATCTGCTCGATTTCGCAATGGCTGTCGACGACGACGACCTGGCTCTCAATACACGCTTGTCATTAGCGATGGTTCTTCACTTGTTGTCTCGATACGACGAGTCGAAGTGTTATCTGCACGCGATCGACGAATCCGCCTTACCCGACGATCCCAAAGTGCTCTCCAAATACCATCGGGTGTGCGCGTTAGCGTTCACGTCTTCGGGCAACGGCGAGAAGGCGCTCGCGAGCTTCACGAAAGCGCTGCACTATGCCGAGCAAGATCGAGATCCATACGCGTACATTAGCGTCCTGCAGTCGCAGGCATTGTGCGCCAGTATACTCGGGCAGACCGAACGCGCTGCCGGCTTGTACCTTCAAGCGTTGACGGCGGCACGCGATAAGAACCTCGGCTGGATCGTCGCGTGCATTTCGCTCGAATACGCACGAGAGCTTAGTCGCCAGGGAAACCGGCATTTGGCCCACGCATACGTGAGCCAGGCGGCAATGGAAAAGAATCGCCCGCCCGTTTTACTCGAAGCGTTGGCAGAGATCGGAATACCGATCGCTCTCGAATGCAACGATGCACACCTTCTCCGCCAGTGCGCCAACGAGGATGCACTGACGTTCGCGTTTCGGTCGGGTGAGCCGCCTCGCCTCGGCCCGGTCGCGTCTTCGTTCGCCCGTTATTTCCACCGCAACGGACAGCCGCAAAAGGCTCGAGAGGTGCTCGCCAAAGCATTAAAGCACGTGAGGCACGCGGACGAAGCGTGCGATCTGCCCCTTGCGATCGCCCAGTTCGGCGACAAGCGCCACTTTGGGCAGGCTCGCGAGACGCTGCGACGCCGAATGCTGCTGCCCCATTCCGAAGTGGCGATCGCGCATTTACATTACTTTGAAGCGATCGTCTTCGATCGCGAGGGCGACGCAGAAGGATGTGCGCGCGAAGCGACGGCCGCAGCCGGCGTCTTTCGAGAGCTCCAATGGAGCAGCCACGAGCTGGCGGCAACACTTCTTGCCGCCTCCGCGCATGGTGCCCGCAACTCGGTCGATGCATCCACGAGTTCGTCGATTCCGCCCGAGCTGACGTTACGAGAACAAAGCGTCGTTCAGTTAGCGACCGTCGGGCTGTCAAATCGCGAGATCGGCCAACGACTCTCCATCTCGGCACGCACGGTCGAGTGTCATATGACCTCGATCTTACACCGATTGGGCCTGCGTTCTCGCCATCAACTACTCGAAGCGATACGGCGCTAAACTCGCTACGGGTTTCCACGATTGTACCGAACCGCCGGGATTGCTACATTTAAACCCTAGAACCCACTGGAGGCGACCCTCAAGACCGTTGTTCACGAGTTGGACGATCGATACTTTTCTGGGAGCAAACCAGTGGAGCAGAAAATGGTAGTCCGACTTTATGGCTATATCTCGCAAACTCTATGCCGCGCTCGGCGCGTCGGCTACGCTAGCAATGCTAGCGGGTTGCTCCGGCGGTAATTCGCCCGCAGCGCCTCCCGGCGCACCAGGCTCCACCGGGCAGTCCGTCCACCGACAATTTGCGACCACGGCGCGCACCGACAACAGCCTGCTCCCTCCAGGCATCGCGCGAATCACGCACGAGCCTATCGCAACGAAAAGTTTTATGGATCCGCGTGCAGCGGGTAAGCCCCTCATCTTCGTGTCCGACGCGGCCAACGGTGTTGTCGATATCTATCCTCAGGCCGGAAAGAACCAGAAGATGGTCGGTCAAATCACCGGGCTCACGCAGCCGCAGGGAATTACCACCGACAAAGCCGGCGATCTGTACGTCGCGAACACCAACAGTTCGAACGTGCTCGAGTACGCGCCACCCTACACCGGCGCACCCAAAATGACGATTAACGACCCGCACGGGTTTCCGGCAGACGTAGCGGTCTCCAGCACCGGAATCGTCGCCGTCACGAATATTTGTAACGCCCCGAAATGCCAGATCGCCAGTGGCAACGTTGTGTTATATGCCAAGGGTAGCGCGAAGAGCTGCGCCACCGTTTCCGATACGGCGTTCAACTTCACGCGCGTCATGTTCGCCGAATTCGATAGCAAGGGCGTGCTGTACGTCGATGGCATGAATGGCGGGTACCAGACATCGTTCGGGCTCGTCACGGGCGGCTGCAGCGCTACGGCCCTTACGTATTTGAACTACGTCTATACGGTGAGTTTTCCGGGCGGCATTCAGATCGATAAGGCGGGCAACATCGCCTTTTGCGACGAGGCCAACTTCGTCGTCGATACATTCGCCCCGCCGGTGAACGACGCGTTCGGATCGCCGACATCGGTCATGCCGATAACGGGATCGACCTTCCCGATCGGCATCGCTCTACTCGCATCGGGTAAGAGCCTCTACGTTGCCGACTCGGGCGGCTCCGGCGTTGCCAACGAGTATAAGTACACCGCCGGCGGCGCGGCCGAAAACTCCATCGCCGTCGGCGGCCAGCCGATCGGCATCGCGGTCACCCCATCGCTCTCGAAGGACAAGAATTAAGTGCGGCATTTACTAGTACTTCCAAAGGCCGTAGGCACGGCTGCGCTTCTTACATTTCTTGCGGCTTGCTCGGGCGGCACTTCTCAAACCCCCGCGCTATCCAGCTCTGCACATACGCTTGGACAGGCATCCGTTCGGCAAGGAACGATTTCGCCGCGTTCACCGAATGCGAGCCCCGGTTACATGCGGGCGATGAACGCCGGAACGCACCTCGTGTACATGGCGAGTTGGGGAACTGGTTCCGTCGTCGATGTCCTAACGATGAGTGGGCAACAGGTTGGACAGATCGCAAACGGATTGTCTGAGCCCGAGGGCCTGTTCGTCGACGCCAAGGGAAACCTCTGGGTTGCAGATATCAGCAACGTCCTAGTGTACCCACACGGCGCTTTATCTCCAAGCAAAACGCTCTCGGATCCGGTTGGTTATCCGGTCGACGTAACGGTCTGTCCAAATGGAACGGCGTATGTCGCAGATCTGTACGTCACCAGCAACGGCAACCAGTCGAGTATTCAAGGTTTGCGCACGGAAGCACCAAGCCGACGGGTAGCCTCACGTATCCGACCGACTTCCGAAACCCGTACCTAACGTGCGACGCTGCCGGCAACGTTTTCGTGGCGGTGTTGACAGCCGATTCTGTCGGCGCCGGCCGCGTCGTCGAATTCCCGCACGGTAAACAGTCCGGTGCGAAAGACCTCGGTATTACCCTGCAATCTCCCGGCGGCATCAAGCCGGACAATGCAGGCAACTTACTCGTGAACGATTTGGTCGCTCAGACGATCACGGAATACGCTGAAGATGGCTCGCCGACCGGTCAGTCAATCGCGACCGGCACACAAGTCGAAGGCATCGCGGTAAGCGAGAACGGTCGCATCGTTCTTGGGGCGGCCGAGAACCTCACCGGGCCATATGGGGTTTCCTGGTCGTTCCCTGGCGGCAAGCAACTGCGTACGTACACATGCTGCTCGCGCATCGGTCCTCCGCTCCAAGAAAATTATGACGACGCATTCTACCCGGGCCAAAAGGGCATCTAAATACCCCGGGCCGGCAACGTATCGTGAGATGAGCAAAGCGGGTGTAAAGCCCGCTTTGCTTGTCCGCTACAGTAGCCGTTCGAGCATACTGCCGCCGTTCTTTAGACGATTCGTCGTCGCCGATCCGGATGCAGTACCGAGATGATATTCCAATACACCCGATTTTGTCACCGGACCAAAGTTTGTGCACGTAGCGATCTTACCGTTACCGTTTCCCGTTATCGTGCCGTCAGCCGGATGCCTTCCGGTGATCTTGAACGTTTCGGCGAAGGTCCAAGTCGTCTGTCCACTGATGGTGAAAAAATTCCATTCGCCTTTGACAGTAACGGTGCCAGGAAGCGGACCTTTGGCCGTGCCCTTTGCATGGAACGTGACCGTTCCAGTTCCCGATATGCAAGACTGTTTCTGGACGGTCGTGCGCTTCGATGAAAGTACCTCGCCGAAGGACGCGGCAACCACGCCGTCACCTACGAGGTTCGCGACCGGAACCGCCGGCTCGGAAGGCGCTCCGTTCGAACAACCGGCGACTATCAGTACGACGATCGCCGCGGACGATGAAAGGCGTATGGCTTTCATGATCATCTCCCGTGATGTGTAGCTGGTCACTCCGTTGGAGGAGAGAGTGGGATTCGAACCCACGGAACGCTCGTCACGTTCTGCGGTTTTCAAGACCGCCGCATTCAACCGCTCTGCCATCTCTCCACGGCTCCGCAAGTAGTTACTGCTTGCGGGTTTCCGAGCTTCTTAGCTTCTCACCGCATTACGCCTCGACCTAGCCATGCGAACAAACTTGCAGCCTAGTACGGAGAACTATTCTAGAAACTTCAGCTCTACCGGCGAGAGGTTCTTTAATTTAGACGGATCGAAATGCGGTCGCGGCTTAGAAAGAATGTAGGCGGAAACGTCGGCCGCTTGCTGATCCGTTAGCGTTCCCGCGCGCCCAAGCGGCATGTTCGCGTGCACGAAACCGGGCATCAGGCGAGCCATCCCAGCACGGTCGTTGAATGAAGTCGGTCCCCAGAGCGGCGGAAAGTTGGCGGTTTGGTTTCCACCACCGTTCGAGCTGTGGCAGACGGCACACTGTGCGGTGTAGATCGCCGCACCCGATTTCAGATCGGCGGTCTTCGGCGCAGCGTAAGACCGAACCGGCGCGGGAGCTGGGCCGACTCGCGCGCCACGCGAAAGAAATGCAATGTAGGCTTCGATCGCAATGAGATCCGGGCCGTAATACGACGGCGGTTTGCCGTTCATGCTGAAGAAAAAGCACTCCGCGATGCGATCGCGCAGCCCGACGAAGTGTTTGGTGCGTCGACTAAACTGCGGATACTCACCATAGATCCCGGCGAGCGAGAGCGGTCTCCCTGGCCGGTCGCCGAGTAGATGACATGACGCGCAATTCAACTGTGCCGTCACGTTGCCGGGCAATAGCTGCTTGGTGTTTCTTACCAGGTCCTGGCCACGCTGGATAATCAAACCGTCACGGCCCGGCGGCATCGTCGACGCTTGCACGGTAGGCGCCGATGTCGAAGGCTTGCCGCATGCAACAAGCGCAGTCGCTATGACGATCAGAGCCAACTTGAGCGTAGTCATCCGCGTCCTTTTGCACCGGTCCGCCGGCCGCGCAGACCGATTACCCATCGCCGGACTTTCCCCTATTGATCGCACGTTGGTTGCATAGCCTTAGCTGCGTGGACGCAGGGCGCCGACCGTTACCGCGCCGAGGGTGACGATCGCCATTGCAAAGGCCAGTGTCCAAATCAACGGCTGTGGAATGCCGGCGCGTAGCCCCGGCGAACGTTCACTTGTAATTCCAGCGAGCCGCGCCGTGGCAAAGGCGCGAGGGTTGTCATGCTCTAGTAAGGTGCCGAGGTCGTACGTGGGGGCTTGCGCGTGGGTAGATCGCGTGAGCGCATACGAGCTTCCTGAGCGAGCGACGAAGACGATTACGCGCCGCGGACCGAAGATTGAGACGCTAAGGTTGGGCAGCGGCGCATCATTTCCGTTTGCGACCTCAGCCCGCACGTAACGCGCCCCGGCCTCCGGTATGGAAACGTCAAGAACGGGAGCGCCATCGGCAAAGCGCTTAATAGGGCCACCGCCGGCAAAGTCCCAGTGTTCCCCGTCGTTGCTGGTCTGGATCGATACGTCGCGCGAGAATTCGGCCTGCGTCGTACGAAAGCGTATCCGCGCGATGCGTGTGTTCGGCGTGCCGAGATCGAGGGTTACGACCGAAGTCCGGTCTTCGTCGCGCCAAGCGGACGTAGCAGAGGCATCGAGTCTTTTCATCGCTTCGGGCACCGTCGACTCAGTGGAGACGAGCGTTGCAGTATCGATCGGAAACAGCGCGTTACCATCGATAATTCGGATGCGAATCCAGCGTGCCCGAGACGGTAAAAACAACACCGTTTGGGATCCCGGATCGCTGGAATCAGCGACGCGGTAGATCAGCGCCTCGTTACGAACCTCACGCCACGTTGACCGGTCGTCTGAGATCGCGACGTCGACGCGATCGAAATACGTGTTACGCGGAGTGTCGATCGAGACGCCGGAGTAGAGCGTCCCGCTGTTGCCGGCATCGACGAGTGCTTCGGTGTAGCGGCCCGGCACGAATCCCGCGTCGCTGAGGATTGCCTGCCGCGCCGGAATCGCTGCGCATTGAGGATCCACGACATAGGGCGTTTCATTCCCTCGATCGTCGATGACACGCAGATCGTCGTAGTTGCCGTCGGGGCCAGACTCGATTTGCTGCGGTAACTCGAGCAACGCCCAGCTGGGCCGCTCGCGAGGTGCGATTGCGATCGCACGAGCGGTATTCGCCGAAAGGACGCCGGCGAAGAGCACGGCGCCGATCACGGCTGCGGCTCCTCTGCGGGTAGGCGGCGCTGATAGGCATACGAGACGCCGATCAACGCGACACCCACGAGCACGGCCGAGATAACGCGGTAACCAAGATCCAAGAACGAGAGATCGAGCAGTACTACTTTGCCCGCCGTCAGGATGATAAGACCGAGTCCCTCCCAGCGCATGAACGAGTCACGTTTGTAGAGGCCGCAGCCGATAAGAATCGCGGCAAAGATCGCCCACAAAATTGAGAGTGTGGCGCTCGAAGCTTGCAATGTTCCGCCGTAATAGGCTACGGAGTTCCACGCCTCAGCCGACAGCGCGAGCAGAGCAATCGCGTGGCTGGCCGTGCGGAGCGTCCGCACGATCGTTGCGTCGTACTCCGACGTGCCGACGACATCGATGGCTCGTGCGATTGCGTACGTCGCGACAAAGGCTGCGGCGCACGCAGCGAAGCGCTCGTTGAGGATTGGACGGATCGAGAGGATTGGATGGATCGAACCGTAGCTGTTGTACAAGGACGCGTCGCACATTACATCGAGTGCTAATAAACCGAGGCCCGCGATTTTCAGAACGTTATCGCCGAACCGCAAGCCTGCGATCGTTAGAACCGCTGCCTCCGCCGCCCAGGCGACGCTTACGAACACGGCCTGATCGAAGGCGGCGGGAATGGCGAACGTGAGAGCGGCGACTGCCAGCCACGAGTGATAGCGCGACTTCAGAACGATCGCCGCGCCGAGGTGCGCGATCGTTAGCCCGATCAGTATGGCAGCGAGCAATGTCCGGTGCTCCGGGAACAACGAGGCTTCCAAACCTACCAGAAGACCGCCGAGCGCGACCGCGCTAACGATCGAGCGGAATGGATCGAGCGAGCCGCGCACTTTCGTTACGATCCATCCTGCGAAAGCGAATGTCGCGTAAAGCCCGGTGTAGATGATCGCCCGTTGCATGTCGTCGAGACTCTGCGCGTGCGAGAAACTGCCAAGCATGTAGAGCATCGTGCCGCCAAGCGCGATGGGAGCAATGATGCGAGTATCGATCAGTTCGGCGAGCAGAAGCAAGCCGACATCGAGCACGCCAACGTATGCCGCCAGCATCCATTGATCGGCACTTTGCGTCCCGGCCAGCATCGGCGCAAGAAAACCACCAATCGCTGCGAGGATTCCCAGACGCTCACTGCGTCGACGCCAGGCTAACGAGGCGATCACCGCATTGACGGCGACCATTCCAGTCAGGGCTAACGCGGGCGATGCGAGGTGGAACAGCGCATTCGAGGCGTAGAGCGAGAGAAACTCGATCCCGATGCCAAGCGCGGTGATGCCCTCGGAGAAATACAGTTGGCCTTTATTGGCAAGGCGCTGAGCGTAGACGATTGCGACAGCCCCGGCGACCAAGCCGATTGTGACGCGAAGGACCGGCGTGATCCAGTCGTGATCGAAGGCTACTTTCAGGAAGAATGCCGTGCCGATAAAGACGAGCAGTAACCCCACAATGTGGAGCCATCGGCCGGCCAATAACGCCTCGAGGTCACCTCCCGTCAATGCGGCTCTTCCAACCGGTGCCGCCTCGAGGGCCGGGGGTTCGACCATTTGCGACGTCGCGGCGACCGGCGGGGCTGGCTCCCCCATCTCTGTGGGGGCCTCTTCTAGGGTTGCGCGAGCGCTAGCCGCCGCAACGGCGGCGCGGAGATCCCGTCTGATCATGCCGAGGTCCGTCTCGACGATCGAAAGCCGCGGAATCAGACTCTCAAATTGGGTGGTTTCCATGAAACGTACTCCTCTGTAACGAGTGCACGTTCAGGCTAGCCCTTTCAAAGCTCGGAGGCGTCCGTAGTCCTACGGATGTTGCTCCGGAGGCCCGGCTGGGGGTTGCATTCGAACTCCCCCACCCTTGAATCCCGAATTGATCTCGCGCCCAGACGTCGAGCGGCGGCTCCGAAATGCCGTCGAGCACACGCCGCTTACGCTGTTGCACGCGCCGCTTGGCGCGGGGAAGACGGCGGCGGCGAAAATGGCTTTTGCCGGGACGCCCGGAGTCGTTTGGATGGAGGCGCGCCCTTGGCACCGAGATGCGTTCATCCGTGGCGTCGTCGAAACGGTCCGCGGCGCACGCGCGAATTTCGGGCGCATGACGCTCGGCGCTCTAGATGCCGGCGCGAGCGCGGCTCACATCGGCGGAACGTTCGCGACGGAACTCGCCCACATCGATGAGCCCTTAACGCTGATCGTCGACAACGCTCACGTCTTTACTGGCGAACCTGGCTTCTCGCACTTCGTCGATGCGGCCGTCAACGCGCTTCCCGCCGGCGCTCACATTCTCGCGATGGGCAGATCGCTTCCGGACATTACGCTCGGAAGAGTCTTCCCGCGTGGCAAGGCGCAGATCGTAGACGGTGACCTACTGGTTTTCAACAGCGAGGATATTCGCGCGCTCGGGCGCCATTTTGGGCGCGAGATCGACGGCGAAACGATCGCTGAGATTGAAAAGAGCACCGAAGGGTGGGCGGCCGGCGTTACGCTCGCGGTTAGCGGGCAACGCATTCTCGTACCGACAGCAAAGGGGCCACGCAACGCGGCGGAAGTCTACCTTACGAAGGAGCTCTTGTCACGTCTCGATCGGCACGTCATCTTTTTTCTCGAGCGGGCGGCGGTATTCGAGACGCTCGATCTGCGAGTCCTAGATACGATCAATGCATTCGCTGGGGCTCGCGATCTGATCGCGAGCTTGCGCCGAGAGGGCGCGCTGTTGAGCGAGATCGGCCCCAATTGCTATCGCTTACATCCGGTGTTACGCGAGCTGGCCGAACGGCGGCTACATAAACGCGGCGCGGCGGGTGCGGCCCATCGCGACGCCGCAGAAGCGTACATTCAGGCGGGTGAACCCGCGGCAGCCCTTTTTCACGCCGACGAGAGTAGCGACCCCACAACGGCTGTCGCGTTTCTACGGAATCATGCAGCAGCCTTAATCGCCACGGGCGATCGCGTCCGAGTGCGCGGCCTAGCGACCCGCATCGATCCCAAGGGGCCCGATGCCGGCGTACGCTGGTTCGTCGACGCGCTCTTGGAAAAAGCCAGCGGGTCCGCCGATGTGCGCGCTACGCTTTCACGCGTCGTCGATGCTGCCGATGCATCGAACGATGCTACGATCGCATTTCAGGCTCGTGCCCAAGCCATCGAGCATGACATTGGGCATCTGGTCTCCGTCGACGACGCGATGCTGGACGATCTCGCACGACGCGCAGAGCCGCTGGGTCTACCTGCGGTAGCAACGACGTTGGTGATGCGCGGGTGGTCTCGAGCTATCGGTCACGACTTCGTTGGCGCCCTTGCCGCTGTTGCTACGCTGGACGTCGGCGATGCGGCGGTGCGGTTCAACGTGGATGTTTTACGCGCCTACGCACAGACGTCGCTTGGCCAAGTCGATTCGGCCGAGGAAACGCTCGACGCGTTAATTGGCTTGCTTGAGAATGACGATCAAGTGGTTCTCCAAACGTTGACGCTTGTATGGTTCGCGCGTCTCGGGCTGGTCTGGGGTCAGACTACAGCGGCAAGTGATGCAGCCGCACAAGCCGAACGGCTTGCTGCCGCTCTGGATCTACGAGCCGAAGAGGCCGCATTATACGTAGCGCTCACGGAAATCGCAACGCACAATGGAGACGTCGATGCCGCAATGCGCTATGCAGAGCGCGCGAAAAGCCGCTCCGGCCAAGCATGGTATGCCGGCGACGTTAGCCGCGTTCGGGCGTTTGCCGAGATCGCGCTGGCGCGCGCGGCGTTTCTCGGCGATGACTATGCAGTCGCGCGAGAGCTCGCAGATCGCGCAGCGGCGCGGATCGATTTTCCACCGGTACAGCGGGCCGCTGCGCTGGGCGAATCTGCAATCTATACTCTGCTATGCGAGCCTAGTGCTGCGGCAACGGCGATCGCTCGCGCTCGCGAGGCACTATCGATAGCTTCACCCTCCGATGCTGCCGACGCGGCGACGCTCGCCACTGCCGATGACCTACTGGCATTCCTCGATGCAGCCAATGGTGTCGTGCATGCTTCGCTATTGACCGGCTGCGAACGTTTTGCATCGCTCATCGCGCATCGTCGAGGTTTGGTAACCTTGGAACACGCCGGTATCGCCGTCGGAAGCGCTCGGCGCGGTAGGAATAACAGCTCGGTTGCCTTTGACGCTACGCTCGAACTCCTCACGCGAGACGGTCCGCGTTTCGAAGCTCGGCTCGCACGTGCCTACGCATCGTCGTTCATGAAACCAAACTCTACGCAGCCCGTCGCGCCGGATTTGCATCTGACGCCACGCGAGCGAGAGATTCTCTCGCTGCTCATCGATGGCTTAACGAACAAAGAAATTGCAGAGCGGCTGATCGTAAGCCCCCGCACCGTGGAGACGCACGTCGAGCGTGTCCTCGGAAAGCTCGAAGTTGGCTCGCGCTCTCGCGCAATTGCAAAGGCGATACGACTTGGTGTACCTTCGCTCGATAGCCCGGGATGAGCGGCGTTACCAAGGTTTCCGATTTGGTACGGTTTGGCGGCGGTTTCCCTGCAATTCCTGCCACGATCGATATCGGCCGAATCCGACGTACTGCCCCATGGAGTAGAAGTCGTAAACTCTAAGGACTAGAACCTGAGGTTTTTCGTGTCACAGGTGGAGCTTCTGCACCTTTGCCGAAGAGTGCCACGAAACCGGTAGATCCCAACTCGACGCGAAATCACGAGGCTCCCATGGCATGACGCCGACAGTTGTTGCTCCACGATCGCCGCGATTCTCCATCGTCATTCCAGCGCAAAACGTCGACGAAACCGTCGTTGCTTGCGTCGAACGTTATGCCGACGCGTTTGCCGATTCCGAAATCATCCTTGTTCTATACCGCCAGGCCGACCCGGCGTCCGATATCATCGAACGTATAACCGCCACTAAAGGCAACGTCGTCGGCCTACGCGTCCCCGATGGAGTCGGCAGAGGCGGCGCCGTTCGCGCGGGCATCCTCGTGGGGCATGCAGACATCGTCGGATATGTTGATTCGGCCGGATCGACGCCGCCCAGCGAGATGCGCCGTCTATGCGAGTCGATGGGTGACAACGACGGCGTTATCGGGTCGCGCTGGCTGCCCGCGTCGAAGGTTTCCGGCAGCCGGCCCCTACGCTTGAAGATCGCGAGCCGCAGCTACAACCTGCTTGTTTGTCTGCTCTTCGGGCTTCGCTACTCGGACACGAAATGCGATGCCAAGGTTTTTCGCCGCGCGGCACTGGATCGCGTTATGCGTGTGGTCGAGACGTCAAATATCGCGTTCGATGCCGACATACTATACGCAATGAAACGCCTCGATATGCGCGTGCACGAAGAACCGATCTCGTGGACGGAAGCACCGGATTCGCGCTTAAAGCTTTTGCCCGCGTCGCTGCGCTCGTTTGCCGCCGTCGTACGCCTCCGTCTCCATCACTCGTTTTTGTCGGGCATCGTGCCGTTGTACGACCGCGTGTTTCCAACCAATCCGGTTCGGTTACGCGATAACTTACGGATTTTGATAATCAACTGGCGCGACCCTAAACACCCGCAGGCCGGTGGCGCTGAAAACTATCTCCTCGAGCAAGCCAGGCTCTGGACGCAGTGGGGTCATCACGTCGAGTGGATCAGCGGAGGATTTCCGGGCGGCTCTTCGCGTGACTCAATCGATTCTATTCCGATACGACGCGTCGGAAATTTCATGACGGTGTACGCGGGCGTACCGTTCGTGTACCTCAAAGAGTTTCGCCATCGGTTCGACGTCATCGTCGACTCGTTCAATGGACTGCCATTTTTCTCGCCGTTGTTTTCGATGAAGCCCAAGGTCTGCATCCTCTACCACGTTCACCGGGAGCTTTTCAAAAAGCACCTGGGAGGATGGTTGGGTAACGCGCTCGCGTGGTGTGAAGAAACGTTCGTTCCGATGATCTACCGCAAAGTGCATTTCGTGACGATTTCACAAGACACGCGCCATGAAATGCTCGCGGTGGGAATCGGCGATTCGAGCGCCGGACTCGTGCGCTGCGGCGTGGGCTCCGAACTCGGGCCGGGCAGCAAATCCGACGTTCCGACCGTTCTGTATCTCGGAAGACTCAAGGCGTATAAACGCGTCGACGAGCTCATCGAGATCTTTGCCAACGTGCGAAAAGAGATGCCGGCGGCGGTTCTTCGCATCGCCGGAACGGGCGACGCGCTGCCGACGTTGCGCGCGCTGGTCCAGCGCCTAGGGCTCGGTGACTCTGTGGTCTTCGAAGGGTTCGTCGATGATGCA
Organism: Candidatus Tumulicola sp.; assembly: GCA_036490475.1. Classification (NCBI taxonomy): domain Bacteria; kingdom Bacillati; phylum Vulcanimicrobiota; class Vulcanimicrobiia; order Vulcanimicrobiales; family Vulcanimicrobiaceae; genus Candidatus Tumulicola; species Candidatus Tumulicola sp. The sequence continues at coordinate 122,217 of DASXDT010000006.1, forward strand.
CGCAAGCTCGAGTTGCTGCAAGGCGCGTGGGTGATGGCCAGCCTTTCCGAAATCGAGGGATGGGGCATCAGCGTGATCGAGGCTAACGCCTGCGGTACGCCGGCCGTCGTTCACGACGTTCCAGGACTGCGCGAAGCGATCGTCCACGGCACGAGCGGTCTGATCGTTCCGGACGGGCAAGACGTTGGAGCGGCGATTCTGCGGATTCTGCAAGATGCGCCGTTGCGCGCCGCCCTCGAGCGCGGATCGTTGGCTCGCGCACAGACGTTCTCGTGGGAGATCGCCGCGCGAGAGATGTTGTACGAGATGATGCGCGCGATATCGGGCCTCGAAGTTCGCGGCGTGGACTTGGACCGGAGGTGGACGTTCTTCGGCGCCGTCGGAGGCCGCAACTCATCGAGCCTCCTCGATACGTACTCGCTGCGACAGTAACGGGAGCGCCCACACCCTCCAGCATTTGGCTCGTACGACGATGCAATCGCGTTGCGCGGCCGGGAAGGAAGCCCAGCACTCGGCGCAAAGGACCAATGACCCTATGTCCCAAGCCCTTACGCGCCGATTATCCGGCTGGAACGTCGCATTGCCCGTCTATGCAATTGCGGCATTCATCGGTCTTGCAGGTTTGCTGTTGCAGCCCGGGACCGTGGGCCATCACTGGGATTGGCTCATTCCATCGGACCCCATGGAATTGCGTCACTTCGCCCAAACATCGGCTTCCGCGTGGCAAGACTTTGCCTTCGGATCGTACGTAACATATCGCTACGGAACGACCTTAACGAGTTTTCTATTAGGAGCGCCGGGCTTTATCGGACTAGGCGGATCCTTCGTCACCAAAGCGTTGCTCGTCTTCAGCGTCTTCACTTGTGGAGCCGGCATGCGGTTCTTGCTGCTGACGCTCGTACGGACCGAGCCGGACGAACGCGACGGCCTCTATGCGACGTTATGCGGATTACTGTATGCGCTCGCACCGTTTGCCTACAATCAGATGATCGCCGGTGACCAAAGTGCGCTGATCTCTAACGCGCTCAGCCCGATCGCGATCGCACTTGCCATCCGTGCCATGTCCGCTCAGGGCAGGATGTGGTGGGCATTCGCGATCGGCTCGGCACTGCTGCTCATGCTCGTCGTTGCATCGGCGCAAGTTTTCTTGTTCACCGCCGCGATCATGTGGATCGTTTGCCTCGTGCTGTGTAGGTCGTGGCGTTCGGTTTTACGATTAGCGGCCGTGACGGCCGGCACGATTGCGCTCTGTTCCTTTTGGATTCTCCCGGCATTTCTGGGCGGTGGGGCCGTGCACACCGTCCTGCAAACCGCTTCGCCGGACCGTGCGTTTGCAACGTACGAACAGTTTACCAATCCGATTTTGACGCTAACGACAATTGGTTTCCCGGGCGATTTTTATCTGCGCGCATTGGGGTCTTCCGGCCGCGCGAGCGTTGGTGCCGTTGCGTTTTTTGCAGCCTATGCCGTTCTAGGAGTGCTTTGGATCGCGGCGTTGATTGCGCGCCGCTCCACGTTGTTGATCGTACTGAGCGCGATATTTGTATTGGCGGCATGCCTGCCGCTAGGCGGCAATCCGATCATCGGACCGCTCATTCTGACAGTCTTCAAAGCGCTGCTGCCGTACAGTCTCATCCTTCGAACGCCGCAACACATCATGTTCGTCGTTACGCTGATCTTCCCAATTTTAGCGTTTCTTTCGGTACGCGTTATTCCCGCGAAATATTTTGTCGGATCGCTCGCGGGCGGTGCCTTGGTCGTGCTGGCCTACAGTCAAGGATTTCTGTTTCACAGCGATTTTTTCGGCCTGCTCGGGCCTTTTCCTGAGACCTTGGGTGAGGCCGAGGTCGCACAAATTGATTCCAGAACGTGGGATCCGCAGTACCGGACGCTGTTCGTTCCAAACGATGGCAGCTTTTATTTTCACCGGGCGATTTTTGATTACTACTTCGAAAGCGGCGACGAGAGCCAGGTCCGATTTCTCCCTAGCATGACGATGGCCGCGGGGTCGAAGTGGACTCCGTACGACGGCGCTCAGGCCGAGCTCAAAGCCCTCGACGAACTCATTCCCGACGGGGCCGATCCATCGATGCAACATCTGTTACTGCAGATGGCGGGGATCAAGCACATCGTCGTCCATCAGATCGGCGTACCCGGCGCCGGCGTACGACTCGCCGGCAACAATTCCAGACAGTACCTCGAAGCTGCGCTGCAGCGAAGCGGCGTGGCATCGCTCGAGCAATCCTTGGGCGATCGCACGCTCTGGAGTTTCGCCGACCCCGTGACGCGGGCGTACGCGCCCGACTGCGTTTTCGGCGTACCGCCGCAAGCGGGTCCGTACGACATACTAGCGCTGGGGCACGCCGCCGCGCCATGCGCACGGCCAGCTGCGATTCCCGCCGACAGTACCCAGCGTTCGCTGGAGGTCTACCCGTCGTCGATGTTCCGTACGAACCCGGCGCCCGGTATCCCGTTAGGCGATCTGAAATCGAACGTCCAGTTTGTCTCGGCTTCACGTCAAGGCTTCGTCACAACGGTGCCGAGTGGCGTTAACGACGTAGAAACCGTAAAGCTTTCGCAGATGCCGGCCAAGGCGACCGGCATATCGATGCGCATGTATTCGAGCGGCCCGCGCCGCGTGTGGGTGCAGCTCTTTGCCCCCGACGACAGCAACTACTACCAAGCTATGGTCGATTTCAGCGGCAAAGTGCAGGACGTCGTGCTCAATTTCTCCATATTCGGGCGGGTCGGTTACCCGGAACGCAACGCGATCCGTGTCGCTCGTTTTGTGTCCCGCAACGATCAGCCGCGTGACGAGCAGATGTATCTGGGATCGGTCCGCTGGGTAACCCACCCATCGCATTCTAGGAACGCTAGCTATCTGGCGCTCGCAACGAATCGCTGGGACCAATACTATTTCGGCAGCGATCGGCCGCACGTATTGTTTGAAGCATTGCCCGGGATGGCCCCGGTATACACCGCCATCAGCGTAGCGCGTACGGGCAATTACGCCATTTTCGCTCACGTCCAAGAGTATCAACGCCCACTGTCGCTGCAAGTTTCTGTCGAAGGAAAGTGGAGCCCGTGCTCTCCTAGCCGTTCGGTTGCCGACGTGTCGGAGCGCTTGATTAGTCTAACGCAGACCCGGCTGACTGCCGGTACGCACACGATCGGTATGCGTTACTGCAGCATCCCCCCGCGCCCTCGCACGCAAGACGTCGGGGTGCAATCGTTGATTGTTGCCGCAGCCGGCTTGGCTCCGCCCGCGCAATGGTCGACGGGCAGCGTCGACACCGACGTTATCGATCAACGGGGCGGAGCCATCGTGCTGCAGACCAGTTCTCACCTGGTGGTATTGACGGATGCGTTCGACGATCGTTGGACGGCTGAGCAGAACGGCACACCTCTGGCGCACATTATGGTCAACGGCTACGCGAACGGCTGGCTCGTGCCCGATCCAGGGGCTGGTGGCGTCGTCGTGACCTTCGCGCCGCAGCGCTTTTTTACGCTCGGAATGAACATTACGTTCATCCTGATATTTCTTGGACTCGGCGCAATCGTGCTCATTCTCATCACACGCAGGCAGACGGCCGTCGCGACACCCTAACGATCTTTTGGAGGTATTGCATGCGATCCACACACAGGTTGGCTCTCCTCGTTAGCGCGTGGTGTGCAGTTGGGGTGCTCGCAGGCTGCGCTCCACAAACACAAAGCTCGCTGCCCGTAACGAGCTCGACGGAGCAACCCGCGACGCCTGAGGCAAAGACATCGCCCCCATCATGCAAAGGGCAACAGACAACGAAACAGTACGCGACGGTTGAAGAACAACTGCAAGCGGCGGGCGGCAGAGCTTGCGTTCCGGCCTTCGGCGGGTTCGGTGGGAAGATCGCTTACCCGAACCTCAATCCGTCCATCGACGTGACGATTACAAGTAGCACGACCAACTATAACAATATGCCGAACCTGGGCAGCGGAACGCCGATCCTGTACATTCAGCTCAGCATCTCGGGCGCAACGTCGTTCGGGCAGACACTACCGGCGGGCGGCGCGCTTGTCGGCGCCGGCATCGTCCCAAAGCAAATTTATACGGCGTTCGGCCAGGCCTCCGCCTTCGGATTCAAACAGAACCTGACTCCGTGCTATTCGCGCGCTGGAAAGAGTACGTACGGCGGCAAACTCGGCGGCTTTGGAAAACTGCTCGAGGGGCAGAGCGCTCCTAGTGCGGCCACCGCCGTCGTGGAAATCTATCCGGGAAAGCAAGCCTCGCTGAAGTGCTAATGCGCGAGCATTAGGTACCCGAATAGAGCGGCGCGCGCGTTCCGTCCGACCAGTGCGAGACGGGAATAAAAAAGCACGTCCACGGTTCTGGCATCGTATCGCGTGCGTCGAAAACGATGGGGGAGAGAAGGCGATCGGCTCCCCAGCTCGCTCCGGCATTTGCGCTGTCGGCCGCGGACGAAAATATCATTACGTGCGAATACCAAGCCTTTGCATCGTCGTTTAAGTATTGCGATTTGGACATCATGTATGCCATCGAGCCGGGAGCCGGCACCGGTAACCTGTGATCGGCGATCTCCGCGACGATACGAGCTTGGATCTGCGACTTGCTCGCGCCCGCTACCGCCATCTTCGTTCGTTCGAACGTATATACGAGCACCGTGCGCGCTGCGGCGGCGTTGTAACACGTGGGCGCGCGCATCGCGGTACTCCAAAAGTTTGGGGCTGCGAACGGCTGCATCCACCCTCGCTCGACGATACAAACGAAGCCATTTCGGCCCTTCTGCGCGACGGCGTAACCGTGGGCTCCCAAAACCATGATGGTCGCGTACTGCGAAATCGACACCGGCGCGGCGCTTCGCGCGAGCGCCACCTCAGCTCGCGCATCCACGAGATACTGCGAGACCGGGGCCATCGTATCGTTGCCGGCGGTCGCAGCAAGCGTAAGAACGCCGCAGAAGAGCGCGCAAACTCGAATTAGGATCGTCATCTATAAAGCCCCCCAGCTTCCTCGGTGCTCTGCTAACGTCCCAACCGGATGTTTTGCTACGCTGTCGGTACCGGGTTTCCGATTTCGAACATGAGAAAGCGAGGCCGCCGCTTGAGCCGTAAGAACAGGCCCGGGTCGCGCCACAATAGGTGCGTAGCCGGCTGAGGCACTGCGGTCCGGCGAAGAACGAAGCCTGCATCGGCGATCGCTTGAAGCATCTGGGTCAACGGGCGATAATAGCACGACACCTCGAACCCGAACGATGGCCAACGTTCCTTTACGAGGACGCATTCGTTCGAATCTATACCTGGCGGTGCTTCGTTGGGGTGCGTTACCGAGAAAAACATCGAACCACCGGGCCGTAACAACGAGCGGCAGTTACTAAGACCGCCTTTCCAATCTTTGACGTAATCGAGCACGAGGGAACAAACGATTACGTCGATTGCATTACGTTCGACCAATTCGAACGGTTCGCGAACATCGTGCACGCGAATGCGAGCGCGCCCCTCGAGGCGCGACGCCGCGATGGCGGCAAGCTGCGGGCTTGCATCGATACCGGTCAGCGTTCGAGGGTTACGTTCCGCGAAAAGCGCCAACAGTGTGCCGGCGCCGCAGCCAACGTCCATAACATCTTTGTCCGCAATATCGCCGACGAGATCGAGCATCGAAGGACGTTCGTACGAGGCGTTATACGGCGATCGCTCCGCATGCCCGGCGAACGCCAGAGCGCGATCGACGTACAAATGGTCGTTCAAACGGGGTTGCGGCACAGAAAGTGTTCGCCGGGCTAGATGCGCTTCGCTAATTCGGGTTCGCGCCGGTGAATCGGGTGATGCGAAGCCGCTAACGTGCCGCCGCCTCCACCGCGGGCCGTCGCGACGATTTCGGCGACGATCGAAAGTGCGGTTTCGGCGATCGTAACGCCGCCGAGATCGAGTCCGGCTGGCCCGTAAATGCGGGCGATGTCGGCTTCATCAAAGCCGTCTTCTTGCAACGCATCGCGACGCGAACGTTGCGCGCGGCGGCTCCCCAGTAATCCGACGTACGGAGCACTGCTGCGCAGACCGCAACGCAACGCCGGCAAATCGATTTTCGGATCGTGCGACAGCACCACCAACGGTGTCGTCTCACCGAGCAGTATGGGCAGTACGTCGTCCGGCCACGCGACCATGATTTCATCGACCGCCGGAAGGCGATCGCTCGTCGCAAATGCGGCTCTGGGGTCGATCGCGAGCGTCCGAAAATCGAGTCGTCGCGCAAACTCCGCGAGTTCGTTTGCCAATGCCGTCGCCCCGACGACGACGATCGTCCGGCGTTTCGAAACGCGTAGGTGAAACACGCCCCTACTTCCATTTCGTCCATCGGGTACGTCGAAATCGGCGTCGTCTCTGCCCTCGGCGGCGCGTTGCGCAAACGATGCAAATGCTTCATCCGGCTTCCACACGCTGATATCGAGGGAGCCGCCGCATCCGCTGCTGCCGGTTAGCAGGTCGTCGCCGCTCAGGTCGATCGTTAGATCGCGTACCCTCCCGTCGACCGCGGTCGCACGAGCGGCCTCAACGATATCCGACTCATAGCAGCCCGCACCGACGTTGCCGACGATGCTTCCGTCGAGCGCGATCGCCATCGACGTGCCGATTTCGGCCGCTGCGGCGTCACGCCGCCCGACCAGCGTCGCGATCGCAAACGGAACGCGCGAACGCTGCCACGCGAGCGCACGCGCAAAGACCGCGCGCACTGCCGGCGCCTACTTCTGCTCGGGCTCTTCCAACTGTCGGCCAGTCAGCAGCGGGAGCAGTGTCTCGGCTTGCGTGATGAGTTGTTCGCCGGAAATCATATCGGTCGCATCGGCGTCCACGACGCCGTCGCGGAGTTGGTCGATGCCTTCTTCGACTTGGGATTCGGGATCGTTGGGCGGTCGTTCAGTCATGTTCGTATACTTCCCCAATTATGAAAAGTTAACGGGGCGACACGTCGCACGTGCCGCCCCGCCTGGTTTATTCCAGAATAACGACCGGCGTTAGAACGCCTTGTAGCCGTTCGGTGAACCCCAGCCGCCAGGGCCGGAGTAGTTGCCGTATTGGCCCGTACCTGCCGTGCACAGATAGCTTCCGTTACACGAGCCATCGCTTCCGGCTAAGACAGGGTAGAGGTGCTTCTGGGCCTTTTTGGTCCACAGCTTCTTGCCGCCGTTCTGCTTCGTCGAATTTCCGGCTGCACCGAAGATCCCGCCGATGAGCGGTGACGAGATGCTCGTCCCGGCGACGGTAAACCAGCCGCCTTCGTTATAGGTGTCGTACTCAGCGACTTCTTGCGCCACGGCCGAAACGTCGTTGGCCGTGCGGTTCGAACAGCCAGGGTCCTTTTGCCATGTCGGTTTCGGTTCCGAGGAGCAGCCGGCACCCGAGTCGCGCCAGATCGTCTCTGAGTAGCCGCGCTTTCCTTTGGCCGTCAATAGGACCGTTCCACCGACGGAAACGACCGAGTCGTAGCTCGCCGGGTATGCGATTCCGTAGCCCGCATCGCCCGCGCTGGCGACATACGTGATGCCGGGTTGATCGAAGTCGCTGCGAACCATTCCGCCGCCGTCGTAGCTGTTGCTCACGACCGTAGCACCGAGTTTGACTGCTTCGGCTTCTGCTGCGCTAAGATCGGCCGAGCTGTTCGAGTTCGCCTCGACCAAGTAGATCGTGCACGCCGGGCAACCGACCGATACCATTTCGATATCGAGATCTTCTTCAAGAGCCCAGCCGGTGTTGCCGGCCGGATAGTTGCTCGTCTGCCCCGTCTGATTGTACTTCGTAAACGTCGGGGCCGGAATACTGAAGTACGAACGGTATGCAGCCAGGTCGCTCGCCGCGTTCGGATTATCATACGCATCGACGATCGCCACGATCTGACCCTTACCGCCGGTCGGCTTCAGGTTGTACGCCTGGAGGATTTCGGGCGCGGTGATACCGGCGACATCGGGTCGGACTGCCGGTCCAACGAGAGCGTCGCACTGAGCCTGGTTGATGCGGCTGCCGCTGCATGCGGGGTGGTAGCTCGTCATCGGGAACACCGGCGTGCTATGCGCGCCGGCCGGCAAACTGGCGCCCGCGCCGCTCCCGGATGGCAGCGTAGAAGTTCCAGCGTTGGAGCTGCACGCCGCGATTGCGAACATAGCCGCAATTGGCATCGCCCGCTGAATGAAATGGTTCACAAGAGACCTTTCTATAGCCTTAGCAACGTATTCTTGAGGAGGGGACCCTTTCTTCTCATCGCCACGAGGTTTGACCTACTTCGGAGGGGGCGGTGAGCCGGCGTGCAGCGGGCCATCTGTAGCCGAACGATGGATAAGTGGAAACGTGCTGATTCCGGCGGCGGTTCGTATGGTTGAAACGTCGGCGGTAAGGGTTTTGATTGCCGCGTTTTCGCTGGGACATTGGAGATCGGGTGAGGTCCAGTCTTGCCATGTGACGTGCGTCGAGGAGCCGAACGAAGCGCTCTTCATGCAGGCTCCTTCGGTGCTCGGTGCCGCCTTAGCGGCCTTCAGGTCGGTGAAAAACTGGGCCGCCTGCTTTGACGTCAGAACGAACGTATGGACGCTGCTTTGTACGATGCCCGCGCGATTTTGCATGACGGACGACGCACGGCCGCCCGATTCTACCGTTATCTTGAAGCCAAGCGTATTCGTCGATCCGGAGTTGAGGATCGTCGCTTGGTCCGTGGGCGCCGGCGTAGCGGCGATAACGGCAGCCGCGGTTGCGGCACAGGCCACGCCGATTGCTGCCGCGATGTAGGCCATCGTCGATGCGCGCATCTAAAATGCTCCCAGGCCGTTCGGCGATCCGAGGCCCGTCGGCCCATCGTAGCCGACGGCGGCTTGGCAAATGTATCCGACTGACGACGCGCAGCTTCCGGTCACCGGCGCGTACAGATTATTGCCGCTCGTGATGTCGTATAAGTGCGTTTTGTTCTGCCAGACGTGCTGCGGCGCGTTAATCGACTTGCCGTTGCCGGCGCGTGCGAAAATTCCCGCGATAATCGGCGTCGATGCACTGGTTCCGCCGAACGCCGTCCATCCGCCGTATCCGCTAAAGTAGACCGCGACCGGCGTCAAAACGGACGCTTCGGCAGCGACGTCGGCCTCGGACCGGTACTTACACTGTCCGTCGGTTTCCCAGGACGGCTTTTTCACGATGGTGCTGCAGCCGCTGCCGGTTCCACCGCAGCTTCCGCTGCACTCGTTGTCGGCAAGCTCGTTCCACACGGTCTCGCTCCAACCGCGGTTATTATCGGCGTGTTTGAGCAGCGTGCCGCCCACACACACGACCGTCGATAGCGAGCACGGTTGCTGCGGTCCGCCGCAGTCACCGAGGCCGCCGCCCTCGTCGCCGGCAGCCGCGACGAACACGTGCCCCGCAGTAGAGAACGTCGGGTTTGACCCCTGTCCGCCACCGCTGCACGACTTATATTCGCTTACACCGTATGAGTTGCTAATAACGATTGCACCGAGCTTGACGGCTTCGCCGACCGCAGCGTACAAGTTTGACGTCGAGTTGTCATTGGCTTCGATCAACAAAAGGTGACAGGCCGCGCACATCGCCGATGCCATGTCGAGATCGAGCGCTTGTTCTCCCGACCAACTTACATTCGCAGGCGGCAGTTTCGTGCCGCCGGTTTGGTTGCGAATCTTCAGACAACTGCTGTTCGTGGTGCAGGCAGATTCTTTGTAGTACGAACGGTAGGCAGCGAGATCGGCCGATGCGTTCGGATAGCCGTAGGCATCCACGATCGCGATCAGCGTCGGGTGGCCGGTAGGCAATGCGTAAGCTGCGATCAGATCCTTCGGCCCGTACCCTGCGTGCGTCGTGTTGGGGTTCAAGTCGTTGGCACGCAAGTCCGAGCGTTCCAGCGCAAAACAGCGCATTTGGCCGACTCCCTGCACGGGCGGGCAGACGCGATTGACCGCATCCGGCCGAAGCAGCGGGATCTCACCGCTACCGCTTGCCGCGAATCCGGCGCCGGACGCCTGTGGAACGATGCCGCCACCGCCTTGACACGCTGCTAATGCGATTATCCCAGCCAGCGCGAGCATGCGAACGGAGAAGCGGTGCATCGGGACCTCCGAAGGGTTCTGCAGTATGGGTCGCTATTTCTAGTAACGTGCCGAGACGAGCGAGCGTTCCAGTCTCGATCAAGTCTTGCATACCGGCGGGCGAGGCCCCTATGGAGTTTTGCCTCCGGACGCCCTGGAATCGCGTTTTACGCGTGCGCGGCGACGGCGAACGGATCGTCGAAAGTGATTTCGTTGCCTTAAGTCATCCTCTGCACCGGTCGAGCGACCCGCTGCTTCGCGAGGCCGCGGACCAGCTGCGGGCGTATTTTCGCGGCGCCGTGCGGCGCTTCGACCTCCCGTTGCTGCTCAACGGAACCGCGTTACAGTGCGACGCGTGGGCCTGCGTTTCCGAACTCGAGGTCGGCGAATTCGTTTCGTATGCCGACGTCGCGCGTGCGATCGCGCGGCCGGCAGCGCATCGCGGCGTCGCGGCCGCAATGAGCGCTGCACCGCTCGATCTTTTCATACCGGCGCATCGTGTCATTGGAAGCGACGGGCGCGTTCGCGGAGCGCTTCCTGGTTCGATGCGCGCTACGCTCGTCGCGTTCGAACGAGCGACCCTCGCAAAGAAGCAAATTCCAGAAGTTACTGTTTTACCGCGTCGATGATCACGATGCCGCGGCCGCCGAAATCCCGGAGCAGCGATAAGGCGTTAACGGCCGCACCGATCGGCGTGTTAGGATCGGTCGCTTCTGATATCGTAAACCCGGTCTGCCGTTTCGCTTGCTGATCGATCGGGTCACGGAGCGACTGCGGCAGCAACTTGAACTTCCCCACCATGCCCAGCATCGGGCCCGCTTTTGCGTCGAGCGTCTCGGGATCGACGGCCAGCACGACAATTCCGTGCTGTTTTCCGTTTTCGACGCGTTCGAACACTTGGAAGTCGACGCCGAGGTCGCGCGTATGCGAGCGAACCGCTTCGACGGTGTTTCCCGCCAGCGCGTTGTGGTATCCGCCGGGAGGATGCGCGTTGAGATCGCCAAGCCAGGCTTCGAGCGTCGGCATGAAGGCTTGCGTTCCCGCCACGACGTCGTGACCGTCGTAGGTTCCGGCCCCTTGCGTGAAGATCGCGTTATCGCCGACGCCGGGACGTTTGGTAATGGTAGTGTGCCATTGGCGCGCCGACAGGATGGCGGCGCCATCGAACATCGGAAAGTCGACCGGATCGGTGGGGGCCGGTGACGGCTCGCCCGCGCCCGATTGAGTCCCATGATGGCCGCCCGAACATCCGGCGGCGACGGCTATCGCGAATACGATGCCGCGTAAGCGCTTGGAAATCATGACCGCGGCGGCTTCGAGGAGATGCGACAGCGTACCCGTAAGGCTGGATTTTCAGCAACGGAGGTACCATGGCGATTACATCGATCTTGCGCGCGGGCGCCGCGGCACTGTTGTTTTTGGCATGCTCGTCTCCGGCCGTCGCCCTGGCGCCGCATACGCCGGTCTTCATCGATCCTACGGCACCCGTGAACGTCAGCGCCGGTGAAGAGTTCTTCCTTGCGATGCCGTCCAACGCCACGACCGGCTACCAATGGACGCAAACGACGGCGGACGGCACCATCATCGCCTACGAGGGCAACGTCTACGAAGAGCCGTTTCAGTCGCTTCCCGGCGCGGGCGGACAGCAGATATTTATCTATCACGCGAATCGCAGCGGGTCGACCGTCGTGACGCTGATCTACGCGCGGTCATGGGTGCCGAACGACCCGTCGAAGCAAACCGTCACCTTCAACATTACGGTGAAATAAGTGAGCGATTCCGACCCACGCCTGTCGTACGGCTCGTATCTTCAGGTCGGCCCGTTGCTGGGGTTGCAGCGGCCGCTATCAGAGCCGGCACACCATGACGAGTTGTTGTTCATCGTTATCCATCAAGTGTACGAACTCTGGTTCAAACAGATCTTACACGAGCTCGACGCCGCAATGCGATCGATCGACGCGGACGATTTATTGCGCACGTCCAAGCGCTTCCGCCGCATCGACGCGATCCAGCGGCTGTTGGAACAACAAATCGATGTGCTCGAAACGATGACCCCGCAAGAGTTCAACCAATTTCGCGATAACCTCAATCCGGCCAGCGGCTTTCAATCGGTTCAGTTTCGAGAGATCGAGTTCGCGAGCGGATTGCAACGTCCCAACATTTTAAGCCAGATCGAACTCGATCCGGAGCAGCGGGAGCGACTGGAGCGGCGGATGGCCGAACCGACGCTCTACGATCGCGCGAAAAGCCTCTTACGACGTCGCGGCTTCGCCGTCGATACGCACGACCGGCTGCTCGAAACGTTCCATACGATTTACACGCGCGAAGACCAGTATTACGATCTGTATCTTTTTCTTGAGGAATTGATCGAGTTCGACGAGCGGCTGTTGCTGTGGCGAGGCCGCCACGTTCGAATGGTCGAGCGTATGATCGGGGCGAAGACGGGTACCGGGGGTTCGTCGGGAGCGGCCTACCTGACTCGAACGCTCGAGACCAAACTATTTCCCGAACTATGGGAAGTTCGCACGACGCTCGGCGGTTCGCCGGCGTACGCTTAAGGAACGCGATGACGACGACAGTTACCAAAGCGCTCGAACGCGAGCATTTCCCGATCCTCGACGATTCGACGTATCTTGTCAGCCACTCGATGGGCGCTGCACCGCTAGGCGCGAAAGCGGCGCTCGAATCGTATTGGAACGAGTGGGCCGCAGAAGGCCCCGAAGCCTGGGAAAAGTGGCTTCCACGCATCGCAGAGACCGCCGACGGAATCGGCAGGCTGATCGGTGCGCCGGACGGCAGCGTCTTTTTGGGCCCGAACGTTTCGTCGTTTCAAGCCGCGCTCGCGACCTGCATTCCGCTGCAAGGCGAACGCAACGAAGTGCTGTACGAATCGCTGCAATTTCCGTCGCTCACCTACGTATGGAGCGAGTGGAAACGGTTCGGCGCCGTCATCAAGACGGTCGACTCGTCCGACGGCCGCACCATTCCAACCGAACGCATCGTCGATGCGATCACCGAGCGCACCGCAATCGCGGTGCTGTCGCACGCGTACTACGTTTCGGGGGCGATTGCCGACGTTCGAACAATTCAGCGCCGGTGTCGCGAGGTCGGCGCGCTCTTGTGCGTCGACGCGTATCAAACGACCGGCATCTATCCGTACGACGCCACCGAATGGGATCTCGACATCGTCACCGGTGGTTCGCATAAGTGGTTGTGCGGCGGCCCCGGCTGTGGATGGCTGTACGTCAAACCCGCCCTGCTGGACCGCTTTCGTCCGGCCGTGACCGGCTGGATGGCACACGCGCGGCCGTTTGCATTCGAACCCGCTCCGATCGACTACGCGCCGACGATGTACCGCTTCGGCAACGGAACGCCGACGATTCCAGGGTACGTGGCCGCCAAAGCCGGACACGACCTCATTCACCGAGTCGGAGTGGCACGGATTCGGGAACACAACGTACGACTGACGACGATGCTAGCCGGCATGGCGCTCGAGCGCGGCTTGCGCGTCAACACGCCGCTCGAGCCGGAGCGCCGCACCGGATGGATCGGCATCGATTTCGACGATTCCGAACGAGTCTGCCGCGCCCTCATCGAGCGACGCGTCTTCGTCGATTACCGGCCTGGTTGCGGGATCCGCGTCAGTCCGCACTTCTACACGACCGACGCAGAAATCGACGACTTTTTCGAAACGCTCGACGACCTGCGCTGAAACTTTCGCGGCCGTAGCGCGGTCGCACGTGTGCCGTGATCGTCGATCATCGTAACCCCGGCGCCGCTTTCCGGCGCCTTTCGTTGCCCGTTGCCGCCCAATTGGTCGGCGATCAACTTTTGGGCATCGTCGACACGATCGTGATCGGTAGCTTAGGTGCCGTCGCACTCGCCGGCGCTACGGCAGCAAACGTCACGTTTCTGGTGATCGTCTTCTCGGTGTTCGGATTGTTGAGCGGCACGGCGATCGTCGCCGCGCAACGCATCGGTGCCGGCGATATCGATGGATTCGCGTTGACGGTGCGGTCCGGTGCATTGATCCCGTTGCTCTGCGGCACCGGTTACCTATTGTTAGCGTTCGTGGGCGCGCAACCGGTGATCCATTTGCTGGTCGGGCATCTGCCCAGCGCAGACGCGAGCGCGACCTACTTGATGCTACGCTGCGCGTCGATCATACCGATCGCGATTTCGGGCACCTCGATCGTCGGATTGTCCGCGGCCGGAAACCGCATTCTGGGCGTGCTGGTGCTCTTGACGATCAATCTCGTCCACATTCCCTTGGTTCTGGTGCTCGCGCTGGGTTGGTGGACGCATCACCCATACGGCATCGTCGGAGCGGGGGTATCCTCGCTGCTGTCGGAAACGGTCGGAATGATCTGCGCGGTCGTCTATGTTGCGGCCAAACCTTCATACAAAATATTCGCTCGCGCTCGCATTTCGGTTTCGGAGGCGTTGCGTTGCGCGCGCATCGGATTACCCGAATCGATCTTCTTAGTCGGCGTGATGCTCCCGGACGTCGTCATCGTCGCGATGTTGGCGCCGCTCGGGCCCACGATCGTTTCCGCATTCCGCGCTCTAAACGTCGTATCTGACTTGACCTTGGCATTGCCGTTACCGCTGCAGCAAGCGGCACAAACGGTCATCGGACAACGCCTCGGCGCCGGCGATCCCGATGGCGCGCGTTGGTTCCTGTTGCGTGCCCAACGGTTCGCGACGGTGCTCGGTTTTGCGGGCGGAGCGATCGCCGCAGCGTTCGCGTGGCCGTTGGCATTCGCGTTCACCTTGAACGCGACCGTGGCAAGCATTGCCGCACTGCCGCTAGCGTTACATATGATCACGCTTCCGCTCAAAGGATGGGCCATGGTTTCTCTCGCGCCGATCAGAGCTGCCGGCGATACGCAGTTTTCTATGGCGATCGGTTTGGCGTGTAGCGCTTTGGTCATTCCGTTTGCCTGGTTCGGTATCGAACGGTTGCATATCGGGTTGTACGCGATTCCGCTCGGCTGGATCGCAGCGTGGGTAGTACGCGCGGTCTGGACCCAGATCAAACTCCGCGACGGCGAGTGGGCGCGCCGGCCGCGCCTAGCGGTGTAGGGCGTGTCGATGCTACGGTTCGGAGTCGCAACCGCAGACCATCAGTGCGAAGCCTACGACGGAAACGACGACGTGCGGGACGTGTGGGAACGCGTGCGAGCGTTAGTGCCTCGCGGTAAAGCCACCGATTTCTGGAATCGCTACGGCGAAGATGTCGAGCTCGCGAAAAGCCTCGGCTGCACGGCATTTCGACTTTCCCTGTCGTGGGCGCGGCTCGAACCGCAGCCCGGCGTTTGGAATGACGAATCGTTCGCACATTACCGCGACGTGTTGCAATCGATTCGCGCAGCCGGAATGTCGGCCATCGTCACGCTCGTCCACAATACGTGGCCGTTGCACGTGCAAGCCGCCGGCGGAGGCGCGGGACCGCTCGACGCGGAGTTTCCCAACCGTGTTACGGCCTTTGCGACCGAGGTCGCGCAACGCCTCGGCGACCTGATCGACGACTACGTAACGCTCAACGAGCCGAACCAGCTGGTGTACGGCTGGATCAAAGGTTTCTGGATGCCCGCCTACGCGATGCCGCCCGGACAGCCGCCGTATCAAACCGGCGACGAACAGATGGACGACGTCTTGATCCTTATTCCGAACCTGTTTCGCGCACACGCCAAGGCGCGCGATGCGATTCGCGCGATCCGCCCAACCGCACGCGTCGGCACGAATCCGCTGGTGTTGGGATTGCCGCAATGGTTGCAGCGTTGGGTCGACCGCAACGCCACGCACCTCCGTTCGCCCAACGACGCCAAGCGCCAAGCGGCGCGCATCGCGCAGTCCGCGATTGCCGAAGGCGGACGAGTGGATTGCTCGATCGCCCAGTTGACGCTAACCCGGCAGCGAGAGCAGCACGCGTTCTTCTCGGAGCCGTACTTTTGCACGCATCTCGCGGCGCTGCACGCGGCAACGCTCTCGCTACCCGACACGCAAACCTGGCGCGCGAACGTCGGCGTCGTTTCGCAGACGCTGACGGCCGACATCGTCGGCGGCTGGTTTCCGGCTGCGACCGTCTGCTATTTCGAATCGATGGAAGCGGCGGTCGCAGCGCTCCGTGCGGAAACGGTCGACGCTGTTTTCGACGACGAAGCGATGCTACGGGCGTTCGTGGATGGCGGCTTTTCGTCGACCCGGTTGCCCAGTTCCGAGCAGTATTTCGCCGTCGCGATGGCGCTCGGAAGCCGAACGCTGCTCAACATCGCGGACCGAGCGATTCGCGATCTGCGAGCGCAACGTTCGGATATCCCGAACGCGCGCAATCGGAAAACGATCGCACACCTGGGCGATGGCGACGCACGCGCAGATGCTTCGAACGTGGCCGTACCCGACATGGACCGGTCGATCGAACGGATTCGCAAGCGCGGCGTGCTGCGCGTCGGCGTACATCCGGGCGTTCCCGGCTTATGCGAACTGGTCAAGTCGGCGACGAAGCCCTCGGAACGGTATAGCGGATTGGAACCGCAGGTCGCGCGCGCCATCGCGAAGCGTATTTTCGGAGATCCGGATCGCGTGCGGTTCGTCGAAGTCGGGGGCGCCCAGCGGCTGCAAGCGACGCGCTCGTGGGTCCATACGATCTTTGCGTTTCGCAAGAGCATCGCCATCTTCGGAACGCTCCTCGGAACGAATTGGTGGAACCTGGGTATGGCCGGCAAGCTGCCCGGCTTTCTGTGTCCACCAGAATGTGTCGGCACGCTCGATTTTGTCGGCCTGGATTATTATTGGGGCGTGCCGTCTATTTGGCCGTCGCAACTGCACCGCCTCAGTGCTGCGGCGGATTTTCAATATGCGAACGCGCCGGTATGGCCGAGCGCACTCGATTCAATTCTCACCCAGGCCACACGCGACTTTCCGGGCAAGCCGATTTTCATCATCGAAAACGGATGCGTCGCCCGCGCGGCGGGCTTCAGTCGCGCCGACTATCTCCGCGCGCACGTCGAACAAGTGCGACGATCGGTCGAACGCGGCGCGCCGGTTGAAGCGTATCTCTGCTGGAGCATCACGTCGAACCGAGAGTGGGGTTTGCCGTTCGACGACGGCAGCGACTTCGGTTTATATCACATCGATCTCGATACCGATCCCTCTCTCAAGCGCATGCCGACCGAATCCAGCCGCGAGTACGCTTCGCTGATCGTCAGTCAGAAGAGCTAAACACGGTCGCGATCTCGCCGTGTATCCGGCGGTTGGTCGCCAGGATCGACGGCGCGTCTAGGCGAGCGCGTTCTCCGTTGGTTTGTGACACCGTGCCGCCGGCCTCGCGAATCAGCAGCGTCCCTGCGGCGACGTCCCATGGTTTGAGATCGAACTCCCAAAAGCCATCGAACCGGCCGGAGGCGACGAACGCCAGATCCAACGCCGCGCTTCCGTCGCGCCGAACCGCTTGCGCGCGATCCGACATCGCCGCGAACCATTTGCCGTTGCGTGCATAATCGGATGGCTGGAAGCCGGTGCAAACCATCGCGTCGCCAAGACGTTGGACGGTCGAAACCTGGATCGGCGCTCCGTTCAATCGTGCGCCCTCGCCACGACGAGCCGTAAAACACTCGTCGATGGCCGGCGCATAGATGACGCCCGCAAGGAGTTCTCCATCGCGCTCGTAGCCGATCGACACGCAATACAGCGGATATCCGTGCGCGAAGTTGGTCGTTCCGTCCAGCGGATCGACGATCCAGCGCTCTCCCGAGCTGCCCGCTCGCGATCCACTCTCTTCGGCTAAAACGGCGGCGTTCGGAAACGAGCGACACAACCGTTGGAGAACCGCGGACTCGGCGGCGCGGTCGGCGTCGGTCACCAGGTCGCCCCGTCGCCCTTTCTCGCTCACCATTCCCGGGTCGCGAGCATGACGCGAGAGGAGAGCCCCGGCTTCGCGCGCTGCAGTGATCGCGACGTCGAGAGGATCGACCGGCATCTTCGACCGGTTGGACGCGAACGCTCCGCTTCCGCTCGAAGGCGAAGGGCGCTCGTGCTTTCCGGGGTATACTGGGGTCGAGTTACCTCGCTAGGTGAGGCGTCCACGCAACTACACGCCGCTGCCCCGAAACGTCGAGAGACGCCAAGTGGGTGGACCAGACTACGCCGATACAAGGCGATGTCTAACGCGGCTACGACCGGCAAAGCCTTCGGGCTTCGGTTTCGACGGTGCGTGGTGTCAAAGCTCGGTGCGAATGGGGTGCGAAATGGCGTTCACGCAGGGATTTATCTCTGATTTGGTCGGTCGGCGAGCGACCGTCAATGATTTAACGATCGGCAAAGTTGCCGATTTTCTCATCACTAGTCCGGACGACGCTTTTCCGCCGATCGACGGATTGGTGATTAAAACTGCGCGCGGTTTGCGCTTTGCACCGATGGACACCGTGGCCGACGTCGACCGAAACGGAACGGTGGCGTTGACCGTCACACCCGACAAAGCCGCGCCCAGCGACGACGAGCGCCTCTATCTGGTTGCCGACCTGCTCGATAAGCAGATCGTCGACGTGAACGGCCGTAAGGTCGTGCGCATCAACGACATCGAGGTCGCCGATACCGGCGGCCGTTTGCGCGTGTTGGCTGCCGATGTCGGCGTCGGTGGACTGCTGCGGCGATTGGGGCTGCGCTCGCTCGGACGGCGAGTAACGCCGGTTAACGCGCCAGGGATGCCGAATTCGATGATCGCGTGGAGTGCGGTCTCACCCATCCGCGAAGCGAATCCGGCCAACGTGCGGCTTTCGGTGACGCAAAACCGGCTCGCCCGGCTGCATCCGTCGGAACTGGCCGAAATCATCAGCGAACTTTCGGCGCGCGAAGCCGCCGCGGTCGTAGGACAGCTCGACGACGAGACTGCCGCCGACGCGTTCGAACATCTCGACGTCGAGAAGCAAAAGACGATCATCGGCGATATCGGTACCGAGCGTGCCGCCGACATCATCGAAGAGATGGATGCCGACGATGCCGCCGATCTTCTCGGCGAGCTGCCCGCGGAACGGCAATCCGAGCTGCTGGCGGAGATGAACGATTACACCGCCGGTGAGCTGCGCGAACTCGTCAAGTACGATGAAGATACGGCCGGCGGTCTCATGACCACCGACTTCGTTTGGATTTACCCGCACCGCACCACCGAAGCGACCATCCGCAAGATTCGGGAAATCGCTCCGGCGACGGAGTTCATTTACTATCTTTACGTGCTCGACAAGAACGACCACCTGATGGGAACGATCTCGCTGCGCACCCTGCTGCTGGCGTTGCCGACGGCCTTTATCGACCGCGTCATGAATACCGACGTCGTCAGCGTCGCGGCCGATACGCCGGCCGTCGAAGTGGCCGCGACGATCGCCCGCTACGACCTGTTGGCCGTTCCTGTACTGCGCGACGACGGCACGATGATCGGAATCGTGACGGTCGACGACGCCATCGACGCGATCATGCCAGGCGACGTCGCCAAGAAGCTGCCGCGCTTCACCGCACGCCACCATTCGGTTTCAACCGGTGTCAGCTCCGGTACCTGAAACGGCCGCGTCCGGCCCTCGGCCACGCAAACGTTCGCTCCTAAAATCGCTGATGATCTTCGCGGCGATTTTAGGTCCGGGTTTCATCACGGCCTCGGCCGGCAACGACGTCGGCGGCATTCTGCAATATTCACAAGCCGGTGCGCAATTCGGATACTCGCTGCTGTGGGTGATGATTCCGCTGGCGATCGCGCTGATCGTCGTGCAAGAGATGGCGACGCGCATGGGGACGGTCACCGGCAAAGGCCTCGCTGCACTCGTGCGCGAGAACTTTGGCGTTCGCATTTCCTTCATCGCGATGTTGCTGCTCTTCTTCATCAACACGCTGTTGACGAGTACCGAATTCGCCGGCATCGCCGCAGCGGCCCAGATCTTCGGTATATCGAAGTATCTGGCGGTCCCGGTCGCACTGATCGTCGTGTTTCTCTTCGTATTGCGCTTCGACAACAAAATCGTCGAGCGAACGTTCGTCGTTTTATCCTTGATCTATCTGACGTATATCGGGTCGGCGGTGATGGCACATCCCAACTGGCACGAGGTCGCCCACGGAGCGTTGGTTCCGTCGTTTCCGTTTCGTACGGTCGGTTGGATTGCGGCCGTCGTGGGGTTAATCGGGACCACCATCTCCCCGTACATGCAGTTCTTCCTACAGTCGGCGGTCGTCGAAAAAGGTAGGCGCGCCAACCAGCTGACGGCCGCTCGGATCGACGTCGTGAACGGCTCGGTCCTAGCGATCGTCCTGGCCGGCTTCATGATCATCGCCAATGCTGCCACGATCTATCTCGCGAACCAGCACGGCGCGCACATCGTCGCGAATACCGTGTCGGACTTCGCTGCGGCGCTCAAGCCGCTCGCCGGTGAATCTGCCGCCGTCATCTTCGCGCTCGGCATTTTGAATGCAGGCGTATTTACCGCCGCCGTACTTCCACTCTCCACGTCGTACATTATTTGTGAAGCCCTGGGATTCGAAGCTGCGATCGATCGCACGTTCGAACAGGCGCCGGTCTTCTTCTCACTGTTCGCGGCCGGTCTGGTCGCAGGCGCGGCCATCGTACTGATCCCGAATTTGCCGTTACTGCAGTTGGTGCTGTTCGCCCAAGTACTGCAAGGCATCGTGCTCCCGGCCGAGCTCGTCTTGATGCTCATCATCATCAACCGCACGCACATCATGGGGCGCCACACCAACTCGCCGGTGGCCAACGCGATCGCCTGGACCACCGTCGTGGTCGTCGGATCGTTATCCGTGCTGTATGTGGCCGGACAATTTTTTCCAAGATTGCTTGGGTCGCATTAAATGCAGGCCGGCGATTCCGCCCGTCGACTAGTCGAGCTGGCCGAGGCGATGGCGCAGGCGAGTCATTCCGGCATCGCGTCGATGGCCGGTGAGTTCGCCAAGCGCATCGACTGCGGCATCGTCGTCGAGGACGAGCACCACCGGAGCATTGCAACCATTACCAACGGTTCGCACGATGACGCGCACCGACTGAAAGTCGCCATCGGCAGCGACGCCGATCCGGCCGGCTGGCTGATCGTGCTTCGCTCTAGCACGAATGACGACGCGGCCGGTCTCGACCTGTCGATGCGCGTCGCGGCGGCGGCATTTGCGACGCAATTACGGCGTTCGAACGATCGCACACGGCGAAGCGAGTTCTGGGAACGCTTGTGCGCGGGAGACTATCGCGACGCGCCGTCCGCCCGCGATGACGCGAGCGCATGCGGCGTCACGTTGCGAAACGCCTACACCGCCGTCGCGTTCGAACCCGACCCCGCAACGCCGGCCGACGATCGTCGCGTGGCGCGCGATGCGATCGCCGGAGCCTTTCACCTGGAAGACCCGTCGATCGGAGCCATCGAGGACGCTGGAACGTCGATCGTGTTCGTTCCAACCGAACGCGAGATCGATGCCAGCAACGTTCGAGCGAACGCCGAACTCCTCGCGCGAAACTGCGCGCGCCGTCAGCCGCCGTTGCCGCTATGGGGCGGCGTCGGAACGGTCGAGCCGCCAATGCGCCTGCGCGAGAGCGCCGGCCGCGCACGCGCAGCGCTCGCCATCGCGCGGCGCGTCTTTGCCGAGCCACGCGTGGCGGCCTACGATGCCCTCGGCGCCTATCCGGTGTTGTACTTCGGGGATGTCTCCACGCTGCACGACTTCGCAAAGCGGATCCTCGGGCCGTTGCGCGCCTACGACGAATCGCATCAAACCGAACTCGAACGCACGCTGCGCGTCTACTTCGAAACCGGCGAAAATCTCAAGGTCGCGGCCGGCAAGCTCGACGTTCACCGTCACACCGTCCTCTATCGATTACGGCAGATCGCCGAGATCTGCGCTCTGTCTCTGGAGAACCACCATGACCAACTGGCATTCCGCGTAGCGATGGCGATCGATGCACTCCACACCGCCTGAACGCCGCCGCCCCGCCGGCAAGCGCGACGTGCTCAAACTTGCCACCGAACAAAACGTGCGGTTCGTTCGCCTCGCGTTCGCCGACATTCTCGGCGTCAGTAAGAACGTATCGATTCCCGTTTCAGAACTCGACGACGCGCTCGCCGGCCGCGTTACGTTCGACGGCGGGTCGATCGACGGATTCGTGCGCGGCGAAGAGCTGGATATGCAACTGCGGCCCGATCCGGCGACCTTCGCGATCTACCCGTGGTCGAGCGGCGAAGGGCGCGAAGCACGGTTGATCTGCGACATCGCGATGCCGGACGGAACGCCCTTCGAAGGCTGCCCGCGCACCACGCTTCGGCGCGCGCTCGAAGCGTCGGGAAGTTTGGCGAGCGTCCGTGCCGGAGTCGAAGCCGAGTTCTTCTTGTTCGCGCATCGCGCCGACGACGAAGCCTCGACCGCAACGGTCGACGTCGGTTCGTACTTCGATTTCTTGCCCAACGATCGCGGCGAAGACGCACGCAACGCGATCGTCGCCGCACTCGGTGCGATGGGCGTGCCGGTCGCGTCGGCGCATCACGAGCACGCCCCCGGGCAACACGAGATCGATCTCCGCCACGACGACCCGCTTGCGACAGCCGATCACGTCATGACGTTGCGAACGGTCGCCAAACACGTCGCGGCCGGCTTCGGACTCGATGCAACGTTTATGCCCAAGCCGCTCGAAGATCGCGCCGGCAACGGCCTGCACGTCGACTTCCGTCTCGACGATCGATTCGACGCAGACTCCGCGTCGCACGTCGTGGGCGGTTTATTGGCGCACGCGCCGGCGGCGACGGCAGTCTGCAATCCGACCGTTAACTCGTACAAGCGATTGGTCGCAGCGTGGGACGCGCCCATCTATACCGTCTGGTCGGAGCGCAGCGCAAACGCGATGGTCCGGGTGCCGCCTGGCCAGAGCCCACCACGCGTCGAGATGCGCAGCCCCGATCCAGCCTGCAATCCGTATCTCGCGTTGGCGGTGCTGATCGGGGCGGCCGCCGACGGTATCCGGCAACGAACGCTGGCCGGACCGCCGTTTTCGGGTTCGACCTACGATCTTGACGAACGCAAACGCCGCGAATTCGGCATCGGGATTCTTCCGAAATCGCTGCGACAGGCGATCGACGAGCTGGATCGCGATCCGGTGGTGCGAGCCGCGCTCGGCGATCACATCTACCACGCGTTTCGAGAGGCAAAACTTGCCGAATACGAACGCTATCGCCGCGCCGTGCACCCGTGGGAGCGCGAACGCTACTTGCGCCTCTACTGATTGGCGCGAAGTTCGCGCGCGGCCGTCTGCAACCGGCCCCACAACCGCTCGACGTCGTCGCGCGTGGTACGCAAGTTGCCGATCGCAACGCGGATCGCGTACCGCCCTCGCAACTTCGTATGTGAGATAAATCCTTCACCGCTGGCATTCACGGCATCTAATACTCGCTCGTTGAACGCGTTACGCTCGTTCTCGGGTGTGCCGCAATAGCGAAAACAGACGACCGATAGTGGATGCGGGGCGAGCAACTCCCAATCGTCGCTCGCTTCGATCCGAGCAGCGAATTGCTGCGCCAACGCGACGTGCTCGCGCAACAAGGCGCGAATGCCTTCGACCCCGAGGCGACGTAGCACGAACCACAGTTTGAGCGCACGAAACCGCCGTCCTAGCTGCAATCCATAATCCATGTAGTTCACGACGTCCGTCTCCGGCGTCGTGAGATATTCCGGAACCAAGCTAAACGCTTGCCGCACCATCGACTCGTCCTTGACGAACAACACCGACAAATCCATCGGAACGAAGAGCCATTTGTGCGGATTAACCACGAACGAGTCGGCGCGTTCGGCACCGCGTAATAGCCCTCGCAACTCGGGAACCGCACCGGCGTTACCGGCGTACGCCGCGTCGGCGTGCAACCAAATTCCAAAGCGCTCCGCGATATCGGCGATGTCGTCGAGCGGATCGAACGATGTGGTCGACGTCGTACCGGCGGTTGCAACGATTGCGAGCGGCCGCATTCCCGCGGCGATGTCGGCCGCAATTCGCCGTTCGAGTTCGCGAGCATCCATCGAAAAATTTGCGTCCGACGGAATTTGCACGACGTTATCTTGGCCGATTCCCAGCGCGATTGCGGCTTTCTCGACGTGCGAATGCGTTTGATCGCTGATATACACGCGCAATCGCGGCAGGTCGCGTCCGGTCATACCCAGCCGGCGCACGTCGAGGCCGAGCGCCTCACGGGCGGCCGCCAGCGCGGTGAAGCCGGCAATCGACGCCGTGTCGTAGATAATGCCCGTCCAATCGGCCGGCAGTCCGAGCAGATCGGCCAGCCATCGCATCGTTACCTGTTCGAGTTCGGTGGCAGCGGGCGACGTGCGCCACAGCATCGCTTTCACGTCGAGCGTGGCGGCTAGCGCTTCGGCTGCGACGGCGCTGGGTTCGGCGCTGGTCGCGAAATAGGCGAAAAAGCGCGGATGATTCCAGTGTGTCGTCGCGGGGACGATGATTTCTTTAAAATCGTGGAAGATACGCTCGAACGATTCGCCGTGCTCCGGCGGGCGCTCGGGCAACCGTGCCGTCACATCGCCGGGGCGCACCGCAGGAAGGACGCGATACTCTTCGGGGTTAGCATAATACTCGGCGATCCAACGACCGACCGATGCGAAGTCGCGTTCGAGCGAATCGAATCCGTTCATGCGCTATGGGTTGGCGACGCGCGCGCAGAACGCCCGTTCCCGTGAACCATCGATCCGTCGTTTCGTCCGATGCGCCGTCGCCGATCGGACCCTATAGTCAAGCCATCGTTTCCGGGCAAGACGTGTTCTGCAGCGGGCAGATCCCCCTCGACCCGCAGACCGGCAATATCGTCGAAGGCGATATCGCGGCGCAAACACAACGCGTGCTCGACAATTTGCAGGCCGTACTGGTTGCTGCCGGGGCGAGCTTCGACGACGTCGTAAAAACGACGATCTTTCTTATCGATATGGGTGACTTCTCGGCCGTAAACGCTGCGTACGAACGTGCTTTCGGGCGGGCAAAGCCCGCCCGATCGACGGTAGCGGTAGCGGCGTTACCGCGCGGCGCGCGTGTCGAGATCGACTGTATCGCGCGCCTGAAAAACGCCTAGACGAAGCCCTCTAGGGAACGGTTTGCGTCGAAGCCGTACGTAGTTTGGCAGTTTCTTCGGAGGCCATGCGCGCGACGTCAGGATCGAGCGATTGTTTCGCTGCGGCCAGCTGCGTGAGGGCCAGCGAGTTATTGCCTTGCGCGGCGTAGGCCAGCGCCAGCAAGTAGCGGATACGCCCGTCCGAAGGAGCTGCTGCGATTCCACGAAGCAGCGCCGATTGCGCGAGCGGGTACAGTGCATTGTGCTCGTAGTCGATACCGAGGTCCACGTATGCTTCGGGCAGATAGGGTCCCACGACCGTCGCTTGCACGTAGTATTGCACGGCACGCTTCCAGTCGCCGTTGCGGTCGGCTAAGAAACCGAAGTTGACGAGCGCTTCGGGGCGTTCCGGTTCGAGTTGCCGGGCGCGCGCGAGCGAGGGCTTCGCCGAATCGCCGTCGCCCGATTCTAAGAACGCAGCGCCGAGGTTATTCGTGCAGCTGTAGTTGGTGTTATCGATCGACAGGCACTTGCGGAAATAGGTGACCGCATCGGCGTAATCGCGCGTATCGAAATAGGCGAGTCCGACGCCGTTGAGCGCAGTCAACGATTGGGGATCGCTATCGAGCGCGCGTTTGAAAAACGCGAGCGCTTCGACCGGACGGTGCAGCGTCGCATAGATTTGCCCGACTTCGGCTTGAATGTTGGCGTCGGTCGGTTCGCTGGCGGCGAGCTGTTCCATCTGCGTTTGGTAGGCGTTGAGATCGCCTTTACGCTGATGCATCGCGACCAGGTCGCCGACAGAATCGGTTCCGGGTAGCGCCGCATTGAACTGCGCGATTGCATCGTCGACGCGATTTTCGGTCGCATATACGACACCGAGCCGGTTATGCGTCTCTTTATCGGTCGGCATATGTTGCAGAATGTGCAAATACACCACTTCGGCTTTGTCGAGTCGGCCTTGGCGATAATATAAATCGCCGAGGAATCGTTCGGGTGAGGCTTCGCCCGGATGCGACACAACGTAGGTCTCGAGGCCTTTGACCGCCCCGGCGAGGTCGCCGGCGGCGATACGCTCGCGGGCCGCGTGTATGGCTCCTTGCGGGTCGGACACGAAGATCGGCTCGAAGATCGATGGGTCGTTCACGAGCTTGGTTTGGGCGAAAGCCCGGCCCCCTGCCAGCGCGACCAGCACGAATACGATAACGGCGTATTTTGAAAATCGGCGATTCATGGCAACCTCCCCGACGGACCCAGTTCTCTCTACCGATTATAACGCCCGCAAGGGCGCTCCGTGACGCCGAGAAGCCCTTTTTCTAACGCACCAACGGCAGCACGTCGCTGGGCGTAAGCGGATAGAAGGTCATGATCACGACTGCTACCGTGCATATGCCGGCGCTCAGCCAAGCAAGCGGGACGAACGGCCGTACGTCTCGCACCCGATGCTGCGTCTGCGAATACATTGCAAACACGACCTTAGCGTAGGCGTACAGCGAAATCGCCGTACCGACGATCAGCAGCGCGGCCATCCAAACGTAGCCGGCTCCGACGCTCGAGGACAGGATCAAGATTTTTCCGAGGAAGCCGGCGGTGGGCGGCAGTCCCGCCATTCCGATTAGGAAGAACGTCATCGAGGCAGCCAGCCAGGGGCGGCGCTGTGCCAGCCCGGCGTAGTTGCCAAGCCACGAGCCTTCTTCCCCTCCACCCGACATCGCGGCAGCGACCGCGAACGCCCCGAGGTTCATAAACGAATACGCGACCAGGTAATACATGGCGTAGCGCAGCCCGAGGGCCGTCGTGCCTGCCATTGCGGTGAGAATATACCCGACCTGTGCGATGCCGGAATAGGCCAGCAGCCGCTTGAGATCGTGCTGCGCCAACATGCCGACGTTGCCGGCAATCATCGAGATCCCAGCCACGATCCAGATCGGCAACAGCACCGCCCCGGCGGCCGCCGACGGCAACGCGGCATACGCGAATCGAGCGAAAACTGCCAACACCGCGGCTTTGGTTGCCACGCTCATGAACGCGGTGACCGGCAACGGCGCGCCTTCGTACACATCGGGCGCCCACGTATGGAACGGAACCAAACTCATCTTGAACGCCAAGCCGACTAAGAACAAGCCGGCACCTAACCAAAAAATCGGACTGGACGCCAACGCCGGATTCACGAAATCGGCGAACTGCACGCTACCGGTCGCGCCGAAGAGCAGACCCATTCCATAGAGCATGAAGCCCGACGCAGTCGAGCTGAGGATCAAGTATTTGAGCGCGGCCTCGCGCGCGGTCTTGCGATCGACGAGACCGCACAGACAATACAGCGCCAGCGAAAGCAGTTCGAGGCCGAGGAAGACCGTCATGAGATTGGCGGAGCCGGCCATCAGCATAGCGCCGCACGCGCTCCACAACATCAAGGCAACGGTGCCGCCGAGCACTTCTTCGTCACCGAGGGCTCCATATAAGACGAGCGATCCGGCCAACGCGATCAGAACGACGATTTCGAAGACGGATGTAAAACCGCCGGTGAGAAATCCGCCGAAAAACGTACTGCGATCGTGACCGTATTGACTCGCCGCGAATCCGGCCGCGGCGGCGGCTCCGGCCAGCCCGATGGCGATGTTCAGATAGCGCGGCGCGTGCTTACGCGAAAAGAGATCCGCCACCAGCACCAGCAGTCCGGCGACGCCGACGATCCCGATCGGCAGCAGCGCCAACCAGTCGCCGGTCGTAAACGGAAGCGCGATCACTTCGGAATCCCCGCAAATGCGGCCATGATCGCGTGCGGCTGCACGCCGACGATGACCAGCGCGGCCAACAGCGGCGCGACCGCTAATCCTTCGAGCCAGTTCATATCCGGACGTATCGGTAAATCGTCGACCGGGGGACCGTTCATTACATCCTGATACAGGCGGATAAAGTATGCCGATGCGAGGACGATCGCGACCAACGCGACGATCGCGGCCCACAGTCCGCCGGCCTGGTAGACGCCGATCAGAATCACGAGCTCGCCCGCAAAACCGGCCAAGCCGGGCAAACCGAGTGCGGCGACGCACGCAATGCAAAACGCCCCCGCCATGCGCGGATTGTCGCGGCCGAGTCCGCCAAGCCGCAGGACCGAACGCGTTCCTTCACGCTCCTCGACGTACCCCAACAGCAGAAACAGCGCGGCCGAAAACAGTCCGTGCGCGACCAGATACACCATCGCGCCTTCGAGCGCGACGCGATTACCGATTGCGACGGCGATCAGAATCAAGCCTAAGTGCGAAAGCGAAGAATACGCCACGATGCGCTTCGCGTCGTTCGCGACCAGCGCCGCAACGGCTCCGTACAACAACGAAATCGCGCCCAGCACGATGAGCAACGGTGCGTACTCGTGCACGTAGTCCGGTAAGAACGCTAGCCCGATCGCCAGGAATCCGTACAAGCCGGCTTTGGACTGCACCGCGGAAACGACGGCGACCATCGGCGATGGTAAAGCAGAGTACGTCAACGGCATCCACGTGTGCAGCGGCCACACCGGCGTTTTCACGAGAAACGCTATTGCAAAGCCGGCAAAGATCCACGGAGCCCACGCGCCGGCGAGATGCACGTCGGTACGGCCGATGACGTCGGTCGAACCGTAAATGACGCCGAACGCGGCGGTTGCCATCAGCAACAACAAGCCGCCCGCAAAGTTGTAGATGAAGTAGCGCCAGGCCGTGGCCGGATGCACGCTCCACCCGATCAATCCGAGGAAGACCGGCACGAGCATCAGATCCCAAAACAGTGCAAATGCCAGCAGATCGCGCGAGAGAAACAATCCCAGCATCGCGCCTTCGAGCACCAGCATCCACGCGACGAAGCCGCGCGTTCGCGGCACGTTAGTGACCGCGATGGCGCATGCCGTGCAGAGCGCCAACAACAGTGCTAGCCAAAATGAAACGGGCGTTGAGCCAAAGTGAAATGCCGCTTCGAACGGGCGGGAAAGCCAGCGGAAACTCCACTCCTGGTCGACACCCGCGATGGTCATGACGAACGTGGCAACCGCGACGATCGTTCCGAGCACGCGCGAAATCCGATTGTCGTCGCGTGGTAGCGCGCACAGCACGCCGGCACCGACGAACGGCAGCAGAATGGTCGCAAGTACCAGCATCAGTGCGTTCCCACGGCGGCGATTGCGTAGTACACGATAAAGCACGCTGCCCCAAACGCCAGGACGAGTGCGTACGCACGCACGAGCCCGGTTTCGAAGGAACGCATCAACGTTCCCAAGCCGCGCGCGACGGTCGCCACCTCGCGAACCGCGCCGTCGATCACGTGTGGATCCACGAAGCGGGTGAAGGCGGCTCCAAGCCACGTCGACGGCCGCACGATCAACACGTCGATGGCTTCGTTAAAGTAGAACAGGTGCGTCAAGACCGGCGGAGTGCCGAAGGTCTCCGCACGCAGACGTTCGACCGCGTTCGCGAGCGCGGCGCCGGTGGCGTAGCGGCTATATGCGGCACCGAATCCCGCGAGCACGAACAGCAGCACGATGCCGGATGCGACGAGTTCGGAAACCGGCGCTGCGGGCAACGCTTGCAAAGGGAATTGCGGCGCGAAGTATTGCGACCACAGCGAATGCTCGCCGCCAAACATCAACACCGCGCCGATCGCTACCGTTGGAACGATCAATACTGCAACCGGTAGCCCCATCAACCACGCCGGCGGATGATGGTGCGACGCTGCGTGCGACGGCACGGCAGTCTGCGGACGAGCGATACCCAATTGCGCCGGATCGACATCGCCACGATAGTTGCCCAAGAACGTGACGAACAGCAGGCGGAACATATAGTACGCCGTGATGCCCGCCGTTAGTGCGCCTGCGAGCGCGAGCCACGGATGTCCGTGCTCCAACGCTCCGTAGATCACTTGGTCCTTCGAGAAGAATCCGCTGAGCGGCGGAATGCCGCAAATCGAGAGCACGCCGGTAAGAATCGCCCAGAACGCCAGCGGCATGCGTTTGCGCAAACCGCCCATACGCCGCACGTCTTGTTCGTCGGCCAGCGCGTGAATGACGATACCGGCGGCCAAAAAAAGCTGCGCTTTAAAGAATGCGTGCGTAAAGAAATGTGCGACGCCGCCGGTGTACGCGCCGACGCCGACGCCCATGATCATGTAGCCGATCTGCGACATCGTCGAGTAAGCCAGGATTCGTTTGATATCCCACTGCACGCAGCCGAGAATGCCGCCGGCAACCGCCGTCAAACCGCCAATGACCCCGGCCAGTTCTTGTGCGTGCGGACTGGCGCTCCACAGCGGAGCGCAGCGCGCGATCAAATAGACGCCGGCCGTGACCATGGTGGCCGCATGAATCAGGGCCGACACCGGCGTCGGGCCTTCCATCGCGTCGGGCAACCAGGTGTGAAACGGAATCTGGGCCGATTTGGCCGCCGCACCGATAAATAGACCGATGCAAATCGCGAAGAGCAATCCGGGACCGTACGAACCGGCTGCCGCGAATCCGTCGCCGTACCCGATCGAACCGGTCACCGAGAAGATCGCGAAAATCGCAAACATAATGCCGGCGTCGCCGGCGACGTTGATAACCAGCGCTTTACGCGCCGCGGCCACCGCCGACGGGCGCTCGAACCAGAATCCGATCAGGAAATACGATGCGAGGCCGACGAGACCCCAACCGACGAGCAGCCCGACAAAGTTGTCGGACAACACCAGCGTGAGCATCGCGAACACGAAAAAGTTGAGATAGGCGAAAAAGCGCGCGTTGGCGCGATCGCCGTCCATATACCCGATCGAATACAGATGGATCAAGAAGCCGACACCGGTGACGATCAAGGTCCACAGCAGCGACAGCGGATCGAGCAGCAATCCAAAATCGAAGCTACCCGGCATCCACGATCCGAGCATCTGGCGCGCGCCGAGCGCGCTACCGGCATGTTGCGTACCGGCCGGCCACGATATGACGGCCAACACGAACGAAACGCCGAGGATCGCACTGGCGAGCCACCCGGCGCGCGCGCGCAACTGTGGGCCGAACGCCCAGCAGAGAATCGCGCCGGCCAGCGGCAGCAACCAGAGCGCGACGATCGCCGGATACGACCCGTCGACGCCGAGAATATGATGCACGCCGCTCATCCGCGCAACAACCTAATATCGTCGACGTCGACGTGCCGCTCGGAACGGAACGTCGTGACGACGATCGCGAGGCCGATCGCAGCCTCGGCCGCTGCCACAGTAATCACCAGAAACGCGAAGACCTGTCCCGCGTTGGCCACCCACGATCTAGCGTAGGCGATAAAGAGCAAGTTGGCGGCATTGAACATCAGCTCTATGCTCATCAACATCACCAGCGGATTGCGACGCACCACGACGCCCGCAACGCCGAGAAAGAACATGACCGCCGACAGTCCTACGTAATCGGCAATAGGCACCGGCACGTCAGTCTCCTCCCCGCAGAATCGCCTCGCGGTTCGAGCGTTCGACTTGCTCGGCGTGACGGCGCGTTGGGACGAACGGGCCGCGATCTCCGGCCAACATCACGACCCCGATGACGGCGACCATCAGAATCAAGGCGGTGACTTCGAACGGCAACAGATGTACCGTGAATAAGGCTTTGCCGAAGTCAGCGACGCTGCCGAAGACGTTTGCGGTTCCGACAGGTCCGAGCGTCGACGTACCGCTCGCGGAAACGAGCGTGCCGCGTTGGGTCGAGGCGGCGTACGTCAAAAAACCGAGCGCGCCGAGTAAGATGATGGTTGCCGGAATCCACACGCGCGGCAACCGGTTCGGTCCCATCGAAAATGGAGCGACGCCGCTGCTGAGCAACGCGATCACGAAAACGAACAGAATCAGGATCGCACCCGAATACACGATGATCTGCATCACGGCCAAAAATTCGGCCGAAAGCGTCATGTAGAGTGCGGCGAGCGCTGCGAAGTTGGCGAGCAGTGCGACGACGCTGTAGACCGGTTTCCGCGCCGAAATCGTCCATACCGCGCTGGCAATGACGAACGCGGCTAAGAACCAGAACGCGATCATCCCGCCAGCCCCTTGCGCTGGGTCTTGAGAATTTCGCCACGGAACGTCGCGGAGTACCCTTCGGCGACGTCGGTCGTGGACTTGATTTCCGCCACGCGACCTAAATCGCCGGGGATCCCGCCGGGACGCTCGTCAGGCGCGGCGCCGACACCCGCATCGGGCGGCACGAGTAGACGGTTCTTATCGTACACGAACGAACCGCGACGGTAGTCGGCCATTTCGAAACGCGGGGTAAGCACGATCGCGTCGGTCGGACACGCTTCTTCGCACATGCCGCAAAAGATGCATCGCAGCTCGTCGATCTCGTAGCGCGCGGCGTACCGTTCGCCGGGCGAGCGCCGTTCGTCCGGAGCGTTCTCGGCACCGATCACGGTGATTGCATTGGCCGGGCACGCGCTCGAGCACAATTCGCAGCCGATGCAGCGCTCTTTGCCATCGTCGTAGCGGCGTAATTCGTGCAAACCGTGGAAGCGCGGCGCGTGCTGTTTTTTCACCGTCGGGTATTCGATCGTCGGCCGCTTTTTGAACATGTAGCCGAACGTAATCGAAAAACCCCTGAGAATCGCGCCGACGTTGTAGAGATTTTTTCTCACGTTATCCTCGCAGCGCCACGATGACGGCGGTTACCACCAAGTTTAGCGTCGCGATCGGCAGCAGCACTTTCCAGCCAAACGCCATCAGGCGGTCGTAGCGTAGTCGTGGAAGCGTCGCGCGCAGCCAAATGTAAAAGAACATGAAGCCGGCGACCTTCATCAAGAACCAAATGACGCCCGGCACCATCGTCAAACCGAACGGCGCGTTCCAGCCTCCGAAAAACAGCAGCGTGGCGATACACGAGACGGTCAGCATATTCACGTACTCGGCGATGAAGAACAAACCGAAGCGCAAACCCGAATATTCGGTGTGAAACCCGGCGACGAGTTCGGTTTCGGCCTCGACCAAGTCGAACGGCGTGCGGTTGGTTTCGGCCACCGCCGTGATCACGTACACGACAAACCCGACGATTTGCGGCACGAAGAACCACCAGCGGTTTTGGGCTGCCACGATTCCATCGAGCGACGTCGTGCCGGCGAGAATCAGCACGCCGATAAACGACAAAGACATCGCGAGTTCGTAGCTGATCATCTGCGCGGTCCCGCGGATGCTGCCTAACAACGGATACTTCGAACCGGAGGCCCAGCCGCCTAACGAGATACCGTACACGCCGATCGACGTAATCGCGAGAATAACGAGAATGCCGGCGTTGACGTTGCCGATCGCCCACGTTCCCGCGGACGACGAACCGAACGGAATGACCGCGTATACCGCAAAGGCGGTCAACAGCGAGATGAACGGCGCAAGCCGGTAGATCAGTGGATCGGCAGTTGCCGGCGTCAGATCTTCCTTCAGCATGAGTTTCGCCGCATCGGCGGCCGGCTGCATCAAGCCCCACGGTCCTACGCGATTCGGCCCGGGGCGCAGCTGCATCCAGCCCAACACTTTGCGTTCGGCCAACATGGAATACGCGAACGTCGTCATTACGACGACGAGCAGTACGATCGATTTCACCAAAACGACCAGCCACAACGGCGCGGCATTGACCGTGTCGACGACTCCTTGCATCAACGCGCCACCACGGCAGAGAGCCCCGCATCGTTGCGCGCCTCGAGCGTGGCCACCGTCGGATCGTTGCGCCACGTACCGCCGCCCGACAAGATGCGCGGTGCGCTGGACGGAGCATCCGGCGATTGCTCCCAAGCGAACGGTCCGGAACCGAAGCCGAACGAGTCGGACGTCGCTGCGGCGCTCTCTGCAACC
The DNA here is from genome assembly GCA_036490475.1 of Candidatus Tumulicola sp. Taxonomy (NCBI): domain Bacteria; kingdom Bacillati; phylum Vulcanimicrobiota; class Vulcanimicrobiia; order Vulcanimicrobiales; family Vulcanimicrobiaceae; genus Candidatus Tumulicola; species Candidatus Tumulicola sp. The sequence goes on from DASXDT010000006.1 coordinate 156,175, forward strand.
GCGCGTTCCAGCGTTTCCTGCGACGGCAGATCGACGTCCAGCGACTCCGCCAAGCCGATCAACATCTCTAAATCCGAAAGTACGCCGGCCGGCGCTTCGATGGACGCACGAACGTCGAGGACCGCCCCGGTGAGCGCGGTCGTCGTCCCAAATTTTTCGAAGGCGCCCTTGGCCGGCAGCACGAGGGTCGCCAGCTGTGCGGTTTCGGTGACGAACAGTTCGCTCACCGCCAAGAACGGAATCGCAGACAGCGTTTGCGCTATGGCTGCTCCATTGGCGGCGTTGCGAACCGGATTAACGCCGAACAGCGACAGCACGTCGAGTTTCCCGGCCGCTGCGTCTTCGAACATCTGCACCGCCCCGCGCGCTGAATCTTCGGGACGATAGCCGGGCCGCGCGTTGGGCAACATGCCCATGGCTTCGGCGCCGCGCGCGTTGCCTTGTTCGCTCGCGATGTAGGTTCGTACACCGGCAATGCCTGCAAACGCTTGCGCGAAGGCGCGTCCGACGGCAGCGTCCACACCGTCCCAAATCAATGCGACCCGTTCGACGCCGTCCGGAAGCGAAGCGCGCGCTCGTGCGGGATCGTCCTCGCGAATCAGCGTGGCGTTGCCATGCAAGCGCGCTTTACGTACGCGCAACCACATCACGGGCGCCAGTTCTTCGGGCGAGCCACCGGCGATGACGATCGCCTGCGCGTTCTCCAGCTCCTCGTACGTCCCGCCGTTTACGCCCGGCGTGGCCTGCCGTTGGCGACCCGCTCGCCAGTCCAAATTGGGCGTGCCGAACTCGCGAAACACGTGCTGCAACACATACGCTTCCTCGTTGGTCAAGCGTCCGCCGCCGATCGCCCCGGCGCCGTTGGCACCCAAACGCTCGCGCGCCGAACGCAACGCTTTCGCCCACAGGGCAAAGGCGTCGTCCCAGCCGATTTGCACGAACGTGCCGTTCTTCTTATACAGCGGTTGCGTTACGCGCTCTGGCGAGTTGTAGAAAGCGATATTGTAGCGTCCGCGATCGCACAGCCAGCCGTCGGACACGGTGTCGTCTTCGATCGACATCGTGCGCAGCAACGTTCCGTACCGAACGTCGGCAAACTCCCCGCAGCCAACCGCACATTGCGTGCACGTCGTTTTCGTACGGTTGAGATCCCAGGGACGCGACTTGAACCGATAGGTCTTGGACGTCAACGCACCGACCGGACACAATTCGGTGACGTTCCCCGTGAAGTTGTGTTCGTACGGACGATCGGTGGCCGTTGCAATGATATCGCCGGCGCCGCGGTCTTTTACGACCAGTTGGCGCTCGTCGGCGATGATATCGTCGAATCGCACGCATCGTTGACACACGACGCAACGTTCTTCATCGAGCACGATGGTCGGACCGAGATCGACGGCCTTCGGCTTGCGCGTCTTCGGGTCGACGACGTCGGACGTCGGTCGCGCGTACGCCATTGCGTAGTCCTGAAGATCGCACTCGCCGCCTTTGTCGCAAATCGGACAATCGAGCGGATGATTGACCAGAAGTAGTTCGAGAATCATCGCGCGCCCCGCATCCACGCGCTCACCTTGGGTTCGCACCACCATGCCCTCGGCGGCCGGCGTGTTGCAGGCGATCTGCAGCTTCGGCATACCGTCGATTTCGACCAAACACACGCGGCACAGACCGGCCGGCCCGAGCTTTGGGTGATAGCAGTACACCGGAATTTCTTGCTTGACGGTTTTCGCCGCTTCGACCAGCAACGTGCCCTTCGGGACGGAAACCGGAACGCCGTCGATCGTCAGGTTGACGTTCATGCGGTCACCGGTTGCGGCACGCCCGAAACGCGCGACGCAAATTGCTCGGGAAACTGAACGATGACCGATTTGAGGAACGGCTCGATCGAATCGCCCAACGCGCACAAATTCAAACCGGTGATCGTCGACGATACTCGCAGCAGCATGTCGATATCGCCGGGAACGCCCTCGCTATGCACCAAGCGCTCCAATACCCGCTCGAGCCAGTGTCCGCCTTCGCGACAGGGCGTGCATTGGCCGCACGATTCGTGCGCGAAAAATCGCACCAAATTATACGCGGCTTTCACAAAGTCAGTCGTATCGTCGAAAACGACGAACGCGCCCGACCCCAGCATCGACCCGGCCTTGGCCATGTTTTCGTAATCGTATGGCAGATCGAGATGCTCCTCAAAAATGCACGCCGACGAACCGCCGCCGGGTTGAACCGCCATGAACGAGCGACCCGCGCGCAATCCTCCGGCGATATCGATAATTTCTCGTACGGTCGTTCCGAGCGCGACTTCGTAGTTGCCGGGCTTTTGCACGTGACCCGAAACGGACACGATTTTGTAACCTTTGCTGCGCTCGGTGCCGACCGCAGCGAACCACTCGGCCCCGCGTTCGAGGATCGGCACGAGGTAGGCGAGCGTTTCGACGTTGTTGACGACGGTGGGCTTACCGTATAAGCCGGCGATGGCCGGAAAGGGTGGTTTGAGCCGCGGCTCGCCGCGCTTACCCTCCAGCGAGTTGAGCAGACCGGTTTCTTCGCCGCAGATATAGGCGCCGGCGCCCCGATGTACCGTGACTTCGAGGTCGAAGCCGGTGCCGAAAATATTCGAACCGAGCATGCCGGCAGCGCGCGCTTCTTCGACTGCTGCCGAGAAAATCTCGTATCCGCGCTTGAACTCGCCGCGAATATAGATGTACGCGTGATGGCACGCGATGCCATACGAACCGAGCAACATGCCTTCGAGCACCAAGTGCGGCGCTTCTTCGATCAGCATGTGATCTTTGAACGTGCCGGGTTCGGCTTCGTCGCTGTTACACACCAAGTACCGGACGTTTTGGTCGGTCGGAAGGAACGACCACTTCTTTCCCGTCGGAAAACCGGCCCCGCCGCGCCCGCGTAGTCCGGAACGTTCCGCCAGATCCAGCACGTCGGACGGCTTGAGTTCGCGCACCGCGCGCTCCCATTGCTTGTACCCGCCGCGATCGCGATAGACGGAGATGTCCCGGAGGTCGGCCTCGCCGATGCCGGCGGTCAATACTTTAGTGACCGGCACGTTCGCCCGCTTCTTCCCGTTCGACGACATCGACCACGCGCTTCGAATCCGTAACCGCGCGTTCGCGAGTTCCGCGGAAAAAATCGGAATCGCCCGCGACGATCCGATCCAGCATAATGATGCCGCTCTTGTCACCAACGCCGCCCGCGTTGTTCGGGCTCTCGACGCCTTGCGCTCCCGGCGACTTGCGACCCGTCGACACTTGGTCGTCGGCACGCAGGCGCCAGGTGCGAGCGGGCGCTGCGGTCTGCGAGGCAGGCGCGACGCCGTAGGTTCCGGCGCGCATCGAATCGAGCATCGCCTCGATCTTGTCTGGCGTCAGATCGTACACGAACTCGAGATTTACTTGCATGCACGACGCTCGATCGCAGGCCGCCAAACATTCGACTTCTTCGTACGAGAACACACCGTCCGAGGTCGTTTCTAAATGACCGACACCGAGACGTTCGCGGAAGTATGCCATGACGTCGTCCGCGCCGTTGATCGCGCATGCTAGGCCGCGGCATGGCTGCAGCATATACCGGCCGACCGGTTTGCGATACAACAGCGTGTAGAACGATACCGTGCCCTCGGTTTCGGCCGGCGTAATCGACAGCATGTCCGACACCGCTTCGATCGCGTCCTGGCTGACGTAGCCTTGTGCTTCTTGAAAGAGATGCATGAGCATCAGCAACGCCGAGCGTTTTTCTTCGTACCGACCGATGATGGTCTCGCACTGCGGCTGCAGACGGGCGCGTAGCGCGGCGAAATCCGTCGTGCCGTTCACCGGTCGACCTCGCCGAAGACCGGGTCGAGCGAACCGAGGATCACGACCAGATCGGCAATCAGATTGCCCGGGGCCAAGCTCTTGACCGATTGCAAATTGTACATGCTCGGCGGCCGCGTGCGGATACGATACGGGCGGTTTTCTCCGTTGCTCACGACGTAATAGCCGAGCTCTCCGCGCGGCGACTCGACGGCCTGATACACGTCACCCGGCGGCACCCGGAACCCTTCGCTGACGACCTTGAAGTGGTGGATCAAGGCTTCCATCGACAACGCAATCGTCTCTTTGGGCGGCCCGGCAACCTTTGGATCGTCGATCATCACGGGACCGGGTTGGTTTAGGCGCTCGCGTACCTGTTTGAGGATGCGATGCGACTGCTCCATTTCGTCGAGACGCACGAGAAAGCGCGCGTAGGCGTCGCCTTCGTCGCGTACCGGAACGTCGAAATCGTACGTTTCGTAACCGGTGTACGGAAATGCCTTACGCACGTCGTAGGCGATGCCGCTGCCGCGCAGGCTCGGGCCGGTGACGTTCCATTGCAGCGCTTCTTCGGGCGAGAGTATTCCGATGCCGATGGTGCGATCTTGAAAGATCGGATTGGCCTGCAGCAGGCCGCGCAGATCGCGCATGCGCCCGGGGAATTTGGTGAGAAACGCGTCGAATTCGTCGTTGAATCCGGCCGGCAGATCGCCGTTAAGGCCACCCACGCGAACGTAGTTTGGATGCATGCGCGCGCCGCCCGACGCTTCGGACATGTCGAGAATGTTCTCGCGCAAATCGAAGCAATAGAAAAACACGGAAATTGCTCCGAGATCGATGCCGTGCGTTCCGAGCCAGACGCAATGCGACGCGATGCGCGTCAGCTCCATAACCATCACGCGGATGTCGAGCGCGCGCTGCGGTATGCGATCGCTGATACCCAGCAGCTTTTCGACGGCAAGCGCGTAGCACAACGAGTTAGACTCGGGCGCGAGGTAATCCATGCGCTCGATGACGGTTTGGGCTTGCGACCAGAAGAGATTTTCGGCCGTCTTCTCTATGCCGGTGTGCAGGTAGCCGATCTCCGGCTCGGCCTTCACAACGCTCTCGCCCTCGATCTCGAGAACGATTTGCAAAACGCCGTGAGTCGATGGATGCTGTGGCCCCATCGACAACACCATCGCGTTGCCTTCTTGCGAAACTATTTCCGGCGTTAGCACCTGGGTGGAAAGGCTCACGTTGCGTTCCCCTCGCGGGCGCGCTTCACTTGATCTTGCAACGCCGCAAGCGTTTCACCCGACGGCGGCGTTCCGGCTTGCACGTTGCTCTTTAACGCGAACGCGGGACGCGGAGAGCGTTCGGCCGCCGCACCGCGAACCGGGTAGTCCTTGCGCAGTGGATGGCCCTCCCACGTGTACGGCATTTGAATGCGCCGCAAATCACGATGACCGTCGAACACGATCCCAAAGAGATCGAATACTTCGCGCTCGGCCCAGTCGGCCGACTTCCATAAGTCCATCACGGATGGAAGGTGCGGCTCGTCATCGGGCACGCCACAGAGGATGCGAACGCGTTGCGGTTTACCGATCGTTTCGGGCGTCGCGCGCTGCGGAGCGAGACGCAACAGATGATAGACCACGTCGAACCGCGGCGTGCGTCCCAAATAATCGACGGCCCCGAGGTCGAGCAGCATCGCATAGCCATCGGCTTTGAGCGCTTCGAGGCGAGCGCGCAGCGCGGCGATTTCTACTCGTTCGATGACGGCGTCATCGATATCCGGACGGAGCGCCGTCGGATCGAGCGCGGCTCCTGCGAGGGGCGGCGTTTGCGTGCTCGGCATGCGTCGGCTCCTCGCTTACGACCGGGCCAGGATCCCGCCGCGACCGCCTTCACGGATCTGCTGCTGGATCAAGTTGACCGCGTATAAGAGACCGTCCGGTGTCGGCGGACAGCCCGGCACGTACACGTCGACCGGCACGATGGTATCGATGCCCTGAACGACCGCGTAATTATCGAAGATGCCGCCGGAGCTAGCACACGCGCCCATCGAGATCACCCACTTCGGGTCGGCCATCTGGTCGTACAAACGCTTTACGACGGGCGCCATTTTCCAGGCGACACGGCCGGACACAATCATCAAGTCGGCCTGGCGCGGCGAACTGCGAAAGACCTCAGAACCCAGCCGCGCGATGTCGTACTCGGCCGAAGTGACGGTCATCATCTCAATGGCACAACATGCGAGCCCCATGGTCAAGGGCCACACCGACGAGCTCTGCGCCCAGCGTGCAACTTCATCGACACGCGCGAGCAGAAACTGGCCGGGACTCACCGCCATACGAAGCCGCCCTTCTTCCATACGTAGGCGTAGCCGATTGCCAACACCACGATGAACACGGCCATCTCGAGCAACCCGAAGACACGCAGCTGGTGCATCAGGACGGCCCACGGATAAAACGACGCAGCCTCGACATCGAAGATGACGAACAGCATCGCAACCAAATAAAACCGCACCGGAAAGCGCCCCGCGACGGCCGAGGTGGGCTCGACGCCACATTCGTACGCTTCCGATTTTTGCGGATTCGGCTTACGACGGCCCAGCAGTCCCGGCAGTATGGTAAACATCAGCGCCGCTGCAAGCGCGACGCAGAGGAAGATCGCGACCGGGACGTACGGATTCATGGCGGTGGGACGTTTTCACAACCTCCGCACGATGACCTGGCGAGTTGTCGAACCGTGGCGTTTGCGCTAAGCCGTCCGTTGCCGTACAATTCGCGCATGCGTTATTTCGTTTTGGGAGCGTTGCTGCTATTCTCGCTCGGTGACGGCTGCTCGTCGTCCCCGGGAGTTGTCGGCGTGCAAGATTACGGCCAGGTAACCGGCCGAGTGCTCGATGCGATGACGAACCGTCCGATTTCGGCCGCGCTGGTTTCGGTCGGCTCGTTGTACACTGCGTCGGCCGACGCGCGCGGCGCGTTCACGTTAACGAAGGTGCCGGCAGGCGATCAGACGGTTACGGCTCGGGCCCCGGGCTACACCCCGGCGACGGCGGACATTACGATCGAGAAAGATAAGGGCGCCTCGATCGGTTACATCCGGCTCGTTCCGCTGATCCATCCGGCCGGGTTGCCGACCCTAGCGCCGCCTGCCACGCCGACGCCGAAGACCTCCCCGAGTACGGCACCGACCGAGGCTCCGGCACCTGGCGTCGCACCTACGCCGGGCGGCGAACCCAATCCGGCGGCCGCACCGCCGTCGTCCGCAACGCCGTCGCCTTCGCCCTCGGGCTCAACGAGCAGCTAGTTTAGTCGCAGGGCGGCGAGATCGAGGTCGTACTCGATCGACCGAAAGATCTCGTCCGGAATCTCGCCACTCTCGCGAAGTCGTGTGATAGCCGTCCGCTCGCCTTCGAGTGCCAAGCATTGCAGGCGGTGATCGATTTGCGACTCGACTGCAGCCTCGTCGTCCTCGCGCTGCGCCTTACCCCGCAAGACGTCGATGCGATGACGATACTCTTCGATGAGCCGGCCGCCGACTTCCATCTCCGGGCCACCGGTATGATCGCGCATGTGCGTGCGTAACTGGGCCATTCCCGCTTCGAGCGCAACGATGCGCAGGCGGTTTTCGCGGCCGTGACCGCGGCTGGACTCGGTCATCCCCAAGCGCTCGATCAGCGGGCCGAGCGTGAGCCCTTGCAGCACGAGCGTGACGAACACAACGCAGACGGTAAAGAAAATCACCACGCTGCGCTCGGGGAAAAGCTGATCCCCGAACGTGTACGGCAAGGCCAAAGCGGCGGCCAGCGACACGATGCCGCGCATTCCCGACCATCCGATCAGGGTGACCGCCTGCCATGGCGGCGACGGATCTCTCGCGCGAACGCGCGCGCTGAACAAGCGCGGCAGATACGTCGCGGGAAACACCCATACCAGCCTGATGGCGATTACTAAAAACGCCACGAGCGCGCCGTACAGCGCATAGTCGCGCACGTGCGGCTCTAATTCCAGCAGAATTGCCGGCAGTTGCAGGCCGATGAGCAGAAACGCGAACGCGTTCAGCACGTACGTTAGCACGCGCCACACGCCGGAGTTGAGCAAGCGCGATTCGGAATCGATGAAATGCCGAGACCGCCAACTCAATACGACGCCGGCCGTCACCGCAGCCAAGACGCCCGAGAAGTGAAACTCTTCTGCCGGTAGATAGGCCGCGTAGGGTGCCAGTAGCGAGACGATGCTGGCGGTCGTCGGATCGTCGAAGCCGCGTTTGCGCATGTAGCGCAAAATCGCTTCGAGTATGAGCGCGCTGGCCAACCCGACGACCACACCGCCGATCGCGACCACCAAGAACGAGATGCCGGCGCGCACCAGCGAAAACGTGCCGAGCACTGTCGCAGCCACCGCAAAGCGGTACAGAACCAGCGCGGTCGCGTCGTTGACCAGGCACTCGCCTAAGATGATGGCCGAAATCCGGCGCGGGATCGAGAGACGCTCGAAGATTGCTTCGGCTGCGACCGCATCGGGCGGCGACACGATCGCCCCAAGAGTAAAGGCGATCGGCCAACCAAAACCCGGAACGACCGCATGCACGACCACGGCGACGACGACCGTCGTAAAGATGACGAGGCCGAAGGCCAGCAACGAGATCGGCCGCCAGTTGCGCCGCAACTCCAATGAATCCGTCGACCACGCTGCGGAATACAATAGCGGCGGTAGTACCACCAGCAGGATGATCTCGGGGTCGAGATGCGGATGCGGTAAATTGCGCGCGAACGCCAAACCGACGCCTCCGATCACGAACGAGATCGGATACGGAATGTTGAGCCGCCTCGCGAGGATGCTCAACACGACGACGATGCTGAGAAACGTTACGAGCAGCAGCGCGTCGGTCATGCCCGCGGCTTCCCTACAACGGCTTTATGTCCCGCCGCGTCGAAGCGTACGTACGCGTGGCGTACGAGATTATCGCGTTGCTGCTGGGCGGCATCATCATTCTTACGACGCTCAACGACGTCTTTCAAACGGCGATCGTACCGCGCGCCGTCGGCCGTCGTTTGCGCATGAGTTATTACGTGTGGCGCGGGGCCTGGAACGTGTGGCCGTCGCTCGCATGGAACGTCGCCGGAGGCGATGCCGAGCGGCGTGAAGATTTGCTCGCGCTATTCGCGCCGGCCATGTTGATGCTGCTGCCGATCATGTGGGGGCTGTTCCTGATCGTTGGGTTCGGAACGATTTTTTGGAGTTTGCGATACGGGTTGTCGCCGCGCGGAGGGAACTTCGGCGACACCGCCTATTTTGCCGGTACGTCGCTAACCACGCTCGGATTCGGCGACATCGTCGGACGCTCGGGCATTGCGCGATTTGTTTCGATCGTCGCGGCGTCGACCGGCCTCGGCCTGTTTTCGATCATCACCGCATACTTGTTTTCACTCTTCGGCTCGTTTCAGGCGCGCGAAACATTCGTCGTGATGCTGGGTGCTCGCACCGGCGTACCACCGAGCGGCGTCGACCTGCTAACCATCGCCGGCCACGGCGGTACGAGAAGCAATCTCCCGACGCTCATGATCGAGGCACAGCGCTGGATCGCGCAAGTCATGGAAAGCCATCTGGCCTATCCGGTGCTGGCATATTTCCGATCGAGCCACGACTACCAGTCCTGGATCGGAACCCTTGGAACGCTGCTGGATTCTGCAACGCTCGTAATGACCACGATCGAAGCGGTCGACGACGGTCAGGCGCGGGTACTCTACGACCTCGGCCGCCATGCCACACACGATCTCGCCGGGCACTTAGGTGTCGAGTGGAAAGGTACCGCCCCCGGCCTGGAGCAGGCCGAGTTCGAGCGCGCCTGCACGCACCTGCGCGACGCGGGTTACCGGATTGACGACGCGGAGGCGGCGTGGAGTCGATTCTCTTCGCTGCGCGGCGCGTACGCACCGCAACTCGACGCCCTCGCCCGCTTCTTCGCGATCCCACCGCTGCAGTGGATCGGCGACCGCAGTCCGCTATCGCGGCCGCACTAGCCGGCCGAACGCGTTCTAGAAGCCGTGCACCCGATCGACGCGGTGCAGAAACGCACGCGCATCGTCGATCGGAACCGCAAACCCGATGCTGGGTTCATCGTCGAAACGCGAATCCGCCAGACCGACGATCTCACCGCTGTCGGCGATAAAAACCGGGCCGCCGCTGTCTCCCGGAATAACCGCCGCGGTTACCTCGATCGCATCCTTTCGAACCGACGAAAGCAATCCCGAACTTAACGAGGTCGCGAGCCCGAGATCTTCATCTTCGAATTCATCCGGCACGGGATATCCCAGCAGTCCGACCTGGCGTCCGACGTACGGGTGCAGATTGCCGGATGTACCCAGCTTGACGACCGGCAAATTCGGCTGGCGCGTACGCAGCAGTGCGACGTCTTTGTCGTCGTTGGTTGCAATGACGGTAGCCGGGATCCGCTTGCGATTGCCGCTCGTAACGTGCAAGTCCCACGCGCCTTGCACCGCGTGCGCAACCGTCAGTACGTCGCTGCCCCACGGTCCCGATGCGATGACGAATCCGGTGGCGAATGCTTCGTCGTATTTGTCTTTCTTATGCTCGGGCGGAATCTTCATCGTGAGCAGCACCACCGACGGTTCGATCGCACGCACGGACGCAACCAACGCGTCGTCCGAGTTGCGCGTACAGGCGCACAGCGCCAACGAAGCGAGCAGGGCGAGGGATCGCAGCGTCAACCGAGACGTTCGCGTATGACGTCGCGCAATCGATCGACGCCTTCTCCCGTACGGGCGCTGATGCACAACTCACCCGGCGGCGGCTGTGCGCTCTCACGATCGCATTTGTTGAACACGTGCAGTTGCGGTTTCCGGTTCAGTTCCAGTTCTTCCAGAAGCGCGTCGACCGCCGCTCGCTGGCGCGGCCAATCTGAGTTGCTCGCGTCGATCACGTGGACCAGCAAATCGGCATCCGTCAATTCTTCGAGCGTCGCGCGAAACGCGTTCACCAAATCCTTGGGAAGATCGGTGATGAAGCCAACGGTGTCGGCGACGCGTGCATACCGGCCATCGCCGAGATACGCGCGGCGCACCGTGGGATCGAGGGTCGCGAACGGTCGATCGGCTACCAATGCGTCGCTGCGTGTGAGCGCGTTGAGCAGCGAAGACTTGCCGGCGTTAGTATAGCCGACCAGCGAAATCAGCGACTCGCTGCGATGCGACGAACGCCGCAGATCGCGTTGGCGCCGAACGTCGGCTAACTGGCGTTCGAGCGTTGCAACGCGTTCGCCGATGCGCCGGCGATCGACTTCGAGTTTGGTTTCACCCGGCCCGCGAGTTCCGATGCCGCCACCCAACCGGGAAAGATCCGCACCGATACCGATCAGGTTCGATTGGCGATAGCGCAGTTGCGCCAGTTCGACCTGCAGCTTACCTTCGCGGCTTCGCGCGTGTTGCGAGAACACGTCGAGAATCAGCATCGTTCTGTCGACGATGGGCAATGCGATCTTCGCCTCGAGATTTTTACGCTGGCGCGGCCGCAAATCGTTGAAACTCAACAAAAGTCCGGCCCCTAACTCCTTAGCACGTTCGGCGATTTCCAGAACTTTGCCGCTGCCGATCATCGTCGCGGGGTCGACGGCATCGCGTTTTTGCACGATGCGTTCGATCACGGTCGCACCCGATGCGGCCGCCAACGCTTCGAACTCTTCCAGCTCGGGTTCTAACGGCCGGCGCACATCCTGCAGATCGACGGCGACCACGATCGCTCGCGTACTCATGATGCGATCGGTTTCAGGCGATCGATCAGCCAGCGAATGCCATCGTTGTATTGCGGACCCGGACGCATCAGAATATCGGGCGGCTGCACGGTGTAGACGCGTCGCGCGCGCACCGCTTGCAACCGGCTCCATGGAACCGTACCGAGCGCCGCATCCAGATGCACCATCGGATCGGCAACGATGATTGCGGGCTGCGCGCGCATCAGCGCTTCGGAACTATACTGCGCGTACGCCGCGGGTAAATCGGATGCCGCGTTGGTACCGCCGGCCAGCGCGATGAGCGTCGCGACGTACGACCGATTGCCGGCCGTCCAGATCGGCGCGTTGCCCAGCACGACGAACACCGACGGAGCGCGGCGAAACGCGTGCGTTTGGGCGTGCAGTTCGGCCGTCGTACGACGGAGGCCGGCCACCTTTTCATCCGCTTGCGCGCGCCGGCCGCACAGCGCGCCGATCGTGCGCAGGTTGCTAAAGATCGTCTCGTAGCCGTCGTCGTCCAAGAGCACGATGCGAACGCCGGCGTGCTGCAACGCCTGCGTTTGTCGCGCCTGCGAACGAATTCCGACCGCGACGTCGGGATGGAGGGCGACGATGCGCTCGGCATCGATCGACGACGCATCGGCCACGCGCGGCAACGCCCTCGCGCGCGGATCGTCGGTAAAGGCCGAAACGGCAACGAGATTGCCGCCGGCGCCGATCGTGTATAAATCGTCTGCGACGAACGGTGCCAACGCGACGATACGCGCGCGCGTCGTGCCGAGTGCCGGTGCCGACTGCATGCGGCCGGCGCAAGCGGACAAAACAACAACGACGAGTACGAAAAGCCAACGCGATCGCATCCGCCGCCCTTTCTGCCGCCAGGAAGGGCCGCCTGCCGCCCCAAACGTGGACGATAGGTTTGCGCGCGGGAAGCCGGTGAGATGCCGGCACGGTCGCGCCACTGTATGCGGGGAGCCGCTCGACGCCACTGTCCTTTGGATGGGAAGACGCGAGCAAACGACGACGATCCGCGAGTCAGGATACCGCTGCAAACCATGCACCGTCCTCCTCGCGTAAAGGAAGGGATCGTCCATGTTGCCGTTTTTTGCGGCCGCCGTTGCGGCCGTCACCTCGCCCGTCCCATCGGCTTCGCCATCGCCGATTCCGCAAATCGTGCGCGTCGTTACCAGCGACCGCTCTGCGGAAGCGATATCGAAGGCCACCCGTGTCACCTACGTCGTGACGAAACAGCAAATCAAAGAAAATGGGTACCGCACGATCGGTTCGGCGTTGACGAAACTGCCGGGCGTCGAAATCGAGAGTTACGGCGCCATCGGGTCCAACGTCTCGTTCGGTATTCGCGGCAATAACAGTGCGCAAGTGCTGGTGTTGGTCGACGGCATGCCGGCTCCCGGAGGTTTAGCAGGCAGCGTCAACCTCGGCACTTTCTCCACGGCGGGTATCGATCGAATCGAGGTGGTCGAAGGCGGTGGCTCGACGCTGTACGGCACCGGCGCCGTCGGCGGCATCATCAACATCATCACCGATCGCTCTACCCAAAGCAACGGAATCGCGCGGTACGGAAGCTTCGGCGACACCGAGTTCCAAGCCGGCGCCGAGGGCTTGATCATCGACCGCACGTATGCGAATAACGCGTTCGGGTTGCCGTCGTACACATCGTTTGGCACGGTCATGCCGACGACACGCAACAACTCGAACTACGGTGCGACGACCCTGCGCTATTCAGGCTCCAAGACGTTCGGTTCGATCACTGCCGAAATCAACTTGAGTACTGCCGACGAGGTTATCGGGTCGCCCGGATATTATCCATACGTGTCGACGACGTCGCTGCAAAATGAAGTCGATAATATCGCCGGGCTCACCCTGCACCATAACGGCGCGCAATCGACCACGACGTTGCAATTGGGCGGCACGCAGCAGCAACTCGCCTATAACTGCAACGAGACTCAAGAACCGTTCGAGTGCGGTCAACCTTCGCAGTCGCTCAGCTTCGAATCGCGCGTCACCGCCAATCTGCGGAACGCCGTCGACGCCGGAAATCAACACCTGGTGTACGGCATCGATCTGTCGCGTGGGACCGTGATGGCGAATAGCGGCGGCGCACCGGTGGTCGTGCCGTCGGGTGCTCCCCAGCCACCGGCGGTCACGACCGCCGGATTGGCACAGACCGCGGCGTACGTTCAAGATAACGTCGATTTCTCGCGCTCGTTACATGCTTATGCGGGTATTCGCGGCGAGCGCGATGGAGCTCAGGGCGGCGCGATCTCGCCTTCGGTCGGGATCGAAGCCGATGCGGGCAACGGTGTTGCTCTGAAGGTGAATTACGCGACGGCGTTTCGCGCGCCCAACGCCAGCGAACTATACTACCCCGGCTACGGAAACCCGAACCTACAGCCGGAACGTTCGCAGGTTGCCGACGCAACATTGCATTTTACCGGCGGCGCGGTCACGGCCTCGGCCGGATGGTTTAGCACCCGCAGCAACGATTTGATCGTCTCGACCCTGATCGAATGTCTGCCTCCCTCTTATCTCAATTGTATTTACCTGCCTGAAAACGTTGCGCATGCGCTGCAACAAGGCTTCACGTTGGAAGGCGCAACCCGGCCGCACGGCGGAATCAGCGCGTCATTTAATGCAACCGACTTGTATACTGCGGAGAACCTTACATCGAATACGCGATTGTCGAACGACCCGGTCATGACCGTCAATCTCGGGCTTAAATTCGTACCGGCTAGGTCGGGCATTTTCGGCGGCGCGGAGATTTGGGAGCGCGTTGTCGGACAACGCGGCTCGGTCGACTATGCGCAACCGCTCTTCTTTCAGCCGGCGGCGTATTCGAATTTGACGGCGTACGTCGACTTCCGTGTCGCACCGAAGATCAATCTGTACTTGCGCGGTTACAATCTCGGCAACGAGCGCTATGCCGACGTTGGATCTCCGTTCGGGGGATATCCGATGCCGGGACGCTCCTTTGCGCTCGAGTTGCAAACGAGGTGATGGTGCGTCTCGCCGTCTTACTGCTGCTCGCGCTATGCGCATCGGCAGCCGGTCTGCTGATCGGCGGTACGGCCCTTGGGGGCGGTGAGATTCTGCACGCACTGATGCACCCGTACGGTACCGGCGTCGTCGATCGCATCGTGTGGGATTTGCGCCTGCCACGAGTGTGTATTGCGGCCGTCGTCGGCGCCTGTTTAGCGTTGTGCGGTGCGTTGCTGCAAGGCATGCTGCGTAACCCGCTGGTAGATCCATATCTCACCGGCGTGAGCGCTGGTTCGGCCGCCGCGATCGCCGTTGCGCTAATGATCGGCGTCGCGCCGGCGGGGCTGCCGGCGATCGGTTTCGGTGCGGGACTCGGCGCCGCGATACTCGTAGCCGCGTTGGCGCGGCGCGGAAGCGGCATCGATTCGAATCGTTTGATCTTGGCCGGCGTTTCGCTATCGACGCTCTTCGCGGCAATCGTCACCCTGGCAATCGTACGCGCGCAATCCAGCGACTTCGCCGGAGCGGTGGTTGCATGGTTGGCCGGTTCGATGGCGGGGCGCGACTGGCACGATCTTTGGACGGTCCTACCTTATGCCGGCGCCGGCATCGTCTTGGCGACCTTCAGCGTGCCGGCACTCAACGCATTGCGCGTCGGCGATGTACGCGCGCGCAGTGCCGGTGTCGATATCGATCGCGCGCAATGGATCATCCTCGCGGCGTCGTCGCTGTTGGCGGCAAGCAGCGTCGTATTGGCAGGCATGGTCGGGTTTATCGGTCTCATCGTCCCGCATATCGCTCGTCGCCTGGTCGGGTCGGACGCGCGCGTCATGCTTCCCGCATGCGCGCTGCTCGGCGCCGCGTTGTGTACCGCTGCCGACGCGATCTGCCGCTGGATCGTCGCACCGGCAGAACTGCCGATCGGCGTATTGCTGGCATTCATCGGGGTTCCGGCGTTTCTGTATTTATATCTTCGCCAGGGCGCGCCACGATGATCGCATTGACGAATCTCGCGCTGACCGCCGGAAAGCGTACCGTACTCGCCGGAATCGACGCGACGTTCGAGCGTGGCGCGTTCACGGCGGTGCTTGGCGCGAACGGCGCCGGCAAAACGACGCTGCTGCGCGGTATCGCCGGGTTGCGCGCACCGGCGGAAGGCTCGATTCGCATCGATGGAGTCGACGTGCACGCTCTGCCGTCAACGCAACGCGCGTTGCGGGTTGCGATGATCGCCGCCGACGAGGTCGTGCTGGAAGGTCTAACGGTCCGCGAAGTCGTCGCCACCGGGCGTTTTCCGCACCATCGGTGGTGGGAGTGGAACGAACGGCCGCAGGATCGCGAGGCGGTGGCACGGGCACTCGACGACGTCGCGCTGGCCGACTTCGCGCGCCGGCCGATCGAGACGCTCTCCAGCGGCGAACGGCAGCGCGCTTGGATCGCGCTGGGCCTGGCGCAAGAGACACCCGTACTGTTGCTCGACGAGCCCACGAGCCACCTCGACGTACGCGCCGCGCACGTCGTGCTTCGGCTCTTACGAGGGCTGTGCGCCGCCGGCAAGACGATCGTTTGCGTTTTGCACGACGTCAACGAGGCGGCCGCGTTTGCCGATCGCGTCGCACTGATCGGCGACGGCGGAATCATCGCTGCAGGCGCGTGCGATACGGTGCTCGAGCGTACGAACTTGGAACGCGCTTACGGTATCGCTATGGAACGCGTCGCGATGCCGGACGGCAGCGTCCGGCTGTTCGTGCCCGACTGAACTTAGCGGTGCAGACGCAGGTCGGTGCTGAGCACCCAGCCGCGTATGTGCTGGTATTTGCCGGATGTGATGATGATGCCGATGGCGTCTTCGTAACCGTTCTGCAGCCGCAACTGCACGAAGTCGGGCACGCACGATTCGACCGTCGCACGCGTTCCTTGCGAAACGAGCCGTGCGTGCGGCAGCAGTTCGCGTGAGATGTCGAACGAAGCCGCGTTGTAGTCACGTAGCCGGAAGCGGGAATCCCACAACAGCACGTCGGGGTCATCTGCCTCGCTGTACAGCACGACGTGATTGCCCGCGTGGAGGTCGCACTGCGCGAACGCGGCCGTCGACATCACGGCGGCCATCGCGAGCGCCAATACGAACACCGCGACGTTACGCACCGGCGTCCTCTTTCACGATGACCACGAGCAGCGCCAAATCGTCCCGCAGCCGGTTGGCGCCGCGCTCCGCCACGCTGCTCGCGAGCGCGTCGGCCAAGTCTTGAGCCCGAGCTGGAGCCAGTCCGATCAGTGCCTGCGCTCCGTCGGTACCGAGCATGTCGCCTTTGCGGTCGCGGGCTTCGGTGAGACCGTCCGTCGCCAGCACGAGCGCGTCGCCCGGTCGAAGCTGCACGGCACGCGTTTCGAAATCCGATTGCATCACGCCCAAAATCGGCCCCGTAACCTCGAGCGTCCGAACGTCCCCTTTCGAGCGCAGGAACGCCGCGTCGTGACCGGCGCTTGCGTAGCGAAATTCGAACGTTTCGGTGTCGAGCATCCCCACCAGCATCGAAACAAAGAGGTCCCGATTGCGCACGGTTCGCTCGAACGTCTCGTTGAATTCGGCCAACAGCATACCGGGGTCGTCGTGCCGCAACGACATCCCCCGGACGGTGAATTTAATGAACGCCGTCAACACCGCGGCGTCGATGCCTTTGCCGCTAACGTCGGCAATCATCAACAACGCGCGCTGCGGCGTCGTTCGGAAAACGTCGAACACGTCGCCGCCGACCGCCACGCGGATCGACGCCGACCGGTAGGCCGTGCCGACGTCGCAGTGCGGCAACGGTACCGATTCGCTTCGAAACGCGCGCTGCAACGTCTGGGTGGTCGTGCGTTCTTCTTCGAGCTCGCGATCCAGACGGCCGCGATAGGCGTTGAAGAGAATCGCCAGCACTCCGAACAGCAATAACCAAAACGCACGCACGTACGCCGACCGATCCAGTTGCGCTTGCGTGCTGCCGGCGAATGCGGCGTTGGCTGCGGCCAAGTCACGACGCAGCACAGCGACGACTCGCGACTCGTAGTCGGTGAATAATTTATTTCGCATGTCCAGATCGGCGATCTGCGTTGCGTTCGGGCGGCGTAGCAGCGGGACGGCTACCTGTTGCCGCCAGTTATCCTGAATCAGCGCGTAGTCGGCCAGCACGCGATCGGCATCGTTGAGACGCTGGACTCGTAGCGTCCGCCGCACCGATGCGAGTTTGGTGTCGAAATCTTGGACGGCATCATCGTATTGCTCGGTGTAGAACGAGTCCCGCGACAACGAATATCCGCGCAGCGCATTTTCTTCGACGATCTGTAAACGGCGCAACTCTTCAAACGTGAGCTGTGCGAGCTGGATGCTCGCCTGACGATCGAACGTAGCGGCCATATTGGCGCGCGTCTGAAACGCGCCCACGACCGCGATGGCGACGGCCACGACCAGGAACGCCGTCAGTAGCGCGGTCGCCGAAACGCGACCAAGCGGCATTGGCGTTCTCACGCTATGCCGCGACCAAGCGGCATCGGCGTTCTCACGCTGCGCTCCGCGGACCGATCCAAGCGTCACCGGCGAGCCGAGGGGTCGAGATGCGAACCTCCGAACAGGATTGCGCCATGCAAAACGGGTTAAACCCAGGAATTTTCAAGTCGTACGACGTGCGCGGAATTTATCCGGCCGAACTAAACGACGACACCGCATACCAGATCGGACGCTGCTTCGCCGCGATGCTCGGCGCCAAGCGCATTGCCGTAGGCCGCGATATGCGTCCTTCCGGGCGTTCGCTCTTCGACGCGTTCGCTCGCGGAGCGTGCGAATCCGGCACCGACATCCTCGATATCGGACTCGTTTCGACCGACGCGCTCTATTTTGCGGTCGGGAAATACGGCCTGGACGGCGGCGCGATGATCACGGCATCGCATAACCCGGCGCAATATAACGGCATGAAGCTGACGCGCTCCGAGGCGCGCGCAATCTCGCTCGACACCGGGCTGGGTGAAATACGCGACCGGTTGATCGCGGGCGATCTTCCGCCGGCCGCCGCAACCCCCGGCACGATCGAGCACCGCAACGTCCTCGATGCTTTCGCCGAACACTGCCTCTCCTTTGTCGACGTTTCGAGCATCAAACCGTTCAAAATCGCCATCGACGCGGGGAATGGGATGGCCGGCGAGACCGTTCCGTACGTGTTCAAACGATTGCCGTGTGAAGTCGTTCCGCTCTACTTCGAGCTGGACGGCAATTTCCCAAACCACCCCGCCAGTCCGATCGAGCCGGAGAATATGGCCGACGTGCAGGCCGCCGTCGTGCGCGGCAAATGCGACCTCGGCGTGGCGTTCGATGGCGATGCCGATCGCATGTTCGTCGTCGATGAATCTGGGCGTTTGGTCGATGGCAGCACCGTTACGGCGCTGGTCGCGCTGAATACGTTAAAAAAACATCCTGGTGCCACGATTTTATACAACTTGATCAACAGCCGAAGCGTCCCCGAGCTGATCGAAAAAGCCGGCGGCGTTCCGGTTCGCTCCAAAGTCGGCCATTCGATCATTAAAGGCGTGATGCGCGAGCGCGACGCGGTTTTTGGCGGCGAACATAGCGGCCACTTTTACTTTCGAGATAATTGGTATGCAGATTCCGGAATGATCGCGCTGCTGCAGTGTCTCGAGGTGTTTTCGAAAGCCGGCGCACCGGTGAGCGAGGTGATCGCGCCGATCGATACGCGCGCGCGGTCGGGCGAAATCAATAGCCGCATCGAGGACGTTCCGGGAAAGCTCCGCGAGATCGAGCGTCACTACGCCGGTGCGCAGGTCGATCACCTCGACGGCATTACGATCGCCTATCCGAACTGGTGGATGAACGTGCGCCCATCGAACACGGAGCCGCTACTGCGACTCAACGTCGAAGGCGATACACGCGACTTGATGGAGCGTAACCGGGACGAAGCTCTGGCGCTCATCCGCTCGTAAGGGCGTTTGACCATGTCGGAATCCGACGCGCTGCGTCGCTACGAACGTGCGCGCGACGATGTGGTCGCACAGCTCGCGCTGCTCGAGGAACGTCTAACCGGCGAACGGCAGTCGGCCGTCGCAGCCGCGCGCAAACGGTTGGCTCGAGGTAAGTTCGTCCTCGCCATCGTCGGAGAATTCTCCAGCGGCAAGTCATTTCTCATCAACGTCTTGCTCGAAAAATTCCGTTACGAGGACACCGGCGGCGCGCGCCAGCTGGTCGGGTTGTTGACGACCGATATCAATCCGACGACGGCCACCATTACCGAGCTCGGTTACGGGACCTCCGACGAAGCCACTGCGGTGTACGAAGACGGTCGCACCGAGCGCATTCCGCTGGCATCGCTGGGCCGATTTACAGCCGTGGGTTCCGGCGACGCCGGCGGATTGCACGACGCGACCGCCGACGAACGCGACGCGCCGAGGCAGGTCACCGTGAAGACCGACTCGCCGTTCTTGCAGCGTGGGTTCGTAGTCGCCGATACTCCCGGCCTCGCTTCGGTCAATCCGGCGCACCGGCGCGCGACGCTGCAGTTTCTGCCATCCGCCGATGCCGTGGTGTACGCAATCGACACGCAGCAGCCGTTTACCGAAGGCGACGCCGCATTTCTCGGAATCATACGCGAGCATATCGACTCGATCTTCATCGTGCAGACGAAGATCGATTTATGGCAAGAGATGCAAGGCGGACGGCCGGCGTGGGAAGACGCGTTCGACCGCATCGCGAGATTGGCCGCGATTCACGCGCCTGGCACGTACGTGCTGCCGCTTTCGGCACGCCAGTACGCGCAAGGGGTACTCGACGGCGACGCCGCTGCAGCCGACGCGAGCCGCTTTCCACACTTCCTCAACGTGTTGGATGCCTCGTTGGTCGATCGCACCGGGCGAGCGCGCTTACGGCGCGCGGGCGAACGCGCCGCCGATGCATCCAGCGACGAACTCGAACGATTGGACGGCGATTTGGCGATGCTGGCGCTCGACGATGCCGCGCTCGAGCGGCGTCGCGCGGCCGCCGTTCCCGAACTGCGCCAACTCGACGAGCGCTGTCGCGAACGGCGCGAAGCGTTCATGGCGGCCGGAACGGAGCGGCGTCTAGATATCGACCGGCGCGGCGCGGAACTGAGCACCGAGTTGGAACGAGCGCTGGCCCAAGCGTTCGATACGGCCGACGTCGCGCGGTTGCGCGATCGCCAACGCCTGCACGTGGTTGCCGACCGAGTTGTGGCACACGTCGTCGGCGATTTCGCACAAGTTACGGCGTCGTCCGTGGTCGACGAGCTCGACGCCGGCTTGGCCGAAGCCCGCGCGTTGGTACCGTTGCGCTGGTCGGCCGGCGAATCGGCGGCCCACGCATTTGGAACGCAGGCGGGAACCACGCGCTGGGGGGGTGACGTGCGCGCGGCGATCGCATCCACCATCGTTTTCGAAGCGATCGGCGGTCCGTCGATTGCGCTGGTTTCCGATATCGCGGGACGCTTCGCGGCACGCCGTTCGGGCGACTACATGAAACGAGAACTGATCGCCGACTTGCGATCCGAGATCTTCCCGCGGCTACGCGCCGAAATCGCATCGTTCGTCGCCGATGCCGGGGTACGGCTGCAGCACATTTACGACGATCTCGCACATGCGTTAGGGCGCGCCGCAATCGCCAAGCGCGACGGCGATTTAGGCAGCATCGAACGCGCGTTGGAAGCGCGCGGTTTGGGCGATGCGGCGGCCGCAGGGGCGCGGTTACGTGCACGCCGCCAAGCCGTTGAGGATGCGGCCGCACACGTCGCCAAAGCTGCGGGCGCGTTCGTTTCGGCCGCGAGCGAATCGGCGCCGGCCGATGCCGGGCCGGCCATCGTACGGTCGGCGCACGCCGCCCGTGCGTTCGACCCCGTGTCGTACGATCGCGGTTTGCAGCCGCAACGTTGGCGTGTGGCCGTCTTCGGAGCACTACGCCGCGGTAAGTCGAGCTTGATCAACGCCTTTGCAGGCCGCACCGCGATCGACGATCGCATCGCCGGCAGCGTGCGGTTTCCGATCCACGTGCGCTACGGAGATCGAGATACGGCGTTCGCGCTGGACGAGCGTGGCGAGTGGGAAGAAATACCGTTCGCAAGCGCGGCCGACGCGGCGGCCGAACGCGCCGTGCTGGTGCTGGTGCCGTGGAACTTACCGCGCGAACTCGTGCTGGTGCACGTGCCGGCGTTCGACTCGGGCGATCCGCATGCTGAGGACGTCAACGTTGCGGTTGCAACGCACGCCAGCGAGATGGTGTGCTTATTTTCGCGCCAACTTTCGGATCGCGAGCTGGATCTGTACGCGCAATTAGCCGAGTTGGGGCGGCCAATGCTGTTCGCGCACACCATCGCCGATAACGAATCGTCGAACGAACGCCGGCACGTCGTCGAGCTGGCCGCCGGCTATTTACAAGAACATAACGTCGCGGTCGAGCGAATCTTCACCGTTTCGGCCCGCGACTACGAAACTGCACGAGCGGCCGGGCGTGCCGCTTCGCCGTGGAACGAAACCGAAGCGCTCCGTTCGACGCTCGAAGCCCATGCGGAAACGCACATGTCGCGCCTGCAGCGGCGTGCTGCGGCCGCGTCGACGCCGCGGGAGACCGAGCCATCCGCCGAGACGCCGGGCCGCCCGCGGGGGTTGTTCGCGCGGCTACTCGGCAGGCAGCAGTAGACGCCCGCTCGTCGAATCAGACCGACCGAAGGAGCCACGCGCACGTCCAATTCAACGGTTTTCGCCCCAGCATTCATCGCCGTCGGCGATGGGGCTTCGACCTTCGGACGCTTGGTCGTCGAGGATGGCCGCATTGCCGCCGTTCTTCCCGCCGATGGACCGTGGGATGTCGCCGTTCCGCCGCGCGCGACCATCGCGCCCGGTCTAATCGACGTCCACACAAACGGCGCCGCCGACGCGCTGTTTAATCGCGATCAAGGCAACGCCGTCGCCATCGCCTCCAGCGAATACGCCCGCTGCGGCGCGACCGGCTTTGTCGCCGGCGTTATGACCGCGCCGTTCGAATCGATGCTGCATGCGGCGGCCGAAATCGTCGAGGCGGCGCATCAGCTCGACGAACACGGCGCGCGCGGGGCACGCTGTCTCGGGGTCCATTTCGAAGGGCCGTTTCTCAACCCGAAGTTCCGTCGCGTCCATCGCCAAGAGTGGCTCGCGCCGGCCAGCGCCGAACGCGCGCGCGAAATGGTCGACGCGTGCATGGGCGGTTGCGTGTTGGTGACGATGGCGCCCGAAGTCGAAGGCGCCGGCGATGCGCTGCGGGTGTTCTTAGAAAATGGGGTGGTTTGCTCGGCCGGCCACACCGCGTCGCGATATCGCGAAGGACTGCTGGCGATCGCGTTGGGCTTTCGCTCGCTGACGCACGCCTTCAACGGCATGCCGCCGCTCGACCATCGCGACCCGTCGATTCTGGCCGCGTTCATTCAAGACCGGCGCACCTTCGTGCAACTGATTTGCGACGGATTTCACGTCGCGCCGGTGATGGTCGACGTGCTGCATCGAACGCTGGGCGATCGCATCATCCTGGCGACCGACAACATGCCGGCCGCCGATCCCGGCTACCACATTGCCGATGGGTTGGTGCGGTCGGCCGACGGCACGATCGCGGGCAGCGCGTTACGGATCGACGATGCCGTCCGCAACTACATGTCGTACGCGCAGATTCCGTTCGCGCAGGCGGTCGTCGCAGCGACCCACGCTCCCGCAAAACTCATCGGCCAGGAACGCGAGATGGGGCGCATCGTCCCGCGCATGCGCGCCGACCTTTCGGTGTGGGATGAGGAATATCGCATCGCGAGTACGATCGTCGGCGGACGGTTCGTGTACCAGCGCGACGAAGTTCCGGCGTAGCGCCATTCGCGTTTAGACGACGTCGACCAAATCGTCGTCCTGCCCGATCGGCCGGTCGCGCTTAGCCGCAGCCGAACGGAGCATGACGAACGCTGCATAGAACACGACGATCACGACCAGCCAGCGCACCGCGACGAGCGGGAGCGATTTAACGATATAGGCGGCGATCAACACGCCGGGCACGCCGCCCAGGATCAAACCCAGCGCCGCACGCATCGAGAACGCTTTGTAGCGGATAAAGCGAAGGCTTGCGAACGGCATCAAAAACGCACACGCGCCCATCATGATGGGGAACGCGGCGATCGGGTTCATCCCCAATAGGCTGATCAAAATCATGCACGGCGCATACATCCCGATGCCGATCGTCATCAAGGCTCCCAAAATAAAGCACACGACGATACCGACCAGCAGCCGCACACCGGATAAGCCCAGCGCGGTCCCGCCGGTTAAGCCGAAATGGCTGCCCTCCAAGTTGCTGAGCACAAATAATATGGCGGCCGCTACCAGCGCAACGCCCATCCCGATCTGCACGTAACGCCGCGGCAGTTGCGAAACGACGCCGGCGCCGAGCCACGCGCCGGCCACCGCAGCCAGAATCAATCCGACGAGCGTGACGGGCGCCACGGTGACGATCGTAATAAAAACCGCCGCCTCTACGATCGTCGGTATGGTGTGACCGACGTTGAGCGTTCCGGGTATCTGCTCGTCAGGAACGAGCTTCCATAACTTAAACATCGACGTGGTCGGAGCGAACGACCCAATCCCGAGCGTATCGAAGAAATCTGTGATAAAGCCGACGGCGGCTTCGATCGGTTTCGGCCAGCCGGCGCGATGCTCCGGAAGCGCTCGAACCAGCGCGACGACGATCAGCACGGCCACAACGCCCAATGCGATATGCAGGATGAGTTGAACGCTCATCGAGCGCCGTTATACCTTTCCGGCGCTCCGGCCTTCACTCGACGAGCCGTAACTCCATGAACGTCGCCTTGTCGTACGTCAGGGTGCCGTACGGTTCGCAGACGGTGAAACCGATCGATGCGTATAGCTCGTACGCCCCCGGCAAGAGGTCGCGCTGGGTGTCGAGCACGGCACGCGCGTAGCCTCGCTTGCGGCAGAAATCGACTGCGGCCGTAACGAGCGCTCGCGCCAATCCGTGCTCGCGGTAGTGCGGCCGGACGTACAGCCGCTGCACGATCGCCGTCCGGCCGTCGAGACGGGTAACGGCAATGCAGCCGGCAGCAACGTCGTCTATCAATGCGATAAACGCGGCGTTTGGTTCGCCGTACGCGGTACGGACGACGGATACGTCCGGGTCGCGACCGTGACGCAGTTGCGCGGGAAGGCTGCGTTCGTATTCGACTAGTAGTTCGAGTAACTGCCGAAAAGCCGGCGCCTCCCGAACCTGCGCTACGGGTGCGCCCGTCACGTTCCGGCTCGAATTACGAGGCGAGTTCGCGGACCGCTGCAGCGTTGAAATATGCCGCCCGAGGATGGTGCATAACGATAGCAGCGGTCGATTGCTCCGGCACTAACGCGTACGCGTCGGTCAACGATACGCCGATACGTTCGGTGACGTTTAAGAGCTCGAACACGTCTCGATGCTGCGCCAGGTCGGGACACGCGCCGTATCCCCAGGAGTAACGCTTTCCGCGTTCGGACGTTAGGCCCAGCTCGGCCCGGATGCGACGATGCGTGAGCTCGGCTAATGCCTCCGCCGACTGCACGGTGAAGCCGTGCAAGAAATACGACTCGCTATAGTCGCCGGCATCGTGTAATCGTGCAGTCTGCAGCGAAGCGTCCGAGCCGATCGTAACGACTTGAAGCGCGACGACGTCGCTCGCGTTTCCGCCGTCGGGTTCGCGCAGGTAATCCGCCAAACTCAAATGCTCGCCGCCGGCCTGGCGCGGAAACGCGAAACGCGCGAGAACCTTCGAGCGATCGGCCGGGTCGTAGATCAGCACTTCATCGCCCGCACCGGCCGCCGGAAAATAGCCGTACACGGCTTTGGGTTCCAATATCGCACCGGCTTCGGCATCGCCGATATAGCGCTGCAAGCGCGGCTCGAAGTCGTCGCGCAACAATCGGTCGTACGCGTCGCCTTTGGTATTCGACGCACCCCACGACAGCCGGAAGAGGCTGCGCTTGTCAAAACGCGGCCACAGTTCGCGCAACTCGACATGGTCGACCGTCCGCACTCCCCAAAAAGGAGGGACCGGAATGTCCGCGCGTTCGTCTTTCACGGCCGACCGCCGCACCGTTACATTCGCAGCGGGCGCGGGGCGTTCGCGTTGCGTCATCGCCGCCAAACGGGTCCGCTGCAGCAACTCTTCTTTGCGTTCGGTGCTGCCGGTCAGCGCGTCCATCAGGTCCAATCCTTCGAACGCATCCTTTGCATAAAACAACCCGGGCGAGAAGAACCTTTTTCCGTCGTCCAGGAGCGCGATGCGACGGCCGAAGTCGCGGTTGATGGCAGCCCCACCGACGATCACCGGGAACGACAAGCCACGGGCGTCCTGTTCTTGCACGCAAATCGGCATCTGCTTGCTGGTCGATACCAGGAGTGCCGAAAGACCGATCGCGTCGGCGCCGACCTCTACGGCTTTGTCGAGGATCACGTTCACCGGAACTTGTTTGCCGAGATCTACGACGGTGTAACCGTTGTTCGAGAGAATCGTTTTTACGAGATTTTTGCCGATATCGTGAACGTCGCCGAAGACGGTAGCGATTACGACCGTGCCTTTGGTCGTGCCGTCGCGCTTTTCTAAGAACTGTTCGAGATGCGAGACGGCCTTCTTCATTACTTCGGCCGACTGCAGGACGAACGGCAGAATCAGTTCGCCGCGCCCGAAACGGTCGCCAACTTCTTTCATGGCCGGAAGCAGTACGCGATTGAGCGTGTCGATCGGGGTGCGCTCGGCCAGCACCGCATCGATCTTCGCCTCGATCCCTTCTTTGCGTCGTAACAAGATCGCCTGATGCACGCGCTCCGGCGCCGTCAACGTCGCGTCTTCGTCGACGCCGGCCGCAGCGCGCACGACGCCCGCATCGCCGATGAAGCGCTCGATCAAACGCGCTAGGGCGTCGGCGCGGCGGTTGAAGATCAGGTCGTCGCACGCCTCGCGCACGTCCGGTTCGATTTCAGGGTACGGCGTGATGTCGTTGGGATGCACGAGCGCCATGTCGAGGCCGGCGTCGACGCAATGGTGTAGGAAAACCGAGTTCAGCGCCGCTCGAGTCGGCGGCGATAGACCGAACGAGACGTTCGACACGCCGAGCGAGGTCAGTACGCCGGGCAACTCGCGCTTGATCGCGCGGATGCCTTCGATCGTCTCGACGGCCGAATCGACGAATTCGGCTTCGCCGGTTGCCAGCGTAAACGTCAGCGCGTCGAAGATCAAGGCGCCGCGCGGAATACCGTATTCGCCGACGGCGATGTCGTCGATGCGTTTCGCAACCGATAGTTTCGAATCGGCAGTCTTTGCCATTCCCGACTCGTCGATGGTTAAGGCGATGACCGCAGCGCCGTGTTCCACGGCCATCGGCAGCAGCACGTCGATCTTCGAACGACCGGCCTCGAGATGCACCGAGTTGATCACGGCGCGACCGGGATAGTTTTCGAGCGCCGCCTCGGTGACGGCGGGCTCGGTCGAATCGATGAATAGGGGCGCTTCGGTCGACTGTGCGAGTCGGCGAACGACTTCGCGCATCTGCTCGAGTTCGTCGGGACGTTCGGTCAACGCGCAGCATATGTCGAGCGCGTAGGCTCCGCCTTCGACTTGTTCGCGCGCGACCGCGACGATCGCGTCGTAATCGTCGGCCAGCAGAAGCCGCTTGATCTTGCGCGACCCTTGGCTGTTAATGCGTTCGCCCACGACCAGCGGCCGCGGTTCTTGTTCGAGTTCGACGGCGGTCATGGCCGATGCGAGAGCTTGCGGCCGCCGGTCGTCCCGCGGTGACGCCGCTCCTCGCTCGCGACGCGGCCCGTCTCCGAGGTCGTCGATGGCGGCACGCAGCTCGGCAATGTGCGCGGGTGTCGTCCCGCAACACCCGCCGATCGCGTCGACGCCGAACGTGCGGACGAAATCGACCAGCTCGTGCGCCAACTGCTCCGGCGATTCGGGATAAATGGTTTCGCCGGCCGGTCCCATCAGCGGTAGACCCGCGTTCGGAATCACGCTAACGAAACACCGCGAACGTTCGCACAGGTAGCGTACGGCGTCGCGCATCTGCGCCGGTCCGGTCGAACAGTTGAGACCGATGACGTCGATCGGCAATGCATCCAGCGTCGCGGTAACGGCGCGGATATCCGTGCCGAGCAGCATCCGGCCTTCTTGAATTAACGTCGGCTGTGCTTGAATGGGAACGCGCCGAACGCCGCGCGCAAATTCGCGCGCGATACCGGCGATGGCAGCTTTGCATTCGAGCAGATCTTGCATCGTTTCCAGCAACAGAACGTCGACGCCGCCTTCGATCAAGGCCCGAGCCTGCTCGCCATAGATGTCGGCTAATTCGGCAAATGTAATTTTAGAAAGCGACGGATCGGACGACGAGACCAGCATGCCGGTCGGGCCCATCGAACCGGCCGCAAACCGCGGCCGCTCCGGCGTCGAGAATCGATCGCACGCCGCACGCGCGATTTCGGCCGCGCGGCGATTCACTTCGACGGTACGATCGCCCAAGCCGTATTCCGAGAGCTTGAGGCGCGAACCCATAAACGAATCGGTTTCGACCACATCCGCACCGGCTGCCAGATATGCGGCGTGGATTTCGGCAACGACGTCGGGGCGTTCCAGCACCAGCGCTTCGTGACAACCGCGGCGCGACAAACCGCCGAAATCGGCGTCCGACAGCTCCATCGCGATCAGTTGCGTTCCCATCGCGCCGTCGTACAACAAGACGCGGCGCGCGAGCGCGTCGAGATACGGGCTCGTGAATGGTTGCTGCATCATCTCGTACCGTCCAAAAAATCCGTCGCGCGAATTTCTCCGACCGAATGACCGGCCCAATTCAGAACTGGCGGTTGCGCCAGCCGCTCCAAGCGCGCGAACGCATCGGCGTCGATGGCGCCGAGCGCGCGCAACGCAGTAATGGTTCCCGGGGCGCGGGCGCGTCCGTTGCCATCGATCACTTTCGAGGCATATCCGTACCCTTTATCGACAACGCCGACGCCGTGCACGCCTTCGGCGCCGGTCTTGCAGACGACGTTGTCGCTCGCCTGCATCAGCACCGTATCGAGCTGATTCGTTCCGGCCACGTATTCGGGAAACGTACGCATGGCGCTTGCGACGACGTGCAGCGCACGCGCGTCGGCCGCATGTTCGTAGCTCGAAGGATCCGCCAACCGGGCGAAAGCTAACGCCGCCCTGCGCAAGCTGGTGGCATAGACGGGTATGCCGCAGCCGTCGACGCCGAGCGGCCAGGTCGCCGCGTCATCGTCGTGGACGCGCGCACAAAACTCGAGAATGCGTTGCTGCGCGGGGTGGTCGACATCGAGATAGCTCGCCACGTCGGCGTCGAGCATCAAGCTCAACGCCAAGATGCCGGCGTGCTTGCCCGAACAGTTGTTATAAATCGCCGTCGGTTCGATATCGCCGCGAATCATCGCTCGCGCGCTCGCTTCGTCGTACGGCATCTGAGGACCGCATCGCAACGCCGACTCGTCGAGACCGATCTTCGATAAAATCGAGCGCACCGCCGCGATGTGGAACGGCTCGCCGTAGTGCGATGCCGACATCACCGCTACTTCGCGCTGCTCGAACCCAAAGCGTTCGACCGCGCCGCCGGCCACGACCGCGCCGGCAATGAACGGCTTGGCGGACGAACGCAAATAGACGGGACGGTCGACGTCGCCGCGGACGAACCGAACGCGACCGCGGACATCGACCGCGCACGCGTCGACCCGATGCAGCGACTCTACCAAGTCGCCGCGGGTGACTTCGACCGTCAATCGTTCTTACACCAGCGCCGGTTCGACGACGACGGCTTCTTGTTCGGCGAAGACGGGGTTGCTCAGATACCGTTCGCCGGTATCGCAGCCGAACGTGACGATCGTCTTGCCGGCAAACTCCGGACGCGCCGCAACGTGCAACGCAGCCCACACGTTGGCGCCGCCGGAAATACCGACCAGCATGCCTTCTTCGCGAGCCAAACGTCGAGCCGTTCCGATCGCGTCCGCGTCGGTAACGCGAATGACTTCTTCGTACACCGACGTATTGAGAATCGCCGGCACGAAGCCCCCGCCGGTGCCTTGAATCTTGTGCGGCCCGGGTTTTCCACCGGAGAGCACGGGAGAAGCATCCGGCTCGACCGCGATGATGTGAATGTCGCTCTTGCGCTCTTTGAGCACCTCGCCGGCGCCGGTAATGGTGCCGCCCGTCCCGACCGCGGAAACCAAGGCATCGACGCGACCGTCGGTGTCGCGCCAGATTTCTTCGGCAGTCGTCCGGCGATGGATTTCCGGATTCGCCGGATTTTCGAACTGCTTGGGCTGAAAATACTTGGCCGGCGACGCGTTAAAAATTTCTTCGGCCCTTCGAATCGCACCGGGCATGCCTTCGGATCCCGGCGTCAATACGACTTGCGCGCCGTACGCTTTCAACAAATTGCGGCGCTCGATCGTCATCGTTTCAGGCATAACCAGCACCAACGCATACCCTTTTGCAGCGGCGACAAACGCCAAAGCGATGCCGGTGTTACCGCTCGTTGCTTCCAGAATGATGGAGTCGGGGCGAAGATGGCCGTCGCGCTCGGCCGCCTCGATCATTGCAACGCCGATGCGGTCTTTCACCGAACCCGCCGGATTGAACGACTCCATCTTCACGAGCACCGTTCCCGGCAAGCCGCGATTCAAGCGCGGAATTTTTACCAGCGGCGTGTTGCCGAACGTGTCGGCTAAGTTTTCGTAGATCCGTGCCATTTCTCGTCCTATAACCTTCCCCCCGGGTGGGGCGTTTCACAGTGCACCGGGGCTTTGCGCCCTCGGGCGGCTAACCTTTTTGCATGCATCGATACCGCGCCGGTCTCGCCAGTGTTCCCCTTTTGGTCGCGGCTTTGGCACTCTGCACGCCCGGGAACGGCCAGGCACAGGCGGCCGGCCCAACTCAGGCAGATGCACTGGCTGCGATACGCGCCTTTGCTCCCGTCGCGATGGAGCGGCAGGGCACGCCCGGCCTTTCGGTCGCGATCACGACCAAGCAAGGCACGGTCGATGTTATCACCCTCGGTTATGCCGATGTGGGCGCAAAGACGCCCGTCACGCCGGATACGCGCTTCGCGATCGGTTCGATCACCAAGTCGATGACGGCATTGGCTTTGATGCAGATGTACGACGGCGGCTCGCTCGATCTACAGGCACCCGTTCGCCACTATCTCCCATGGTTCCGGATCGACTCGAACGGAAAACCAATCTTGATCCACCAAGTGCTGTCGCACACCGCGGGATTACCAGACGATTATTCGTCGCAGCCGGCGTATCGCTACGACGTGGTCGCGCTTGCAAAGGCGCGGCTGTTGTTCGCTCCCGGTACGTCGTGGTCGTATTCCAACGACGGGTACGCGACGGCAGGCGCGATTTTGTCGACGCTCGACCGCCGCGCCTGGGCCGACTCGTTGCGAGCCCGCGTATTCGATCCGATCGGCATGACCGCCGCCGCCCCAGCGTTTACTCCCGAGGCGTTGCAACGCGCGGCCGTCGGGTATCAGTGGCTGTACAACGATCGTCCCGGCTCGCTGCACCCGGCATTAACACCGTCGCCGGCGATGGACTTCGTCGATCCGGCCGGTTCGGTGCTGGCGACGCCCGAGGATATGGCTCGGTACATGCGCTTCTATCTCAATGGCGGCCACACTTCGAACGGCACCGCATTGATCTCTTCGCGAGCCTTCACGCGTATGACGAACGCGGATCGTCTCAACGACGGTAAGGTAGCCGGAGACCCCGCGGGTGAGATGGCTGAAGCGCCGCAGATGTACCGGCGCTACGGTCTCGGATTGTCGATCGAAGACGACGGCGGCGATCGCGTGATCGGCCACACGGGCGGCGTTTCGGGTTACACCGCCTGCATGCAGATGAATACGACACGCGGTTTCGGCGTCGTCGCGATGGCCAATCTCGTCGAAGCACCGTTACACCCGTGCGCGATCGTTCTGTATGCGATGGCGGTATTGCAAGCGCAAAGCCAAGGGCGCGCGCTTCCCGCCCCGCCGCCGGCACCCGATCTGCGGCACGTCGAAAACGCCGAACGATACGCCGGCACCTACACGTCGCAGGACGGCCGCAAATTCGAAATCGCCGCGTCCGGCGGACAGGTATCGCTGGTCGACGCGTCCGGTACATTCGCGGCCTATCCCCGCGGCGACGATACGTTTTGGGTCGACGCTCCAAACTTCGTTCAGTTCGAGGTTGCATTCGGTCGCGATCGCAATGGGCGCGTCGTCGAATGCAACTACGGTTCGCAGTGGTTTACCAACCAGCATTACGCGGGTCCGCGCACGTTCGCGCATCCCGCCGGGTGGAACGACTTGGCCGGACGCTACCAGAACGACTTTCTCGGACAACCGTACGTTTCTCGCGTCGTGATCGTAAACAACCGTCTGACGCTGGACGGCACCGACGCGCTCACGCCGCTCGCCAATGGAACGTTTTCGTTAGGTTCGTCGATCGTGCGATTCGACGCGCGCGCGGGCACGCAACCGCAACGCATGTGGGTCGACGATACGCCAATGTATCGTATCGAACTTCCCTAACCGTTGGACGACTTCGCGCGCACCGCGCAGAGGATCGCGCAAACCGCCGCGACCGGCGAAAAGACGCAGTTGCTCGCGGCGTATCTCCGCGGCCTCGAGAGCGACGACGATCTCGCCGCGGCCGTTCGATTTTTCACCGGAAATCCGTTCGCGGCCAGCGACCGGCGTACGCTCTCAATCGGTGGAGCGACGATCGCGAGGGTCGCACAACGATTGTGGGGGTTCGACGATTCGGCGTTTCGCGCCGCGTACCGTGACGCGGGCGACCTCGGCAGCGCGCTGGCGAGGTTGGTTCGGCCGCCGCAACATGCGTCGCTCTTCGCGCGGCCAGCACTTGAACCGGCAGCGCTGAGCGAAGCGTTCGCAGCCATCGCGAGTGCGTCGGGAAAGAACTCGGCGAAGCGTCGCGAGACGCTGTTGGAAGACGTCTTCCGAGCGACCAGCGATCCGGCGTCGATCGCCTTTGTGGTTAAAATTGTCACCGGCGATCTGCGCATCGGATTGCGCGAGGGTCTGGTGCTCAACGCGATCGCCGCCGCGTTCGGAGCCGATCCGCCGGCCGTCCGCCGGGCGTTCATGGCCGCCGGCGACGCCGGCGCCGTGGCGGCTGCGGCCCGCCACCAGACACTCGCCGAAATACACGTAGCATACGGCAATCCAATCGGCTTTATGCTTGCCTCGCCGATGCCGTTCGGCGATACATACGCGCCGTTAACCGGCGCGCGCTGGGCGGTCGAGGATAAATACGACGGCATCCGCGCCCAAGCGCACGTCGACGGCGACCGCATCGCATTATTTTCGCGAACACTGAACGATGTCGCGGCGACGTATCCTGAAGTCGTCGCAGCGCTTCGTGAGTTGCCGCGGCGCGCGATCTTCGACGGCGAGATCGTCGCGATGCGCGACGGCAACGTGCTCCCATTTCGCGCGCTGCAGGCACGAATCTCTCGCAAAGACGTCGCCGACGAACTCCGCGAGGATGTTCCGGTCGCATACGTCGCGTTCGATCTTTTGGCGGATGGCGACGAGCTGTTGCTGGACGAGCCGTACGAGCGACGTCGCGAGCGGCTCGCGTCGATACTCGAGTCGTTGACGAGCGTCAAGGTCGCGCCGTGTGAGATGCTCGATGCCGCGGATGCACCACTCGTCAATCCCGCATTCGAAGCGGCGCGAGCCCGCGGCAACGAAGGCTTGATGCTTAAGCGCGCCGATTCGCCCTACGCGCCGGGTCGTCGCGGCAAGTGGTGGATCAAGTTAAAGCGCGAGCTATCGACGCTCGATGTGGTGGTCGTGGCGGTCGAATGGGGCCACGGTAAACGCTCCAAAGTGTTGTCGGACTACACGTTTGCGGTCCGCGGCGACGATGGCCAACTGGTCGCGATCGGCAAAGCCTACTCCGGCTTGACCGATGCGGAGATCGCCGAGTTAACCCCGTGGTTTCTCGAACATCGCCTCCCACGCGAATCGCAACGTGCGAAAGCTCGCTCAGGGGAGATTCCGGTCGAACCGGAGGTCGTGATCGAGGTCGCCTTCGACATAATTCAGGTCAGCGACTTACACGAGAGTGGTTTTTCACTACGCTTTCCGCGTATCGTGCGTATTCGCGACGATAAGCCGTCCTACGAAATCGACACGCTCGGACGAGTACGCGAAGTCTACCAAGAACAGTTGCAGCGCGAACGGCTGTGAGCGGAAGCGCTACGCTTTTATAACAATGAAGGCCCGCAGCGTTGCGAGCCTACATCAATACGTTGTCCCTTAGAGCGGTTGGCCGTCGTCGCTCTTGCCTAAAATGAACGGGCGCAGCAACGGAAGCGGGGGATCTCCGCGCGAGAGCAGTTCGTTGTGGAACTTCTCCAGCGTGTACGCCGAGCCCATCATCTTCTTATAGTCCGAACGCAGCTTAAGGATCATGAGTTTTCCGAGCGTGTAGTAGCCGTACATCGGGTCTTGCGTTCCGCGCAGCGACTCTTCGACCGCGACTTGCGGCGTCTGATAGCACTGCGAGGTAAACGTCTTCTCGGCTTGCTGCAGCGTCATGCCCTGGGTATGCAGTTTGACGCCGACGATGTACCGGCACTCGCGCAACAACGCTTCTTCGAGCTGCGACAGGCGAACCCGCGGATCGCCGTTACCCCAGCCCTCGTCGACCATCATCTGCTCGGAATAGTGCGCCCAGCCTTCGGCGAACTCGGAACTCACCGATAGCTTGCGCGTCAAGCTCAGGTCGAGATTACGGTCGATCGAGAAGTTGGTGAAGTGGCCGGGATACACTTCGTGCGCCGAGATGATCGGAAACTCGAAGTCGTTGAACTGCGCCAAATAGTCTTCGGTTTGTTTTTTGTTCCACGTCGGATCGACCGGCGTCACGTTGTAGTACGCCTGGGTCGCTACGGTCTCGAGCGGACCGGGCGAGTCTTCCGACGCGGTGCTCGTTGCGCGCTCGAACGCCGGCGTTTCCATGACCGTGATGTTGGCATTGGCCGGAAGCGTCACGATATGTTTGGCTTCGATAAACGCGCGCAGCGCCACGAGGTCGGTGCGTGCTTTGTCGAGCAACTTATCCGGCGCGGGGTGCACCTTGGCGAGCGACAGATACACGGCCAGCGGTGTCGCCTTCGGGTTAATCTTGCGGGCGGTCTCGACGAACTGCGCTCGGGTCGCTTGCAGCGCGTTCTCACCGTACGCGAGATATTGGTCGAGCGACATGTCGACCGCGTCTTCGTAGAGCAGCTTCTTCTTGTACGCATCGGTGCCGATCGCATACGTGCCCGACGGATGCAGATGCTTGATCCACGCCGCATAGGCGGTCATGGCTTTCATCACGCCGGCGTTGGCTTGTTTCAACTGCGATTGCAGCGCGGCGTCTTTTACGCCGTTAAACGCCAGAGGTACGCTGGACTTAAAGAAATCGACCGCGCCGGCCGCGTCTTCGTACGAAATACGTTGCGTGACGGCATCGACCGTCGTCGTATTCCGCTCTCCATCTTTGAGCATCGCCGGAATGGCACGCTCGCGCGAGATCGCATATCCGAGGCGGGTCTTCAGCGGTGCGTAATCGCGCGCCATGATGCCAAACACCGCGCCACTTGCCGATTGCGTGTAATCGTCGGGATCGTGTTTCCACACGGCCAACGTGTCGTTGTTCAGGATGTCGTCCTGAATCGTGTTGCCGAGGAGTGTGGCGTCGAGCGCGATCGAAGCCGAAAGCGTGCTGCGATCGATCGCTTGCAGTTTCGTCCAGGTGTCGCGATCCAGGGTCAATTCTTGCTGCACGCCGGCCGCCGAAAAGTCGCCCAGCTGTGCGTCGTAGTCGTGCACGCCCACGAACGTCGCGTTCAGCGGATTGAGTTTGAAATACGTCGTGTAATACGTCTGTGCCAGCGACTCGTATTGACCGTCCTGGCTGCCGCCCGGCGCGGGTGAGGCGCCGAGCAATGCGAGGATGAGGGAAGCGCCCAGCACGCGCCGGATCGTAGTAACAATCATTGCGACTCCCGGCCGCAACGAGTGCGGCGACTTCTTACTTATTGGTGAACTTTGCGACGCGTTTTTCGTTGTACGCAGCCAGGCCCTCTTTGGCATCCGAGCTCTTGAAGAGTAGCGATTGCAGCTCGCGCTCGAGCGCCAACGCGTCTTGCAACGGGAGCTCGGCGCCGGTTTGCACGGCACGCTTGATGTGGCCGACGGCCATCGGTGCTTTGTTGGGCGTGCAGAACTGTTTGGCATAGTCGAGAATCTGCGCGCGGAACTCGTCGGCGCTGCCTTCATACACTTCGTTCACGATGCCCCAATCGAGGGCTTGCTCGAAACTCACCGTCTTGCCGGTAACCATCAGCTCGATCGCACGCGATTTACCGACGAGGCGCGCCAGGCGTTGCGTTCCGCCCGTACCCGGCAACACGCCGAGCGCGACTTCGGGAAGGCCGATCTTGCCGGCATCTCGCCGAGCGATACGAATGTCGGCCGCCATGGCAATTTCGAGGCCGCCACCGACCGTATGCCCGTTGAGCGCCGCGATCACCAACTTGGGCGTTTGCTCCAGACGGCTGAGCGTTTCGTTAGCATGCAAACAAAACATGTACTTGAACTCGGGCGTGACCGCGTTCAACATTCCGATGTTGGCCCCGGCCGAGAAGAACTTTTCACCTTTGCCGGTCAGCACGATCACTTCGACGTCGGAGTCGAAGCGAGCGTCCAAGATCGCTTCGTCGAGCTGACGCATCATCTCGTGCGTGTACGTATTGGCGGGCGGATCGCACATCTCGATGACGCCCACGTGGCCGTCTTTGAAATAGTTGATGACGCGCTTGCCATCGAGCGAACGCTGTTCGCGTCCGAAGGGAGTCTGTTGGGTGGTGCCGTTGGTCGTTACGCTCATGCCAATTTGCCTTTCGGGGCGATCCAGTTCGGGTTCTTGAAATATTCTGCGAGGAAGTGCTCGTCCTCCGGCGCCGGCAGAACGGTCGGCACGTACGCCGCCCATTCCGCGTCGTTCAGGCGACGGCCGTCGACTGCGTAGTGCGCGTCCGCGAATGCGCCGATTTTGCGATTGAAGCGCATGTCCGGTACGTACAGCTTGGTATCGCCCTCCACAACTTCGTTGACGCGTGCGACGGTTCCGGAGACTTCGTCGTAAAACTGTTGGCGGGCGCGTTCGTTCAGGGTTTCGCGATCGACCGCGTCGGTCGTCTTATCTTCGTCGACGCGACCTTTGATGCCCCACGTGTAGGCCCACTGCGCCGATCCGGAATGGTCCGTGCCGAACAAATCGAGCGATCCCGCGATCCATTTGTTGTAATACTTCTGCTGCATGGCAACCGGGATGACGCCGGCCTTGGCGATACGGCGCAGGCCCGTTATACCGGTGCCCATGTGAAACGACTCTTCGCGCAACATCGGGCCCATCGACGCCGCCAGCGGCGCGAAGCCCGAATGCTGCAGCATCGTTAACTGAAACTTACCGTCGCGATCCATAAAATTCGTGTAGGCGAAAAAGTCCAGCCAGTGCGTGACGTCTTCGTTGAACGCGTTGAGCAGGCGGTTTTTCTTGCCGAAGGCACGGCGTTCGAGCATCTTCTGCGCTTCGATCTTGCCTTCGCTGCCGAAGTGCTCGACCAGCAAATGGCACATCTGATATCCGTGACGGGTTTCTTCGACCATGATGCGCACGAGCGACGCGAGATCGTACTCGGTCGGAGCGTTGTTCACCAGAAAGCGTTGCTGCTCGTTGGAAGCAAACTCGGTATCGCCTTGATAGACGACCATGTTCAGCACCGCGTCGCGCATGCGCTGATCGGGGATCTCACGCACCTTTTCCCAGCGCCGCTCGCCCTTGAAGTCGCCGAAGTAGATCTCCGGGGTCGCCAGGTCGCCGTACTTGGCTTCAAACGTATAACCCGGCATGAACCGCTCGATCAGTTCCCGGTCGAGGCCGATATCGTGCTGCCATTCCTGTAGCAGATCGATCCAATCGTTAAAGGTCCCTATCCGTGCCGCCATGCCCGCTCGCTTTCTGTGACATATTTTTGACCAAGTGCAAGAATAATGTCATACTAGGCCTGATGGGCATCGCTGTCAAGCCGGAGGAGCGTTCCGGGACCCGGCCGACCTCCTTGATCTTTAGCCTCTATGGCGATCTCGTGCATGGAGCCGTGGGTGAATCCGAACCCGCCTTATGGCTTGGAACCCTGGTCAGGCTGATGGCCGCGTTCGGGTTATCTGAAGCGGCGGTCCGCCAAGCGGTTTCGCGGATGGCTCGCCAGGGCTGGCTCACGGCGCGTCGCGACGGCAAGCGTGCCTACTATACGGTAACGCCACTTGGACGCCGTCGCATCGACGAGTTGAGCCCTCGAATCTACGGCCCGGTCATCGAGTGGGACGGACATTGGCGGCTGCTGGCCGTCACAGTGGACGTGCGGGATGCTCGCGTCCGGCTGCGTCAAGAGTTACGCGTGCTGGGGTGGGCGCCGCTGTTGCCGGCGATCTGGATTTCCCCGGCCGATTCGCTCCGTTCCGCCGCAGAAGCCGCCGAACGCTACGGCGTCGCCGGCGAAGCGCACCTGTTTCTCGGAACCTACGAGGGGCCGCTTAGCGACCGCGCGCTCGTGGAGCGTTGCTGGGATTTGCCGGCGATCGCCAGCGCGTACGAACGCTTCATCGATCGGTACCGGCCTCGCCTCGATCGCGAGCTCGCCGCCGGCGCCGCCGGCGACCCGGAGGCGTTCGCCGAGCGTCTGTGGCTGGTGCACGATTTCCGCAAATTCGCATACATCGACCCGGGCCTGCCGAGCGAACTGGTGCCGGCACATTGGCCCGGGACAATCGCTGCCGCGATCTTTCGCGAATACTACGCCGTGTTGGCGCCAAAAGCTCAGCATTTCCTAACGCGAACCACCGCTGAGGCCTAACGGAGGCGCTGCCGCATGCGTCGAACCGTGCGGGCCATGCCCAAAGCGTTCGCTATTTTCATTTCCATCGTCGGCTTAGCCGTGGCGTTGTCCGACTGCGGCGGCAGTTCGTCGTCCACACCGGCGCCCTCGCCATCGGTATCATTTACGCCGAATCCGACGGTCACGAAGGCAACGGTTTTGGTCACGATCCTCGGCTCGCCGGCTCCGAACATTCCGGTCCAGGAATCGACCCCTGCAAACCCGGCGAGCCCGCGGCCGGGCACGCCATTCATTACGACGAAAACCGGCAAGGAGGGCATGGCTCGGTTTTACAAACTCGACCCGAACAAAACGTACTGTTGGGTGGCCATCCTTGGGTCCAGCCCCTCGAAAAACTCGTCGACGTGCGCCAACTGGACCGTGTGGCAGTTCGACACGATTAATCTAGGAACGCAGTAGATTCGTTAGTCTTCGTCGTCTTGAAGATGCAGATGACAGCCGTCGTCGGCATCCGATAACACGTCACGGGCTTCGGTGAGCACGGTCGCGGAAAGCGGACGCTCGGGCGGTTCGACCGTCCCTTGCTCGGCCAGAAAATCCGTCTCCGACCAGTCTTCCCACGTTTCGAGCGGCTCCAGATCTTCTTCCCTGTCGGGGAACCGCACGCAGAACCCCTGATCCACATGCATGCCGACGACCATGACGCGCGTGCCCCGGGGAAAGTACGTTCCGTCTTTCCAGAGGGTCCCATACGCGGCGTCGTACGACTCGCCGATCCGAACTGACTCTGCCATATGCCAGGTTATACCCCAAACGGATTCATCGGTTTCTCTCCGATATAGGTCAGAACGCTTTTCGTTTCGCTATATAAGCGCATCGTTTCCATGCCAAGTTCGCGACCGTATCCGGATTGCTTGTAGCCACCGAACGGGACGCCCGGGAAAACCGCGTAGGGCGTGTTGATCGCGACGGTACCGCTGCGAATCGCGCGCGCCACCCGATTCGCGCGCCCAATGTCGCACGTCCACACGCTCGCCGACAACCCAAAATCGCTGTCGTTTGCCAACGCAACCGCTTGGCGTTCGTCCTTGAACCGGACGAACACAGCGACCGGCCCGAAGATCTCTTCGCGTGCGACGCGATGTTCGTGCTTGGCTTCGTAGGCCGACGGACTCCAAAACGTACCGCCGGCAAACGCCGGATCGAGATCGCTCGGCGCGCCGCCTCCCAGCAGCAGCGCGGCGCCTTCTTCTTGGGCGATCGCGTGATACCGCTGGATTTTATCGCGCTGTTCTACCGACGTAATCGCGCCGACGTGCGTCGTCGGATCCTCGGGATTGCCAACGCGCAATCCGCGCGCTTTTTCCACAAACGTCTGTACGAACCGATCGTAGATCGCTTCGTGCAGCAACACGCGCGAGCGCGCTTCGCACGTTTGTCCGGCGTTCGAATAAATTCCGTACAATGCGCCGGCAACTGCCGCATCGATGTCGGCGTCGTCGAAGACGACCGAGGGGGATTTCCCGCCGAGTTCGAGCGTAACGCGTTTTACGGTTTCGGCAGCGCGTGCCGCGACGATCTTCCCGGTTTGCGTCGATCCTGTGAACGCAATCTTATCGATTCCCGGATGCGCGACCATCCACTCGCCGGTTTCGCGTTTCGATCCCGTAACGACGTTGAGCACGCCTTCGGGTAGTCCGGCCTCGAGCGCGATCTTCGCGAGTTCCAAAGCCGACAGCGGCGTCGACGGCGCGGGCTTCAGTACGACCGTGCAGCCCGCAGCCAATGCGGGCGCGACCTTCCACGCCGCCAGCAACAGCGGGAAGTTCCAGGGAACGATCGCACCGACCACGCCGACCGGTTCTTGCACGGTCGCCGCCAAATACGTCGGCAGCGGCGGGGGTATCGATTCGCCGTAGTTCTTGGTCGCGGCGCCGGCATAAAATTCAAAGCAGTCGACGATCGCGCCCAGCTCGCCGCCGGCGGTCGAAATCGCCTTGCCGTTGTCGCGCACTTCGAGCATCGCAAGCTCTTTCGAGCGCTCGCCGATGAGCTGCGCCATCTTATAGATGATTTTCGCGCGACGCGATGCAGCGGTCGACGGCCATTTGCCTTCGAACGCGCGGCGCGCTGCGGCGACGGCGTCGTCGACGTCCTGCTGCGAGGCTTCGCCAACGGCGCCGAGCGACGCGCCGGTCGCCGGATTGACGTTGTCGTAGGATCCGCCGCGCGCTTCGCGCCACGTTCCGCCGATAAAGAGTTGGGTTGTCTGCGACGCTACGGCGGTCAACTTATTCCTCGCTTTCCAGGCGTTCGAAAAGAGTAGCTATACCTTGTCCCACGCCGATGCACATCGTCGCCAAGCCGTATCGTCCGCCGCGGCGCCGCAATTCGTGCAACAGCGTCGTGGCAATTCGTGCACCGCTTGCGCCGAGCGGGTGGCCGAGCGCGATGGCTCCGCCGTTCACGTTTGTTTTCTCGGGATCGAAGTCGAGTTCGCGCATGCATGCAACCGCTTGTGCGGCGAAGGCTTCGTTCAACTCGACTACGTCGATTGCCGACGCCGGTACGCCGCTCCGTGCCAACGCCTTTCGGACGGCCGGGATAGGCCCAACGCCCATGATTGAAGGGTCGACGCCGGCACTCGCGCACCCGGCGAAACGCGCCATCGGCCGCAAACCTAGTTGCTTAGCGGTGCCGGCGTCGCACAACAACAGCGCGGCTGCGCCATCGTTGATACCGGATGAGTTGCCGGCGGTCACCGTACCGTTTGCGCGAAATGCGGGCTTGAGCGCTGCCAGCGCTTCGGCGGTGGTTTCGGGACGCGGATGCTCGTCGACCGAAAACGCGCGCACGCTGCCTTTCATCGCTACTTCGACCGGCACGATTTCGTCGTCGAACCGTCCGGCTCGCATCGCATCGGCGGCCCGCTGTTGCGAACGCAGGGCGAACGCATCTTGCTCTTCGCGCGACACGCCGTATCGATCGGCGACCTTCTCGGCCGTTTCGCCCAACGAGATCGTCCAATGCTCGGGCATTTTCGGATTGGTCATTCGCCAACCCAAAACCGTATCGAAGATCTGTTGCGCGCGATCGAACGACGCTTCGGCTTTCGTTAGCACGTACGGCGCGCGCGTCATCGATTCGACGCCGCCGGCGATCACGACATCCGACTCGCCGAAGGCGATCGATTGCGCTGCCGAGTTGATCGCCTGAAGACTCGACCCGCACAGCCGGTTGATCGTCGTCCCGGCGGTCGTCACGGGCAACTGCGCCAGCAGCGCCGCCATGCGCGCGACGTTTCGATTATCTTCACCGCTACCGTTAGCGGCCCCGAAAAAGACGTCCTCGATGCGTTCGGGTTCGATCCCGGCTCGCCGCACGAGACCCGCGATGGCCGTGGCGGCGAGATCGTCGGGCCGTACCGTCGCCAATGCTCCCCGGTAGCGTCCGATCGGCGTTCGAACGGCGTCGACGATCCAAACCTCGCGTTGTGCGGCCATTACCCTCCGGTGAAACCAGGAGCGACCGATTCGGCTGCGGGGGTGGGCTCGAGCGGAGCCTCGTCCTGCATGTCGAGCAACCACAGCGACCGGTGTGGAGCGAATTCTTGGCCCTCGGCCGCAGCCAGACGCTCGAGGATTCGTGCGATGCGTCGCCCACCGATCTCGCGGCCCCACAGGACGGGCCCTTCCGGATAGTTGGCGCCCAGACGCATGGCGAGGTCGATGTCGTCGGCGTCGGCCACATCTTCTTGCACGGCGATCATCGCCTCATTGACGATCGACCCAATCGTGCGCCCGAGATAGAGCCCGGGGACGTCTTCCACCAGCACGACGCCTTTGCCGAGCGACGTAAACACGTCTTGCGCCAGCTCGAGCGCATCGTCGGCTACGTCCTCGTTGTCGACGACCTCGATGCAACTATGGGTTTCAAGCGAGCCCAACACACCGAACGCAACGACGCGCTCCGGATGCGCGAGCGCGTTGGCTGCGGCTCCGACATCGGTAGCGTACGCATCGCTGAAAATAACCGTCGACGGTTCGAGCATCGCATCGATCGTTTGCAGCACCCGCTTACGGTCTTGTAAGCCGTCGCCAACGTCGAACACGATCGTCGAAGACGTATCCAGCTCTTCGATCATGTCGTCGTTCTCAATCCGCTGCACGGCATTGAAACGCCGCTCGAGCGCTTCCGCAAGTTCGTCCGCGAGGCGTCCGAAACCGATCACGGCGGCCGACTCATCGTCGTTGCGCACGATCTCGGTTGCAGCCTCCGGTTCGAGCCGTTCCGGCGTGCCGTCCCGATAATCGTAAAATCCGCGACCGGTCTTTCGACCGAGCGAACCGGCACCGACGAGCTCGCGCTGCACTGCAACCGGCTCCAAACGCAACGCAGCCGTGCGCTCGTACACCGACTCTGACGTCGCAAGATTGACGTCGAGGCC
Organism: Candidatus Tumulicola sp.; assembly: GCA_036490475.1. NCBI lineage: Bacteria > Bacillati > Vulcanimicrobiota > Vulcanimicrobiia > Vulcanimicrobiales > Vulcanimicrobiaceae > Candidatus Tumulicola > Candidatus Tumulicola sp. The sequence continues at coordinate 199,182 of DASXDT010000006.1, forward strand.
GATGAGGTCCATCAACTCGAACGGCCCCATGCGAAAGCCCGCAGAACGCGCTAGCGCGTCGAGTTCGGGAGCGGTCGCGACTCCATCGGCCAGTGCCAACATCGACTGCAAGTAGTACGGGCGCGCGACCCGATTGACGATAAAGCCAGGACTGTCGGCGGCGATCACCGGCGTTTTATTCAGCCGGCGAGCGAACTCCATCGTTGCATCCACGGTTTCGTCGTCGGTTTCTTCGCACGGAACGACTTCGACCAGTTGCATCGCTTCGGGTGGGTTAAAGAAATGCAATCCGATAAAGCGCTTTTTATGCGTGACCGATTTCGACAGTTCGTCGATCGAAAACGACGACGTATTGGTCGCCACCACGGCGTTCTCACCCAGTGCGGCGTCCAGCAACTGCACGACCGCGCGCTTCAGATCTTCACGTTCGGGAACGGCCTCGACCGCAAGCACGGCGTCGGACCGATCCGGAATGGAAGCGGCGAATTGCACGCGTTCTATCATATCTGCCGCGCCTGCACGCGCCGCCGCACGGGCGATCCGATCGCGCGCGGCTTCTATGGCGGCCGGGTTGGGCTCGATCACTTGCACGCGATACCCGGCACGCGCCGCGATCGTCGCAATTCCCGCGCCCATCGTCCCGCCGCCGACGATCAGTATTGGTTCGTCCACGCTAGATTCGTTCGCGGCCGGGAGGCGTAAACGCTTCGTCGTACCTGTGGGGCATGGAGAAGCCACTGTGGCGGCGCCGCGGCACGCGTCTGCTCGTCGACTCGCCGCATATGCGGCTTCGCGCCGACGAACTGGAGTTGCCCGACGGTACCGTCATCGCGAACTATTACGTTCGCGAATCCGACGGGTTCGTCGTCATCTTCGCGCTAACGGAAATCGAACGCGTCGTACTCGTTCGTCAGTACCGGTACGGCAGCGACGCGATTCACCTCGAGCTTCCGGCCGGGACCCTGGATGCCGGCGAAGATCCGCTGGATTGCGCTCGACGCGAGCTCCTCGAAGAGACGGGCTACGCGGGAGGCGATTGGGAGTTCGTCGGCGGCTACTATGCAGAGCCGGTCCGCTCGAATTCAAAGGCGTACGTCTTTCTGGCCACCGGCGTCGGGCGGACGCGCGATCCTGAATTGGACCCCACCGAAGTGATCGAAGTAGAGGAAGCCTCGCTCGACGACCTGCGCGCCATGCTGCAGGACGGCAGCATCGACGCCGGGCATGCCGTTGCAGCCGGCTACCGTGTACTGGACCGGCTCGGCCGGTTGGGAAACCCGTGAAACACGGCCGAGACCCGGCGGGTACTAATGATGGAGAAATGAGACGATGAAACTGACGAACATCAACCCGCTACTGCTGACCTTCCTAAAGGTAACCGCCGTCGTGACGGTGGCCACCGTTTTGCTGCTGATCGGACTAGTGCTGCTGAAGATCGTTTTGGCAGCGGCGATCGTAGCGGCCCTCGTCGTGGGCGCGCTGTTCGTCTATTCGTTGTTCCGCCGGCGTGCGCGAATGCCGGTTATTCGCTAAGCAGCTCCTGTAACGAGGCGGTCACGCGGCCGGGATCTTCCAGCATTGGCATATGGCCGCTGTGCTCGCAGACGACGAGTCGCGCGCGTGGAAATGCATCCGCCGCTACCCGCGCCTGTTCCAACGGAATAAGCGCATCGAACGCGCCGGCAACCACCAGCACGGGAATTGCTAGATCGCCCGCGATGTCGTCGGACGGATTTCGTTCTGCCATACCGCGCAACATCGCGGCCGCCCCAGCCGGCCGCGTGCTGGAAAGTATTCGCCGCAGGTCGTTCACGATTTCGGGCCGGGCCGTCGCCGTTTCGGTTGCCGTCAGCGCACCGAGATAGGCATCCACCACCGGTTCGATCGACGCGCCGCTTTCGACGCGATCCGCCAACGCCCGTCGGCGTTGCGCCATCTCCGGTGTGTCGGCATCGATCCGGCTCGACACCAGCGCGAGCCGCGAAACGCGTTCCGAAAACATCCGCGCGAATGCCAACGAGACGTAACCGCCGAGCGAGTGTCCGACGATCGTAGCGCGTTCGATTCCGCACGCGTCCAACACGCCGGCCACGTCTGCGGCGAGCGTATCCATTAAATAGGGACCAGCCGGAGCGTCCGAATTTCCCATGCCGCGCAAGTCCGGACGGATGACGCGATGCGTTTGCGCGAGCGCGAAAATCTGCTCGTTCCAGATTTCGTGCGTCAGCGAAAATCCCGCGAGTAACACGATCGCATCGTCTCCGCGGCCGTCGACGGCGACGTCGATGCGCGTGCCGTCATCTGCTAAAACTTGCATCCGACAACGTAATACTGTATAAGGTAGGCAACAACCCTGGTCGCTTGCCGGCCAGAGAAAGGATGACTCCACACGTAATGGCAGTCAAACAAACCCGCAAGAAAGCCGCGACAACTGCGAAACGCAGCACTCGCAAGGCCGTGCGGAAAACAACCCGCAAAGCGACGCGCAAGACCGCTCGCAAGAAGACGACGCGTAAAGTAACGCGTAAGAAGGCCACTCGCAAGAAGGCCACTCGCAAGAAGGCCACTCGTAAGAAGGCCACTCGCAAGAAGGCCACTCGCAAGAAGGCCACTCGCAAGAAGGCCACTCGTAAGAAGGCCACTCGCAAGAAGGCCACTCGTAAGAAGGCCACTCGCAAGAAGGCCACCCGTAAGAAAGCGACGCGCAAGGGCGCGCGCAAGAGCGTCCGCAAAACCACAAGAAAAGCGACGCGAAAGACCGCCGGACGCAAGCGCACCGGCCGACCCGCCACCCGTAAGAAAGCCGCGGCAGCGTAAGCTACAGCGGCTTTTCTTCTTCTCAAGGCGGGTCGCGAAAGCGGCCCGCCATCGTTTTTAAACGGTCCGAACTTTCGGACACAGCACCCAAATTGCGACGAACGTGGCGGCGCACAAAATTCCCGCGAGTACGAACATCTCATGCACGCCGATCGCGGCTGCGATGGCGCCGTCGACCAGCGACCCAGCCGGAACGACGCCGATAGCGATCATTGTATACACCGCCATGGCGCGTCCTCGAACATCGTCCGGCGACAACGTTTGTATCAGCGTATTGGTCGCGCCGAGCAGCGTCATCGTACCAACGCCTGTTAAGAAGAGTATCGGTAGCGTCACCCACAGATTTGGCGCTACGCCGAGCGCGACGATCCCGCACGACATCAGCAATCCGGCCTGCAGCCACAACCGCGACCGTCGCTCGCGTTGCGCAAAGTACGCGGTCACGAGCGCACCGCCGAACCCGCCCGCGCCGATCGCGGAAACCGCCAAGCCCAATCCACGCGGGCCGGCGCGCAGCACGTTTTCGACAAAGGCCGCGATCAGTTGGCTGTAGGGGCGAGCGAAGACGGCCGTGATAAAGAATGCGAGCACGATCCACTTGAGAATCGGGTCGCCGATCAAAAATGCGATCCCGCGTTGCATCGCCGCCCAAATCGGCTCGCGCCGGTTGCTCGAGGGCGGCGCCGGTCGCATCATCGCGACCGCGACGATGACCGCCAGCGTAACGACAGCGTTCACGTAGAACGCGCCGGCGACGCCAACCCAAACGATCAACACGCCGGCGATTGCCGGACCGATCACGGCCGGCGCGTTGAACGCCACCGAGTTCAACCCAACGGCGTTACCCACGTACGGCCGATCGACGAGCAGTGGAACCCAGCTCTGTCGAGTCGGCGAATCGAAGGCATTGGCCGCCGCGTTCAAGGCCGAAGCCGCCACCAGCGTCGTGAGATCCAAGCGGTGCAGGCTCGCTAAAACGGCCAGGAGCAATGCCGCAAACGCCATGGTCGCGTTGGTCACGAATAAAACCCGCCGGCGCGGAAGGCGATCGGCCACCACGCCGGCCAGCGGCGACAGCAGCAATACCGGCACCGCGCGCGATGCACCGAGAATGCCGAGGTCCAGCGCGGCCTTGTGCGGCGAACCGGCCATCGCCGCAACGAAGTAGCCCATCGCCGTGAACTGCATCCACGTCCCGACGTTGGAGACGAGCAGGCCGATCCACAATAAACGAAAGTCGCGAAAGCGCAGCGCCGCAAATATTTGCGACGAGCGGCGCGGCGCTAATTCTTCGTGCGTTACGTGCGAGCCCGCAGCCGTACCGCCGTCGCGATCAGTTCTGCTGCGTGCCCCTCCTCGAACGCCGACGAGTCGATGCACAAATCGTAATTACCCGGATCGCCGAACTTCGCTCGATACCAATCGTTGACGTATGCGGCGCGCATTCGATCGACTCGATCGACCTCGGCCTCCGCCACATTGCGCTCCGCACGCGATGCGCCCGCAACGCGCTCGACGCGCCACGCGCGCGGCGCGTATACGAAGACGCGCAGCACATCGGTGCGCTCCTTCAGGACGTGGGCTCCTCCGCGTCCGACGATGACGCAGTCGCCCGCATCCGCGAACTCCCGTAACGCTTGTCCGATCGCATCGACCAACTCTCGGTCGAAGGCCGGCGACGTCGATGCCTCGCCCAGTTCCGGCGTTCCGCGTTCGAGGCCGGTCAACAGCCGCTCGCTGAGCGAACGGCCGACGTCCTCGTTTTCTTCGACTTCCTGCTGGCTGATGTGTAAACGCGTCGCCACGACCACCGGCAGTTGGCGATCGACGTACAGATACGAGAGCGCCTCGGCTGCCCGGCGAGCGACGCCCACCGCGCCGGCGCCGTACAGGTTGGAGACCGTTATCACCATGGAAAGGGGTGTACGCAACGCCGAAGCATACACCCTCGATGCCGATCGTCGAAACCCGGGACCTGCGCAAGGTCTTTCGCTCGGTCAAGCGCGTTCCGGGGGCGTTCGGCGCGCTCAAAACGCTCTTCTCGCGCACCTATGAAGATCGCGTCGCGGTCGAAGGCGTTTCGATGTCGCTCGAAGCCGGCGAGTTGGTCGGCTACATCGGTCCCAACGGTGCCGGTAAGTCGACGACGATCAAGATGCTCACCGGAATCTTGGTGCCGACCTCGGGCTCGGTGCAAGTGGCCGGGATCGTGCCGTGGCAGCGGCGCAAAGATAATGCCCGCAACATCGGGGTCGTGTTCGGACAGCGTAGCCAACTGTATTGGGATCTGCCGCTGGTGGAGTCGTTCGAGTTGCTGCGTGCCATTTACAGCGTTCCGCACGACCGGTATCGACGCAATCTCAACGAGTTCATCGAGATTCTCGAGATGGAGCCGTTCTTGCGTACGCCGGTGCGGCAACTGTCGCTCGGGCAGCGGATGCGCGGCGATTTTGCCGCGGCACTGCTGCACGAACCGTCGATCGTCTATTTGGACGAACCGACGATCGGCCTCGACGTGGTCGCCAGGGACGCCATTTCGCAGTTCATCGCGCGCATCAATGCCGAGCGCGGCACCACCGTCGTGCTAACGACCCACGACTTAGCCGAAGTCGAACGACTCTGCCGGCGGATAATTTTGATCGACAAAGGCAGGATCGTCTACGATGGTAACGTCGAGCGTATCAAGGCAGAATATGGACGCTATCGCACGCTCGTCGTGCATTTCAGCGAACCGGTCGCCGAGCCGCAGCTCGATGGAGCGGAACTCGACGGCCGCGATAAGCAAATCGCACGATTCAAATTCGATCGCAACACCCAACGCGTCGATCGCCTCGTTCGGCAAGCCAGCGAGCGCTATGGCGTCGAGGACGTCAGCATCGAAGAGCCCGATTTAGAATCGATCATCAAACACATCTACGTTCGAGGATATGAGGAAAACGCGTCGTGATCGTTTCGAGTGGCGGCAAGAAACCCAACGTGCACGCGAGCGCCTACGTCGCGCCCACCGCGGTGATTAGCGGCGACGTGACGATCGCTTCGGGCTGTGCGATCATGCACGGTGCGGTCATCGTTTCCGAGGGTGCGCCGGTGCGGATCGGCTCGGACTGCGCGATCATGGAATACGCCGTATTACGCGCCAGCGGCGGCACCGCGATGCAGTTCGCGCTCGAGCTCGGCGACCGGTGCCTCGTCGGTCCCCACGCCTACATCGCGGGCGCGACGCTGGGTGACGGTTGCTTCGTCGCGGGAACCGCCAGAATACTCAACGCCGCGATACTCGAGGACGATTGCAGCGTCGCTTCCGGAACGACCGTGCACGCGGGCGCGCACATGACCCACGGAACATCGGCGGGCGCAGATGCGGAACGTTTTGAGGCCCAACTCTTCGAACGCGTCTTCAACGAGAAGGTCGAAGGTGACGTTCGCGGGCGCATCGCCGAATCGTATGCAAAATTTTTGCGCAAAGCGCACGCCCGCGATGGCACCGTTAACGAAACGAAAGCGCCGAAGGCGCCGGTTCGCCGGTCGGGCGAAGAACCGCCGGCCACGCAGACTACCGAAGTCGACAAGGTGGTCGATGTCATGATGCTCGAGCTGGAAGAAATGGAACACCGCCGTCAGGAGGCGATTCGTCGCCAGCGAGGCCATTGACCGAATTCTTTAGGTGGAACGCCTGGGCGCCGTACGTCGAGTTTGCCAAGAAAGCGTTCGCGCGCGAAGCCACCTATCGAATGGAGGTGCTCACCGAGATCGGGTCGCTGGTCTTGCGCGTGTATATTCTGCGTTCGCTCTGGACCGCGCTGTACGCGCAGAACGCCGCGCCGATCAATCTGCCGCTCCACGCCATGATCACGTACGCGACGATCGCCATGCTGATGTCGCTCATTCTCGAAGTCGACGGCACCCGGCTGATTCGCGAAAAGGTACGCGAAGGCACGATCGCGACCGATTTGATGAAGCCGATCAGTCTGCCACTGTACTTCTTTAGCGACGGAGTCGGCCAAACAGTCCTCCACGCGATCTTGGTCGTTCCGTCGATGCTGTGTGCGTTGCTGCTGGTGCACATCGACGTTCCACCGCCCGCCACTCTGGCCGCCTTCGCAGTTGCGTTTGCGATCGGCTATTGCGTCAATTTTTTCTTGAACTTCTTGATGAATTCGGTGGCGTTCTTTACGCTCGAATCCTTTGCGGTACAGTTGATCGTGCGTTGGGCATCCGATCTGTTGTCGGGACAGATTATTCCGCTGACGTTTTTCCCGGGCGTGCTCGGCCGAATCGTCTTTGGCTTACCGTTCGCGGCGATCTACTCGACGCCGCTGCTGATCTACGTCGGCATCATTCCTCAATCGGGTTGGCTCGCCGCGTTTGCCACGCAGATCCTATGGCTAGCGCTTTTCGGAGCACTCTCCATGACCGTCTGGCGCGCCGCCTCGCAGAAGATCGTCGTCCAGGGCGGCTAGGCTAGTGGCCGCGAATCTCTTTGATCGTCGCTTCGACGACGCTTGGAGCGTCCTGATACAGACCCTTCAAAAAGTTGACCGTTCGGGCCGCGCCGTCTTCGAAGCTAAAGCTGCAGTTGTTCACAAGGTTCTTGTTAAAGGCCAACTGGCCGCCGCCGTAGACGAGCTCGCAACCCTCGAACATGCAATTCTCGAAGTGGCCATCGTCCAAAACGACGCGCATGTCTTTGAAAACTTCTTTGTCATGAAGGGTCACAATAGCATTCCTATCGGTACGTGATGCCGGCTTTTTCGAGAATCGTGCGGCCCGCACCGGTAAGGATGAAATCGGCGAACGCTTTTGCTTGCGCCGGATGCGGAGCGGCAGCCATCACCGCAAGCGTGTACGTGATTTTATCCGACAGCGACGCTTTGCCGGGAAGTGGATAAAACTTCAGCTTGCGGGCGATGGCTTCGGTGCGATAAAAGAACCCGACGTCGGCCTGTCCTGTCTCGATTCGCGCGAGGAGATCTTCTTCCGGAAACGTTTGCGCCGGATTCTCATCGTCGCCGAGAATCTTTTGCTCGACCGCATCGCCGGCCAACAGTTTCATCCCGACGATCGTGTACTCGCCCTTGGGGTCGACCTTCGGGTCGGTACGCCCGATCACGAGCCCGTTGGTCTGCAACGCTTGAATTAGCGGGGTCTTTCCAGCAGCCACGGCGCCGAATAGTGCGGCGTCTTTCGAATTCGGGGACCATCCGATGCCTAAGCGCGTACTTGCGAACGTTTTTTGCGTCGCGACCTTCGAACCCAGTTTCGTCACTTGCTGTGGATCGACGCTGATGAAGTCGTCGGGACTCTTTGCGCCCGACGCGATTAAATTAGAGAGCATCTTGCTGCCGCCGCCTTGGCCTTCGAAATCGATGCCTTGCGACGCCAACGCAGACTTGATCGGACCTTCCATCGGTGTCACGAGCGAACCGGCGTACAGAACCGATACGACCGCATCGGATGCGGCGCGCCCGGAACTCGGGACGAACGATACGACTGCGATAACCGCGACGACTGCGGCGACGATCGAACGCTTCATGAACGAGGCTCCCCTACAACGCGATGTGCAACGATCATCGAAGCTACGACGCGGTCGACAAGCGCTTGCATGTGCGCCCCGGTCGCCTTTACCAGCCAGATGGTGCCGCGGTATTCTAGCAGAACCGCGCGCACGTTTCGTGCTTCGGCAATCAACACATCGTGGCCCGCAATCCGGCGTGACGCCGGAGCCGCCGAGATACCGGCCGATTTGAACAGCTGGTTGCGGTCGTTCGTTGAAGCCGGGAGCGAGACCGATTCATCGTGGATCTCGATTTCGCGGCCGTCCGGCGCCCGCATTGCCACGACCATCGTTTGCGGCCAATGCGCGCCAAGTCCGGCGAACGCGAAACCTTCGGGTTTGCGAACCGACAAACCTAACCATCGATTATCGTACGCGTTACCGGCGATAGAATATGGCTTGGCATTGGCGGGAACCGCCGTTGTCGTACCGTCGACCGTATAATCGAGAATTCGAATATCGACGTTGCCGAGAATCTGCCCGAGACCGCCTAACCCGTCGAGGGTTCCGGAATCCAGCGAACTGGTATACACGCTGAAGCGCGCGGCATCCGCCGGTCCGGGAGCGTAGAGTGCAGCATCGATCGGCGTCCAGCGATCGCCGATGCGCACTTCATCCCACGCATGGCCTCCCCAAATTCCGCCGGCATACACGAGCCCGATCCGGACTCGCGACGGAATACCCGCAGCGCGCGCGAGCGAGCCGAGCAGAATGGAATAACCGAAGCACGTGCCGCGCCGATCGTTGACGACCTCCGAAGCCGGCACGATCGATATACCAAGATCGAAGCGCATATTCGCCGCGGTCCAGCGCTGTAGCGCGAGGGTCGCCTTCCAAGGATTGCGTTCGTTTTTTACGACCGTACCGGCAATGCGGCGAACCTCGGTATCGTCGGACTGTAACAGTGCGTTGGGCGTCAGGAACGGCTGCAGAGCGGCCGCGGCTGGTTCCGGCGCTGCCGTCACTGCGCCGGGCGCGATTCGGCGTACCCGCAACACAACGTACCTCGGCGTCTTTTCGAGGACCGTTTGATTGCCGGCCGAGAAGTCGGGCCAACCCAAACTCGGATTGCGTGCGATGATCTTGAGCGTAATTGCTTGCATCATTCGTTGTTGCGGAAGGCGGATGTTCGAGGTTACGATCGAGCGCGTAAAGGTTTCAGACGGGATGTCCGCTGCCGAAATTGCCGGCGCAATGGCTGCCGCGGGCAAACGCAACGCTTCGATTTCACCGAGCGGACTTGCCATGGTTTGACGCACCATCCATCCCGACGCATCCAGCCACATCATCGATGGCGCCGGCATAGCGCTCATCCGTTGCTCGACTTTGACGGCGGACGTGCCTTCTACGGCATCGTTTGCCGAGACGACCGTGTCGGACACCGTTAGGACGTTACCGAATTGTGGGCTGAACGTTTGGTACGCAAACATGTCGCCTGCGAGACGTAAGCGCTGCACGGCTTGCCGCTTGGCGGCGTCCGGCCCGGCCAGCGACCCTTGAAACGAGAGCCGGCGGTCGTACGAATGGCCACCTGCAATCGTCGTGACGCGAATGGACTGTCCGGCGACGACGGCGTGGACGACCGTGGGTTGTCGCGAACTCGACGACGTACTGTCGACCGCTAGCAGATCGCCCGATGGGGATTCGCAATACACATCCGTGCTCTTGAGCTCCAGCTTGGTACCGAGCCGGTTAAACACCATGTCGGAATCGATCGTCGTTATGACGTTTCCGCTCGCGTCCACGCGGCGCTTCTCACCGTAGGTTCCAATCGTCTGCCCGCCCATGCGGTAGACGGCACCGATCGCGGTTTCCACCGGCGAGGGTCGGGCGGTGCTCGCAGCGGCGACCATATTGAGCGCGAGCAAAGCAGCGTGAATCATCGAGAGGCTCCTAACGTGGCAGTTGCGGTGTACGCTCCCAATCGTCTCGACGACGCGAGAAACGTTACGCTCGACGCGGAGATATAATTTCTTTTGCGTACTATGTAATACTATCGCCGTTCGTGAGACAGCCGGTGTGAGGTACACTGTAATCGCCGAGTCAACCGAGCAACACTTCACCGACCTCGTCGAAGAATTTCGAGGAGGTTTGACGCGCCTCGCAGCCTCGTACGAACCGCTGCCGCAAGCCCGTGAAGACCTGCTACAGGATATCTACATGGCGCTGTGGGTTGCGTTGCCGAAGTGGCGAGGTGAGGCGTCGTTGCGAACGCTCGTCTACCGGATCGCGCACAATCGCGCGTTGACGCACGTCTGGAAAAGAAAGCGGCGCGGGACACCAGAGACGATCGACGATGTGACCTTGCCGGACGATACGCCGGGGCCCGAACAAACGGCAATCGCCGCGGCCGATCGAGACCGGCTCGTCGACGTAGTGCGAGCGTTGCCGTTGGCGCTTCGACAACCGATGCTGCTAGCGCTCGAAGACCTTTCGCATTCCGAGATGTCTGCGGTACTCGGGATCACCGAGAACAATGTTGCAGTCCGCTTAAGCCGCGCACGCGCGTTACTGCGCGAACGCATGATGAGGAGTTAAGCCGTGACCGATCGCGAGATGCAAGCGTGGCGCGACGCATGGTCTGACGTAGATGCGCCCGATCTTGGCGAAACGACGGCCAACATCGCAAAACTACTCCAACGGCATCGGCGGCTCGCCGCGCTGCGTCTGGGCGGAAACCTTGCTTTCGCCGCCGCGCTGCTGGCGGGCAGTTTTGCGTTCGCGGAGCGAGTCCAGCAGCCGGAAATGATTTTTTGGGCCGTCGCGGTTTGGATCGCGACGCTCGCCACGCTGGCATTGGCGTTAGAAGCGTGGCGCAAAGAACAACCGCACGACGCGGAAACGGTCGCCGGTTTCACCGGCTTCTATCGAAGTACGGCCATCGCCGATCGCTGGAAAGCGCGTAGCGGGGCGACGCTGCTGGCGGTCTTGTTTACCGTTTCGGCGGCGTGGCTCACCGTCGACCTGGTACTGGGGCGAATCGGCGGCGGCCACTACGCCGTCGTTCTCACAATCGAGGTCGTGGTCTGCGCCATTTGGGCGTTCGCATTCGAACGCATGTGGCGGCGTGCGACCGTCGTGTTAGAGCGCTCGAGCGACGAAGCGATACCCTAGCTTATGCTTCCGGCAGATCCCAGAGCAATATCTCGCCGCAGCCACGGACGTCGATCGACGGAATATCGTACATCCGCACGGCGTCTCCAGCCGCAACGTCCTTGCCGTTGACGGTCACCGCGCCCTCGGCCAGGTACAAAAAGCCGCGCCGTTTCGGGGCGAACGAAGACGTGACCGATCCATCATCGAGCCGCGCGACCGAAAACGTTGCGTCGGCGGTGATGCGAATCGGCGCATCGCTCGACGGATCGCCACTCACCGCGCGTAGCCACATATTCTCGCGAGCGGCCGCCTCGAATTGACGTTGGCCGTAGGACGGCTTGGCGCCCAGCGTTCCGGGCACGATCCACATTTGTACCAGGCGCAGCGGCCTGTCCGAACTGTGATTGAACTCGCTGTGCTTCACGCCCGTTCCGGCGCTCATATACTGCACGCCGCCGGGACCGACGACGCCGCGGCTGCCGGTGCTGTCTTGATGCAGCAGCTCCCCCGTCAGCACGTAGGTAACGATCTCCATGTCCTTGTGCGGATGCGGCGGGAAGCCCGCACCGGCTGCGATCGTATCGTCGTTGAGCACGCGCAAAGCGCCCCAGTTGACGTTATTTGGATCGAAGTACTCGGCGAAGCTGAACGAGTGGTACGTCTGCAGCCAGCCATGATCGAAGAACGCCCGTTGGTCGGAGCGTTGAATTGCAAAAACTGGTTCGGTAAGGATCGCGCTCATATAGGCATACAACCGGCGGGGGGCGCGCTGTGGTTGCGAGGAGCGTCGCGCCCTCCCGGCCAAGCCCGCCGCGTGGTCGCCGCTTACATCCAGTACTGGCGCATCAGCCTGCTGACGATTCTCGAGTACCGGGCAAACTTCGTGATGTGGTTCTTCTTCACGATCGCCTACCACGGCGTAGCGCTCGGCGCGCTCTACGTGACGATGCGGCAGTTTCCGTCCATGAACGGCTGGGACTTCAGGCAGATGTTCTTTCTCTACGCGCTCTGGATGGCCGGCCACGAGCTGCACAATCTGCTTTTTTTTACGATCGTCAGCGTGCCCGAATATATCCGTGAGGGACGCTTCGACCGGTTTTTAATCCGGCCGCTCGACACGCTCTTTCAAGTGATTACCGTCCCGCAGCAAATCTCACCCGACGGCATGATTCTCGGCATCGTCACGCTATGTGTCGCCACCGCGGTAGCGGGCGTGCGCGTCGACTGGCTGTTCGTGCTGTTCGTTCCGCTTATCGTGGCCGGCGGAGCGATGATCGACCTTGGCATCTCGCTGGCGGTCGCGACGATGGCCTTCTGGTTCATACGAATCGACACGTTGCGTTGGGTCGCAATGTCGCTCGAACAGGACTTCACGCGCTATCCAATCAGCATCTATACGCGCGGCGTGCGCATCGTGCTGACCTACCTACTCCCGTTCGCGTTTATGAACTACTACCCGGCAACGTATTTCTTACAGAAAAGCGATCCGGGATTGCACCTCAACGCTGCGGTCGGATTGCTGACACCAGCCGTCGGCGTGGTTTGGGTGGCCGCAGCCTACGCGTTTTGGCGCGTTGGACTGCGGCATTATCAGGGCACCGGATCCTAACGAAGCCCGAAGCGCTTCGGACGGACGTCTACGCCGGTTCGATCGTGACGGTTTTCATCGCGTCGCCGCGCTTGATCGCATCCAGCGCTTCGAATCCGTCGGTCATTTTTCCGAACACCGTGTATTGGCCGTCGAGAAAGCGTGCGTCGCCCAAGCAGATATAAAACTGCGATCCGGCGCTGTCGGGATCCGACGTGCGCGCCATCGCGAGCGCGCCGCGGTCATGCGATCGCTTGTTGAACTCGGCTTTGAGCCGGTAGCCCGGGCCGCCACTGCCCGAACCATCCGGATCGCCACCCTGGATGACGAATCCGGGCTCGACGCGATGAAACTTGAGACCGTCGTAAAAACCGCTCTTCGCCAGTTTTAGAAATGCAGCGACGTGCACGGGCGCGTCGTCGGGAAAAAATTCCAGCACGATATCGCCCTTGTCGGTCGCAATGCGGGCGTGCGAGTGTCGAGCTTCGTCGTCGAGGGTTTTGACTTCGTCGGGAGAGGGCGGCGTTTGCGCCATCGGTTGCATTCCTTCCATAGGTGAATAAGCGTCAACGGCCGGTGCCTTGCGCAGCGAACAGCCAAAAGCCTCGCCGCCGGCCAACAGGTCCATTTTAGCCCCGCGAGCTAGGCGTTTAAACCGCGCCTCGTGCGAGCGAGCGTCGGTGAAGGTCTCCGGATACCACCAGGCGAGCAGAGCGACCGGCCTCCGTGAACGGGTGTACTTGGCGCCCGTGCCGGCGGCGTGCGACCGGACCCTGCGGGCCAAATCGGTCGTAGCCCCGGTATACAGAGACCCGTCGGAGCAGCGGAGCACGTAGACGGCGGCTTCGGTCACGGTTTAAGCGTTTGCACCTGGGTAGAATCTCTGACGGCGCTTATGAATAGACCCTTCGAAGAAGTCGGCGAAGAGACGAAACCCTTCAATCTCCAGCTTCGGCTGCCCCCGCTGCCCCGCTCCGCTCGGACGGGGCGCGACGCATTTGCGGCGCTAGCGAAGTTCCATGAGGTTTCACCGGCCGATATCGAGAGCCTGACGTTCGCGCTCGGCGAGGCGTTGGCGAATGCGATCGAGCACGCAGCCTGCGACGCTGAAATCGAAGTCTCGGTCACGATCGATACGCGGACGATCGTCGCAACCGTTCGCGACCGTGGACGCGGCATTTGCCTACCTCCATCCGATGGCACGCTTCCGTTTCCCGATAACAGCGCCGAAGGCGGCCGCGGATTTCCAATCATGCAGCGTTGCACGGACTTCTTTGAAGTCAGTACGACGCCCGGCGACGGTACCGTCGTTACGCTCGGCCGGCGCCGGCGCGACGCCGTCGCGTAAGTCACAGCAGCGGAATGTGAGGGGCCGCATCGAGCGGCAGCAGACCCGCCGCGCGTGGATCGTCGGATATTTCGAATTGTCGTTTGTACGGCACGAATCCGCACTTGCGGTAAAACGCGATCGCTCCAGGATGATCGAGCGTACACGTGTGCAGCCAAACGCGGTGGATCGAACGCTCCCACGCCCGTTGTAGCGCGAATCGCATAAGGTATCGTCCGAAGCCCCGGCCTTGCGCCTCTCGCACCAAACCGAAAAACGCGACTTCGCACGAACCGGCTTCACGGAAATCTAGCTCCAACATTCCATCGGGCGACTCGTCGCGTCGAAGCTCGTAATTTTCGACATCCGGATCGTCGAGAATCGCTTGTAGCGACGGGTCGGACATCGTTAATCGCGACGACCATAAATACGGCGCCCCGATGCGCCGGAACATGTTGCGGTATGCGTCGACATCCGGTCGAACCGGCGCGACCGTTGCGTCGTTGCGTGCCTCGAAACGTTCGGACGGCCGAGCGTGCATTTCGAGGAACGTGACGAGGTTTGCCAGCTTGCCGGACGGCAGGTCGTGATACCCGTCGGCGATCATACCGTCGCCTCGGCCGAAACGACCGCATTGAGGCTTTCGTCTATTGCGGCAACGGTTTCGTCGATGTCGGCCTGCGTATGGGCGGTCGAAACGAACATCACTTCGTTTTGCGACGGCGGAAGCAGAATTCCGCGCTCGAACATCGCGTGATAGTAGCGTGCGTAGGCGTGCTTGTCGGCCGCTAGCGCATCGTCGAAGTTGCGGTTAGGGGCACCCGCACGAAATTTGAAGTCGACGATCGACTCGTCGCTAACGACCGCATACGGCAAGCCGTGCTTCGCGAGCGCGGTTCGAATGCCGCCGGCTAGCCGTCCGGCATTTTCGCGCATTTGCGAATAATATTCCGGATGGCGTTCGAGCAGGTCGAGAACGCGGTGCGCCATCCCGACCGAAAATGGATTGCCGCCATGCGTTCCGCCGGTAAACGCCGGGCCGTTCGGTGCCAACACGTTCATCACGTCGGCGCGGCCACCGAACGCGGCGAACGGAACGCCGCCGCCGGCGATCTTACCGATCGCAGTGAGATCCGGAGTAATGCCGGTACGGCCCTGCGCGCCGCGCAATCCGAAACGCAGCCAGGTAATGACTTCGTCGAACACGAGCAACGCACCGTAGCCCCGCGCGCGCTCGCGAAGCCCTTCCAAAAATCCAGCGTCGGGCGGCACGTAGCCCATGTTGCCGACGATCGGTTCGACCAAGATGGCGGCCAGGTCGTTTTCTCGACCGTGCACGACGCGATCGACGTCGTCGAGATCGTTATAGCGGGCGACCATCACATCGGCCGCTACGCCGCGTGGGATGCCGCCGGCATCGGTGTCGCTCGTATTCGCCGATGCACCCGCGCCAAGCAATGCGAGATCGAAGTGACCGTGGTAGTTTCCGGCAAACCGCAGCACCTTGTCGCGCCGTGTAAACGCGCGAGCCACGCGCACCGCGCTCATCATTGCTTCGGTGCCGGTGGTGACGAAGCGCATCGACTCCATCGACGGAAGATACGATCGAATACGTTCTGAGAGGCGTAGCTCGTTCGGATGGGTCGTGCCCCACACGAAACCGTCGCGCGCGATCTCGTCTAAGCCGGTAACCAGCGCCGGATGCGTGTGCCCGAACAATAGTGGGCCGTAGGCCATCACGTAGTCGATATAGCGGCGTCCGTTTTCGTCGAACGCGTAGGCATCCCGGGCCGACGCTTGAACGAACATCGGGCCACCGACGGCCCAGCCGGAACGAACCGGCGAGTCGCAGCCGCCGGCTAATGCGGCGCGTGTATACAAAGGTCTCATGCGTGTCGACAACGATTCGACACAAGAGATTCCGCCCATCGTCGTTTTCGGAAAGCCGTTATGCCCCATATCGAAGTTATTATCGAGCCGTCCAGCAACATTCGCGAACTCGTCGAGCGCCTGCCGATCGCGGCCGAGGTGATGCAAGCGTTCGGCCTCGGATGCAGCGGCTGTGGCGTGAGCGCCGCCGAGACGATCGAGCAAGGCGCGCTGGCGCACGGGCTTCGCGTCGAACCGATCTTGGCAGCGTTGCAGCAGGCGCGCCTATCGGGATTCGTCCCGCTCATTTCCAACGAGGACCGGCGGCCGGTGCGCCGCGCGCCATCGGCCTTTCGCGGGCGCGCCGCGATCAAGCGCATCATCCCGATTATGTCCGGCAAGGGGGGCGTCGGAAAGTCGCTCGTCACGGCATTGCTGGCACTCGGATTGCGGCGACGCCACCTGCGCGTCGGCATCCTCGACGCCGATATCACGGGACCGTCGATTCCAAAAATCTTCGGTCTGCACAAGCCGATGACGATCGAAGCCGATCCGGTGCTCAAAACGCCGCAAGGTGGCCCGCAGCCGCTGATGGCGCCGGTTCTCACACGTTCGGCCATCGAAGTCGTCAGTTCGAATTTGCTGACCGAGCAAGAAGACACCGCGATGATTTGGCGCGGACCGATCTTGAGCGGCGTCATTCGGCAGTTCTTCGAGCAAGTGACGTGGAGCGAACTCGATTATCTGTTAATCGATCTTCCGCCGGGAACGTCGGACGCGCCGCTGACCGTACTGCAATCGCTCAAGATCGACGGTGTCGTCTTGGTCACCATGCCGCAGGCGCTGGCGACGATGATCGTACGCAAAGCCACGAACCTCGTGCACCAACTGCAAAAACCGATTTTGGGCGTTGTCGAAAACATGTCGTATTTCGTCGCGCCCGACACGGGTACGCGATACGATATTTTTGGACCGTCCTACGCCGATCAGGTCGCCGAGTTAGCGCGCGCCCCACTGCTGGCGCGGATTCCGCTGGATCCGCTGAAAGCCGCATTGGCGGATGCCGGCGATGTCGAAGCCATCGACGATCCGATCTGCGACCAACTCGCCGCGCGCCTGGTCGAGATGGCCGAAGCACGGCCGGCCGTTAAAGAAACGATTTCGCTGCTATAACACGCCTGCGTCGAAGACGCAGGCACCGCCGATCCAGGTCTGCAGAACGCGGCAATCGGTAAATGAAGCCCCGTCGAACGGATCGCGGTCGAGCACCACGAAGTCGGCGTTCAGACCGGCGCGCAGGTCGCCCGTCACGTGTTCGGCATATCCAAAACGCGCCGCATTCACGGTATACATCGCGAGCGCGGCGTGCCGCGATAGACGTTCGGATGGTTGATGATGATCGACGGCAGCTTGCATTCCGGCGAACGGATCGAGCTCGCATACCGGGCTGTCGGATCCCCCGCACAGCATCGCGCCGGCCCGCTCGATACGTGCCAACGCGTTCATCGAACGCGTTCGTTCGACACCCAAACGCCGTTCGTACAACTCGTCGCTACCTCCCCACGCCGCGTCGAACTGCGGCTGCATCGACAACGCGATCCCTAACCGCGCGCAGGTTTCGATGTGCTCGTCCGACGCCAGTTCGAAATGTTCGATGAAGTGACGACAGCCGTTCCTCGACGGGCGATCGTCGAGCACTCGACGCCACACGCGCAGAGCTTGATCGATCGCCTCATCGCCGATGGCATGCACGCCGGCCGCGATGCCGAGCCGGTCGGAAGATTCGAAATACTCGAACAGTCCGTCATCGTCGAAGCGTAACGCGCCGGAACCACCGCCGCAGTAGGGCGCCGACATCGCGGCCGTACCGCTCCCGATCGACCCATCTAAGAAGACGTCGCCGCCGACGTACGGCAAACCGAAGGAACGCGCCAATTCCGGATCGGGCTCGCAAATCTTCGAATGCACGTCGGCCGGGAGCGCGCGCATCGCGGCTACTTCGGCCGCATAGTCGTCGCGCGCAAACCCCACGAGCTGTGCGTGCAGATGCGCCACGCCGCGCGAGAGCGCGAAATCGACCGCACGACGCTCGGCTGCTCGCCGCACGTCGAGTGGCGTGCGTTTGGCAAACCGCGCTTGTGCTTGCCAGTTCGCGTCTCGCGTTAAGCGGCCGGTCGGAACACCATCATCGTTGCGTTCGATACCCTCGACACCGCTCGGCAACTCGAGCCATTGCAACGTGCGTGCGTTGACGATGCTCGAGTGCGAGTCGACCCGCGTGAGCATCGCGATTCTATCGGAATGGAACCGCTCGAGCGCGGTTGCATCGGCCGCCCCGTCGGGCCACAACGCGTCGTCGTAACGTCCTCCCACGACGATGCCACCATCGACCGGAAGTCGTTCGACCGCTTCGTGCAGGGCGCGATTGGAACGCACGCTCGAAAGGTCGCGCGTGCCGCTCAGATAGCCGGAAGCGGCGAGATGGACGTGACAATCGGCCAGCGCCGGTATGACGATCGCTCCGCCGACGTCGACGCGGAGCGCGCCTAACCCGGCCGGCTCTTCTCCGACGGCCACAATGCGATGCTGGTCGATGACGATATTGTCGCTACACGCAAAACGGCGCGACGGAGCATCGAATGAATACACGCGCGCATTATGGAAGAGCAGCACGTGGGTACGGTACGATGAAAGCGTCGAAGCTACTGCTCGGCCTCTGCGCCGGAGTGACGGCAGGTTATACGCTAATGCGAACGGTGCAAGCCCTCCGCGAGTACCGTCGTCCTTCGCCCGCGGTCGAGCGCGATGCGCGAGCCTATGCCGAGTATCGACGCGCCCTCGACGTTGCTGGGACCGTTCGAGGGCTCGCCAGCGCGTATTTGTTCGCTTACGGCGCGCCCGGTCGCTTCACCGATCGTGCGACGGCGTTCGCCCCGCCGTGGCTGCGCCCGGCGTTATTCTCCTTGCCGATCGTGACCATGTCTTCGTTGCTCGATTTGCCGATCTCGTTCGTCGAAAGCTATACGCCCGAGCGGCGCTACGGTTTGAGCGATCAGTCGATCGCGGCCTGGCTCGAAGAATACTTGAAAGGCACCGCGCTGTCGGCTGCATTCTCGGCGGTGCTGCTGAGTTTATTCGGTATCGCGGTCCGGCACGCGCCTCGTACCTGGCCGCTGGTAGCCGCCGCCGGCACGCTGCCGCTGTTAGTCGTCATGAACCTGGTCGTTCCGCTCTGGATACTTCCGATGTTCAATAAATTCGTGCCGCTCGACGGACCGCTCGAAGATCGGTTGCGCAAGCTTGCCGGACGCTATGGCGCCGCCACGGCCGAAATACTGCGTATGGATATGAGCCGCCAAACGCGCAAAGCCAACGCCTTCGTTACCGGCGTCGGCGGAACGCACCGTATCGTGCTCGGCGACACCCTGATCGACGCGTTCACGCCCGACGAAGTCGAGTTCGTCGTCGCGCACGAGCTCGGCCACTACGTCACCAAAGATACGTGGCGTCTCATCGCCTTTTCGGAACTGATGGCCGCCATATTATTATTCTGGGCGCAACGCGCGACCCCGGTTCGCGAGCGGGCGAGGATGCGCAAACGGCCGATTTTATTGGCGCGCTTCGTCGTCACGATGAGCGCAGCGTCGCAACTGTTGCGACCGCTGTTGCTGGCGTTTTCGCGTTCGCGCGAATGGGCGGCCGACGATTTCGCACTCGAGGCCACCGGTGACGCCGCGAGCGGCGCTGCCGCGTTATCGCGCTTACGCGACCAGAATCTAGCCGACGACGCACCGCCGCACTGGTACGAGTTGCTGTTCGGGTCGCATCCCGCGCTCAAGGACCGCATCGCGAAGTTGGAGGCTGCGGAGCGTTAGCTTCCGCGCAACCATTGCGAAGGTCGTGTGCGTTCCGCGATGGTTTCTCCGCGCAGCTCGGCTCGTAGTTCCCCGAAGGTCCCGAAGCCCTGCGCGAACGCATCGTGCTTGTGGATCGATTCGTCGTTCACTTGCCGGGCCGAAACGTATGCATCGTCGCCAAGATCGCCGTACATGTCGAGCGTCGCCGCGAGCATCGCGCGCGCCGCATCTTCCACAAATCGAGGCCGCGAGTGCGCCTTACTTACCACGAAGAACTCGTCGGGCCGCTTGAGCAGGCCATACGTTTCGCTCGACATTGCGTTCTCGACGATTTCGATGACGTCTTCGACCGCGACCGTTTGCGGTTTGGCCGGATGTCCGACGAGCAGCGATCCACGGCTACGCTGATTGTGCGTGGCTTGCGGGATCGCGTCGAGCGCACGCGCGGCTGCGCCGGCATCGAAACCGGCCTCACGCAATTTGCGTTCGGAACGCTCGCGCATCATCTCTTGCGCACACGGGCAGGCGGTCATACCGAACGCTTCGGCTCCGACGAGCGTACGGGAGCCGTTCGGCGTGGCATACGCGATCGCTAGAAACGTATAGCGTTCTTCCGTCGGCAGCGCGCTCACGGGCGTCCAACGCTCCAACCCAAAACTCGCGCGCACGCGCACTTCCGCGTGCGGTGCGTCTTGTGCGACGACGATGGCGCGCGCGATCGAGCCGGGCAAATGCGCCAGCGAACCGTTCGGGTCGTCGCGCAAGCACGTGTCGATCGTGTCGGCGAGAATTTCCGAATACCGCGACATGTGCGCGCCCGCGAGGTTCGGCCCCAACGCGTTCGACATCGAGAACTCCGCATCGTACGCTCGAAGGTTCGCATCCGATCCGCTTACGATCGTGCGCCGAACCGAACGAACGCCGGCGCGCTCGAGCGAGATTGCAACATCCGGCGCGAGCGACTGGCGATCGATCGAGAAATGCAGACTCCGCTCGACCCTGCGAACGAATTCGAAAGCGCGTCGTCGCACGAGATGCGGCGCAATTTCGGCTAGCGGCGCCGCATCGTACGGCCGGTCCTCAAGGTCGTCGCGAACGACCTGGCCGTCGATCGCCAGCACGTCGATGTCGATCGGCCGAGGAGCGAGCCGAATGCTCGAGGTCGAGCGACCGACGGCAGCCTCGATCGCTCGCGCGAACGCTTCGAACGCGTCGCGATCGAGCGGGGTTCGAACGGCCACCGCGAGGTTGAGGTATTCGGGCCCGGTGGCTCCGCCGGCCGGAGGCGAGGCGTAGAACGCCGATACCGCCGTCACCTCACACCGAGCGCGCAGGCGCTGCAGAGCGGCAAGGATGTTGGCTTGACGGTCGCCCAGATTCGAACCGATCCCGGCGTACACTTCGTGCACCGCGCCAGCGTGCGGGGGACGAACGCTCGCCTCCTGCGGAAATCGCCGGGCGGGCCGGAGACGGGCCGCCCGGCGCGAACCACCCTCTTATGAAAACGTACGCTGCAAAAAAGTGGGATCTCTCGGGTCTGCAAGGCATCTCCGACGCAACGCTGGAGATGCACTTCGGACTGTACGAAGGTTACGTGAAGAACGCGAACCTGCTCAACGAAAAGCTCGACGCCTTGCGCTCTGCCGGTGAAGCCGCCGGCGCCAACCCGAGCTACGCCGAACTCGTGCGCCGCCTCGGATTCGAATACAACGGTATGCGCTTACACGAATACTATTTCGACAACATGACCAAGTCGCCGGCCGACATCGGTAACGGCAAACTCTATACCGCGCTCGGCGAGTCGTTCGGTGGATTCGATGCGTGGAAGAAAGACTTCGTCGCCGTCGGCGGTATGCGCGGCGTCGGCTGGGCGATCGCGTATCGCGACGACACCAACGGTCAGATCAGCAATAACTGGATCAGCGATCACGAAAACGGCCACCTCGCGGGCTTCACTCCGATCGTCGTGCTCGACGTTTGGGAGCACGCGTTCATCAAAGACTACAAACCGTCTGAACGCGGCAAGTACATCGAGGCGTTCTTCGCCAACATCGACTGGAAGCGTTGCGAATCGCGCCTCCCGTAAACCGCTCTATATAGACTGCTCCGCTTCGGGCGGTTCCGTGCTACACGGAGCCGCCCGTTTTTTGTACCGTCGTCGCCTTATGCCCCGGGCGGCCACTGCATGCTTTGCGCCAGCGCGTCGTAGGTGCTGCTGAAGAACTCGGCTAGCAGCGCATGCGGATCTCGAGCGGCGCGGACGTCGGAGTAGCGGAGAATAAACTCGCCCATGTTCGTGTCCCAGCCGGCCGCCGAAGGACCCACGCATGCGGTTTCGATTCCATCCGGTTTCGGATAGCCGTAGCTCCAGAATGCGGGTTCGGGAAAACGCGCATCCCCCGGCCAAAAGCCGGTGCAAATCTCTTGTGCGTTCATGCCAAGGCGCATGATGATGTCTTGCGACGGCGGCTCGGCCGGACGCCCCGAATAGCGCGCGTACGCGATGTCGAACGAACCGAAGAAAAACTGTACCAGCGTATGTCGCAAGCGATACGGTGCGCGGTGCCGCTCGAGCGCCGTGTTGGCCTGCAGCAAAACTTGTGAGAAGCGCCGTGCGTACGCCGGATCGTACGAACGATGCTCGGTGTCTTCGTGAAACGGAAGCTTGTCGGGAAGCTCTACTGGAACGTCCCAGATTCGGACGTCGAGGCCTAGCTCGTCCAGCAGCCGCATCGTTTCACGATAGAAATCGGCCACGGTACGGGGAACCAGCGGAATCGAACGATCGGTTCCGTCGCTGACGAGCACGCGCATACCGTGATCGATCAGGTCGAACTCGACCGAGAACGAACGTTCTCCATACGGAATCGCACCCGTCCACATGCCGCGCGGCGTTACATACAGCGCAACGTGCGCCCACTGCGGCTCGGGCGGCGACAACGCCAAGCGAATCTTGCCGATTACTTGCACGTAGCGGTGCAGCGTCTCGCAGGTCTCGCGCCAGGCTTCAAGAGGCAGTTCCGGCCAGGCTTCCACGCGATCGCTCATCGTACGTACAAATCCCTTCGGGTCGCCGGAATGCGGCTCGTGCCGTCGGGCAGCGGCTTGGCCAGCAGCGTCTGGACCAACCCCATTCGCCCGAGCGTAAAGTTGCGCGCACTTCCCGTCATATACAGCCGCCAGACCCGCTCCGTTCGCTCGTCGGTTGCATCGATCGCCGCGACGCGGTTCTTCCCGAGGTTCTCGACCCACGCACGCAACGTTCGTGCGTAGTGTTCGCGCAGATTCTCGACGTCGCGCACTTCAAAACCGGCCAACTCGGCCGAACGCAACACCGTTGCGATCGCTAGCAAATCGCCGTCCGGAAAGACGTACCGGCCAACAAAGTCGTTGGCGAGGCGGATCCCCTTGCCATCCCGCGATTGCCCCGTGATTCCGTGATTGAGAAACAGGCCGCCGGGTCTGAGCGCGCGGTAGGCGACGGCGAAATATTCGTCGAGACGCTCGCGACCGACGTGCTCGACCATCCCGATCGATGCGACGGCGTCGAATTGCCGGTCGCCGAGATCGCGATAATCCAGTCGTTCGATTCGAGCCAGGCCGCCGAGTCCCAGTGCCGCGATGCGGCGGCGCGCCTCTTCGTACTGCCGTTGCGAAAGCGTGATCCCGAGCGCTCGAATGCCACGCTGCGCGGCGGCGATGACCAACGCTCCCCAGCCGCAACCGATGTCCAGCAGTTCCGAACCCGGCGCCAAACGGAGCTTATCGAGCGAATATGCGAGTTTGGCGCGCTGTGCCGCTTCGAGGGTGGTGACGCCGTCGTCCCAGTACGCGCACGAATACACGAGTTGCGGGTCGAGAAAGCTGGCGTATAACTCGACCGGCTGATCGTAGTGAAAACCGATCGCCGCGGCATCGCGCGTCTTCGAATGGATCGCACCCGTTAGGTGGGCCGACCCCGACGCGCGCGGCGGTCGCGGCAGCCTAGCCATTGCCGCCGCCATGCGCGCCAGGTCGATCGGCGACAACCGCTCGGTGCTGCGCTCGAGGACGTCGATTGCGGTTTCGAGATCGCCGTCGACGTCGATCCAAGCCTCGACGAATGCTTCACCCGGTCGCAAGCTCAAAGGCGGAGAAAACGCCGCGCGCAATGCGGACGGCCCGTTAACGCGCAGTTCGAAGCGCGATCCCGGGGCAGCGATGACGGTTCCGTCCCAAAGGCGAATGGCGACGTCGTGTCCGAGCCGGTCGCCAAATAGCATCGCGAGAATTTCCATCGATCGCTCGAGCACGCTGTTCCCGGACATGCATTTTTCTTAGCGCTACGAAAGAAGCGGCCCTCTGCCCGGGGACGCCGACCGGCGACTGCGAAGACCCTCGCAATGAGCGACGCGGCAGTATATCCGTATATTTTGGATCCGAAGTTGGCGCCGGCAATATGGGGCGGCGACGAACTCGTGAAGCAATACGGCAAACACGGCGACCCGTCGGCGAAGATCGGCGAGTCGTGGGAGTGCTGGGACACGGACACGGTTATAAACGGACCTCTGAAAGGCGATTCGGTCGCGACCCTGCGGCAATCGCAAGGAAAAAGCTTTCTCGGCGACATCGACCCGACTCGCATCTTTCCGGTTCTTACGAAGATCATCACCGCGCACGATTGGCTCTCGGTACAGGTGCATCCGAACGACGCGTACGCAAAACGGGTCGAGCATCAAGCAAACGGCAAGACCGAGTGTTGGTACGTGTTTTCGGCCGACCCCGGCGCTGAGTTAGTGCTTGGGTGGACGCGCGACACATCGCGTGAAGAATACGAACGTCGCGTCGCCGATGGGACGCTCGGCGAGATTCTGCGCCGCATTCCAGTCAAGGCAGGCGATACGGTATATATTCCGGCCGGCATGGTGCATGCGATCGGAGCGGGTGTCACCCTCTTCGAAACGCAGCAAGCTAGCGATTTAACGTACCGGATGTTCGATTGGAACCGTATCGGAGCCGATGGAAAACCGCGCGAACTGCACATTCAAAAAGCCGCCGACGTTTTAGATTATAAGGCGACGGGCGCCGGCACGCTGGATCAAATCGCCTACACGTTCGACGGCTTACAGCGTTTGGCGTTGATCGCCGACAATCACTTCGTAGTCGAACGGATCGTCGCGACGAGCGAACCGGCAACGATGAAAACCGGCGGACGGCCGTTGATCGTGATGTCGCTAGATTGCCCGATGAACGTCGGCTGCAACGACGTCGAAGTGTCGCTTACCCCATACCAAACGGCCTTGATTCCGGCGAGCGCCGAAAGCTGCACGGTTCGTTCCGAGGGCGACGGCGACGCACCGTTCATGTTCGTTACGCCGCCCGAACATCGCGACGACCTTGCGGTGCAAATGGTAGCCGCCGGTATCGAGCAGTCGCGCATCGACCGCTTTATGGAACAGTTCGCGTCGCTGCACGTGTAGGATTTGCGTCGTTCGCGCTCGCGCTAGTTGTAGCGACGAGCCCGGCGGCGGTTACCGCGTCATCCGCGCAGCAACGCGCGATCGACGTTGCATTGTCTTCGACGGAATTGCGCGGCGCCCACGTAGGGCTGCTGGCCGTGGATACATCGGGTGCCACGGTGTACGCGCGCGATCCGGACGACGACTTCGTCCCGGCCTCTACGTTCAAACTAATCGTCGGATCGGCGGCGCTCTCAAAATTGGGACCCGCATTTACATTCGGCACCAGCGTGGATGCGATCGGACCGGTAACGAGCGGAACGCTCAACGGCGATCTGGTACTGCGCGGCGGCGGCGACGCACAACTCTCGGTCGCCGATCTACAGAGCGCTGCGACCGCCGTTCGTGCGGCCGGTATCGTGCACGTAACCGGCGACGTCGTTGCCGATGCATCCTATTTTTCGGCACCTCGTTTTCCCGGCGGATGGATGATCGACGATCTGCCGTACGAATACGCGGCCGTTCCGTCGGCGCTGTCGCTCGAACGCAACATCGCACACGTTCGCGTGCGTCCTGGCTCGGCCACCGGAGACCCCGCGCAGCTTTCGATCGCTCCGGCCGTTAACGCGTTCACGATCGTCAATCGCGCGGTGACGGGCGCACGCGGCAGCGACGATACCACCGATCTCGACCGGCCCTGGAACGTGCCGTCCGAGATCGACGTCACCGGTAGTTACCCGTTGGGAGCGCCGCTTTCCGACGACCTCGAGCCGGCCGTTCCAGATCCGCCGTCATACGCGGCCGCGGTCTTTCGCGATGCACTGGTCGCGCGCGGCATCGCCATCGACGGCGCCGTCCGCTTCACATCTGCGCCTGGCGGAACGCATCTCTGGCAACATCGTTCCGAGCCGCTGCGAACGATGCTCGGCGATTTCTGGCGCCCCAGCGTCAACCTGATCGGCGAACAGCTGCTCGAGGCGCTCGGCGTGGCGTCGCCGGCAACTGCTCACCTCGACGATCGGGCCGCCGGCATAGCGGTCGAAACGGCATGGCTGCGCTCGATCGGCATCGACCCGCGCACGCTGACGATCGCCGACGGTTCCGGGCTGTCGGCATACGACCGCATTACCCCGCGCGCGCTGGTCGCGATTCTGAGCGCCGGTTGGCACGGACGCTACCGGACGACGATCTTGGCCGCGCTGCCGGTTTCCGGCCGAAGCGGCACCCTGGTAAACGACTTCACGTCGGCGCCGCTGGCCGGTGCCATCGTCGCCAAGACAGGCACGACCAATCACGCCCGGCTGTTGGCCGGATACGCCAGGCGGCCGGATGGCAGCACCACCATCTTTGCCTTGATGATCGAGAACTGGATGGACGACCGCCCCGATGCGAACGCGCTCCTCAATCGAGTCCGCCAGACGGTGTTGCGCGCTCTCACCGGCGGTTGACGCATCCGCCGGCGCGCGACAAACGTTATAGAATATGTATGAACGCAACTACGCAAACCGCGACCTTCGCCGCCGGCTGTTTTTGGGGCGTCGAGGCCGCGTTTCGCCAGATCCCCGGCGTGCTTGACGCCGTCTCGGGCTACATCGGCGGAAGAACGCAAGACCCGACCTATCGCGAGGTCTGCGGACATGGAACCGGACACGCCGAGGCGGTCGAAGTTACTTTCGATCCGTCACGGGTGACCTACGAACAACTATTGCAGGCGTTTTGGAATCTGCACGATCCGACGCAGGTCAACCGGCAAGGTCCGGATGTCGGCGATCAATATCGCTCGGCCATCTTCACCTATTCGGACGAGCAGATGCGCACTGCAACCGCGTCGCGCGATGCGGAACAGGCAAATCATCGCCGGCCGATCGCAACGCAGATTCTTGCGGCCCCCACGTTTTATAGAGCCGAAGAATATCATCAACGCTACTTCGAAAAGAATGGTGGAGCGGCGTGTCACATTCCGACCGCACGATGAATCGCGTCGCTTTTCTCGGCGGATTGCTCGTTCTCGGTGGAGCGACGGCGTCGCGCGCTTTCGCCTCGCCATCGCAACAATACGCGGTGACGCACAGCGACTCGCAGTGGCGTGAGCTCCTCGGTGGCGAGCGCTACGACGTCATGCGCCAGAAAGGAACGGAACCGGCAAACTCCAGCCCGCTGCTAACCGAGACTCGAGCGGGCCTCTATCGCTGTTACGGTTGTAATCTGGCGTTGTTTTCGTCGAAGACGAAATACGACAGCGGAGAAGGCTGGCCGTCGTTCTACGACGTGTTGCCGAACGCGATCCGCGAACAATCCGACTACGGGCTGGTCGAAGCGCGCACCGAAGTGCACTGCCGTCAATGCGGGAGCCACCTCGGCCACGTGTTCGATGACGGTCCCGCGCCGACGCACCTACGCTACTGTATCGACGGCGTCGCGCTCAAGTTCGTCCCCGGCGCTAGCGCCTAGACTTCTCTTAGCTTCGTTTTTCGAATACGCGCTGGTCTTTGACCGGCGCGTATTCTTCTCGTTCATAGAAACGGTGCGCGTCCTTGCGAATCACGTTGGAGCGCACGCGGACACGCCGTGCGCCCTGTTCGCGCGCCCATTCTTCGGCGGTACGCAGCAACGCGGCGCCGATTCCGTTACTTCGATTATTCTCGTCGACCGAGAGGGCGAGAATCTCCGCACCCTCGCAATCTGCAAGTTCGTCGCGCATTTCGACGGCGATAAATCCAACGACGTTCGACTGGATTTCTCCGACGTAGATTTTCCGTCGATCCGAACATCGAAGCACCATGCGCTCGATCGTTGCCGCATCGTTCGGATATCCGAGCTGTGCGAACAACGGAACGAGCGCCGAAGCATCGGCCGGCAAAGCCGGCCGTATGCGGACGCTAGCGGGCGGGGACGGCTGCCGTGACGCCGTTGGAAGCTACCGTGATGTTATTGCCCGGTTTAGCACCCGGGGTCGGCGGAACGAGTTGGAACTCGTACGTTTTCACGCCGCTTTCCGGAGGCGTGAACGTCACCTTACCCGGCGAGCAGAGACGATCGGCGCAGAACGACGCGACCCAGCCGGGTGCGAGGTTCTCTGCGGTCAACGTCACCGGCTGGCCGGTCTTGGCGACGACGATCAAGCGATACTTGTACGTCGAACTCACGCTGCCGGGAAG
Source organism: Candidatus Tumulicola sp. (assembly GCA_036490475.1). Lineage (NCBI taxonomy): Bacteria > Bacillati > Vulcanimicrobiota > Vulcanimicrobiia > Vulcanimicrobiales > Vulcanimicrobiaceae > Candidatus Tumulicola > Candidatus Tumulicola sp. Next base: position 227,886 of record DASXDT010000006.1, read on the forward strand.
ATCGGCGCCGGTCCATTTTGTCACCGAAATCGCCATGTTCGAATTTTGCTTGACGGCAACGGCTACTGTGCCTTCGGCCGCGCGTTCCGTCACGCGATCACGGATTTCGGCCGCCGGGCTCTTCGGATCGACCATGTCGGCGTAATGCTTGGCGGAATCGTACGCCTGTTGTGCTTGCGGTCCGTCACCGAGCGTCACGTATGCATCGCCCAGCGACAGCAACTCATCGGCGGCGTTGGCGGCGTTATCGCTGCGATCTTTGGGCGCCGAGGTTTTGACTGCAGCCTCCAACAACGCCGTGCTCTTTTGGAACGGCGCGATCGCTTGTTGCGGCTGACCGGAACGCTTGTAGAAAATCGCGAGCCAGCTAAAGCCGTCGGGATCTTGCGGACGCCTGTTGGTGTACTTCGTCGCGTACGGAATCGCCGCGGCGTAATCGCCCGCGGCGCCCAGGGCGCGCGCCATACGGAAGATCGTCGTCGGATCGCTCGGCTTCAACGCCAGCGCGTTGCGCGTGGCGCGCACCGCACCCGCCGAGTCGCCGAGGTTCGCGAGACCTTTTGCCTGCAACAGATACGCGTCGAACTTCTGTTGCGGAGTATTTTGCAGGCGCAATACCGCGGTTGCAGCGGCGTATTGCAGCGCGCCCTCTTCACGGCTGGTACGGGCGTAGTCGTACGAGTCGGATTGCGACGACGGCAGCCCGTTCAAGTAGGCTTCGGCGTCCGCGACTTGCTTGACGGCGGCGGCCGCTCCCGCGCGAACTTGCGTGGGCGAGCCGGTCAGCGTGAACTGCCCGGTGGCCAGCATCGAATCGAGTTTCTTCTGCACGGGCGACAGGTAGTACACGTTGTGGCCTTGGCGCGCGCCATTGATAAACTCGGCGAGTTGCGCGGGCGTCACGCCGCCGGTCCAACGGGCGCGTACGATGCCGTTCTTGTCGACGACGATCGTCGTCGGAATCGCTTCGACGCTGATCAGCTGCCGAAGGTGCGGGCTGACCAAAATCGTTTGGTACGGAACGCCCCGCGTGGATATGAAGCTTTTAACGACCGGAACCGTTTCGTTGTCGTCGAGTCCCAGAAAGACGACGTCGGGCGCGTGCAATTTGTGGTAGGCCGTTATCATGTCGGCCGTTTCGTGACGGCACGGCGGGCACCACGTCGCCCAATCGTTCAGAACGACGACCTTGCCGCGTAGTTGAGACGACGTTACCGTCTTGCCGTCGAGCGATTGCCCTTCGAACGCCGGGAGGGCGGTCCCGACCGATGCGGGCGCCGTCGGGGTCGCGGCCTGGGATTGGCCGTAGGTCGCGACAAGGGCGAACAATGCGGCGAACGTTGCGATCGTGCTTTTCATGCTTCTCTCCAAAAGGTACTCAGCCGACGGTCAGGATTGAACTGACGACCTGCTATTTACGAAACAGCTGCTCTACCACTGAGCTACGTCGGCGAAAATGCGGCCCCGCGCCGCGGCCTCCTGGCTTTGGCCCGCTCGGCAGCGCGCCCCTGCCGCGCCCAGCGACCGGTTTGACGCTACTCTGATAGGCGGTCGCCTCCCCAGCCCGTACAATCCAACGATGAGCAAGCATCTCGTTTCGCTACTCCTGGCCGCAGTCGTCCTGGCCGTGCCGCTTCGGACCCTGGCCGATCAAAACGCGACCTATCACGGTCCCGTTGGCGCTTCGGAAAAAGCGTTCGTCGCAGCCGTCCAGGCCGATCTTATGAAACGGTATCCGACCGCAGCCGACGCCGAAAAGGCCGGCTACATCCGCTATACCAACGAAGACGAAACCGGCGCAATCAGCTATGCGAACCTGCACTGGCAATCGATGGATGCCAAGCACCCGAGCCAACTATGGTACGGCAAGGACGGAAACTTGCTAGGCGCCGATTACTCGGTGCTGGTGAGCGCAAATTCCGGACGGCCGACTCTGTGGGGCATCAATCCCGGACGATGGGTAGAGTTCGACGGACACGTTCACTACGTCGAGCGCGATCCTACTACCGGAAAGCTGACGTACGATCATTGGATCATGAATCCGAAGTTTGCCGCAGCCGGCGGTAGCACCACGCAACCTAGCGCGGCGACGCTCGTCGCGTTAAAAAAAGTGCCCAACGCGTCTGCAGTGGCGACGATCTTCGAGTTCCCGTCGATCTGGGATCTGATCGTTTGGGTCAAGCCGAATCCGAGCGGCGCGTTCGCCGATAAAAACCCAGCGGTTACGCCGTAGGAGCCACTTCCCCACCGGGGTCCGCGTCGTGGAACGTGCCACGTTTGGCGCGATCGTCGAGTTCGAGATCGTCGAGCAAGTAGTACACGATCTTGCGGTCCGCAAAGCCGACCTTGGCGAGCGATCGACCGCCGATCTCGACGACCTCGTGAATGTGGCCTTCGCGCCCGGCGTACTCGTAGTTGACCGCCGTGTAGTTGGCGTCGCCGGCCTTCGGATGCGGGATCGCGCGGACGCCGCGCAGCGGCGTTCGATGCCTATGCATGCGTTCGAGGTTCGCCGCGGTGCGGTGCGAAGCATCGCACATGCTGATTCCCTTTAACGGCAAGCGGCCGCAGATCGATCCTTCGGCGTTTATCGCCCCAACCGCGGTCCTCATCGGCGACGTCGTCGTCGGCCCGCAGGCAAGCATCTGGTTCGGCGCCGTGCTGCGCGGCGACAACGGTCCGATTCGTATCGGCGCCCGCACGTCGGTTCAAGATAACGCGGTCGTGCACGTCAGCGAGCACGGTGGCACGTACGTCGGCGACGACGTCACCGTCGGACACGCCGTGGTAATGGAAGATTGCACGATCGGGCAACACGCCTTGATTGGCAGCAACGCGACGCTATTGAACGGCTGCCGGATCGGCGAAGGCGCCTTGATCGCTGCCGGCAGTGTGGTCGGCGAACGCGCAGAGATTCCCGATGCCATGCTGGCGGCCGGCGCGCCGGCCGTCGTCAAGAAACGCATCGAAGGCGAAGCCGCGCATTGGATCGAGATTTCGGCCGGCGAATACGTCAAACTCTCGCGCACGTACTTGGCGCAGAATATCGGTACGCTCGAGGATCAGGAAACGCGGCTGTAAACTCGGCCGGCGGTTTATGCGGCGGGGTAGTGCGAATCGTCGCCGTACGGAACGAACAGCGTGAACTCGCGCTGGAAACGCAGCTTGACGGTGCCGGTCGGGCCGTTGCGGTGTTTGGCGATGATAAACTCAGTTAGCTCGGGATCCGGGCACTCGGGCTTGTAATAGCCTTCGCGGAACAAGAACGCGACGACGTCGGACTCTTGTTCGATCGATCCCGAATCGCGAAGGTCCGATAGCATCGGGCGTTTGCCGGTATCGGAGCGGCTTTCGACCGCACGGTTCAGCTGCGCCAGCGCCACGATTGGAACTTTCAGTTCTTTGGCGGTCACTTTGAGCGTGCGGCAGATATCCGACAGTTCTTCGTTACGATTGACGTTGCGCGATGTCACCGCCGGACGCATCAACTGCAGATAGTCGACGAAGATCGCCCCTAAAGCTCCTTCGGCCGACTTCTTGAGGACGCGGCACCTATTGCGTAAATCCGATACGCTGAGCGCACCCATGTCGTCGAGGTAGATCGGCAACTGGTCGAGGCCTTCCATCGCCCGCGAGATCGACTCCCACTGATGCGGTTTGATATTCCCGCGCCGCATATCGTTCATCGAAATGCGCGCTTCCGAACAGATCAGTCGTTGGATCAGCTCGTTGTTCGACATCTCGAGCGAGAAAAACGCGACCGGCTGGTTCGAGTCGCGAGCCGCCGCCACCGCCATATTGAGCGCGAACGACGTCTTGCCCATGCCCGGGCGGGCTGCGACGATAACGAAGTTCCCCGGCTGAAAACCGGTCGTCATCGCATCGATGTCCGGAAACCCGGACGTCAAACCGATACGGTCGCCGCGCTGGTGATACAGGTGATCGATGCTGTCGAAGGCTTCTTTCAGGAGATCGCGGACCGGCTTGAAATCCTTCGTGCCGCGCTCTTCGCCGATCGCATAGATCAGTTGCTGCGCGCGATCCAGCGACGCCGCAACGTCCTCTTCGCCTTCGTAACCGAGTTTGGTGACTTGCGTGCCGGCCCCGATCAACGCGCGCAGTGCGGCTTTCTCGTGCACGATCGTGGCGTAATAGCGCGCCGATGCCGCCGACTGAACCGTGTCCATCAGCGAACTGATATACGGCACCCCACCGACGCGTTCGAGCGTGCCGCGCTGGCGCAGTTCTTCGCTGACGGTAATCTTGTCGATCGGTTCGTCGCGCTCGAACAAGTACACGAGCACGGCAAAAATCGATTCGTGCACGTGTGCGTAGAAATCGCCCGGACGTACGAGTTGCCCGACTTCACCCAGCATCTCTTTGTCGACGAGAATCGAACCCAACACTGCCATCTCCGCCTCAATGTTGTGCGGCGGAATGCGGTCGATCGGAGTGGGCGACGGTTGTGCGGTCATGGACGACGTGCGATCTTCCGGCGGGTCGCCGGTGAATGCCTTGTGGAACGCTTGTTCATATTCAGTTCGCGCAAGACGTATTCCACATCGGGCACGGGTACGACGTCGAGACCGGCCATCGTTGCATCGACCTCGCGCGCGTTTTCACGTGGAATCACGACTCGTCGCATCCCGGCTTGTCGAGCCGCGTATAATTTTTCGACGATACCTCCGACGCCCCGAACCTTTCCTTGAATCGACAACTCGCCGGTGACCGCGACGTCTTGCGGCATAGGCGCTTTCAGGATTGCGGAATACAGCGCCAGAAAGATCGCCAACCCGGCCGACGGCCCGTCGATATTACCGCCGCCCACGATGTTGATGTGCAGATCGAAGTTCGCCGTGTCGATTCCGACGAACGTTCGCAATACGCTGGTCGCATTAAACACCGAGTCTTTGGCCATCGAACCGGCGGTGTCGTTAAAACGCACCGTGCCCTTGCCGGGAGCGCTCGCGGTAAACGCGACGGCTTCGATCTCGATGAGGCTTCCGAGATAGTGCAACACACCCAGACCGAACGTCTTGCCGATTTCGCGCACGGCTCGCGCCTTGACCGGCGTGTGCTGCAGCAAACGGCTCGTCTGCGCCACAGATGTCACGTCGTCTTCGGTAATCGCCGGCGCCGCCGGCTTTGCGCCCTCGGCGGCTTTCGCCGGTCGCGAACGATAGAGTGCTTGGCCGTACGCATCGGCCACGAGCTGCACGGCTTTGCGGCCCTCGATCGTATACGACGCGATCGCGCGGGGCACGCCCCGAGTCGCGCGCGCGCCCAAGCGCTTGACCGCGCCTTGCACGATCGAAACGACTTGGTGCTGCGTGAGCGGCGAGAAAAATACTTCTGCGCAGCGCGACCGTATGGCCGGGTCGATGTCGTCGGGCTCGCGGGTCGTAGCCCCGATCAAAATGAAGTCGGCCGGAGCACCGTCGCGGAACAGGCGTTTGACGTACTCCGGGACGTTGGTGGCGCTCTCGTCGTAGTACGACGACTCGAACATCACGCGACGATCTTCGAGTACTTTGAGCAGACGCAGTTGCAGCGCGGCATCCATCTCGCCGATCTCGTCGATGAACAGCACGCCGCCGTGGGCGCGGGTCACCAGGCCGAGCTTGGGTTCGGGAATGCCGCCCTCGGCAAACTCGCGCCGGCTGCCTTGATAGATCGGGTCGTGGACGCTGCCCAGCAACGGATTCACCGTTTCGCGCGGATCCCAACGCAGCGTCGTACCGCTGGCCTCCACGAACGGCGCGTTCTTACCGAACGGCGTTTGCGGACGGGCTTTGGCGGCTTCCAACGCCAGCCGCGCGACCGTGGTCTTTCCGACGCCGGGCGGGCCGTAGAGCAATACGTGCTGGGGAAACGGCGAGCTGATCTTTGCAAGCAGCGCGCGCACCGCGGCTTCTTGTCCAACGATGTCGCGCAAATTCTGCGGGCGTAACTGGCGCAATGCCGACGCTGCGAGCGGTCGCTGGGACAACGCGTCGAGCTCGGCGAGTTTGGCTTGCGTCGCGGGCGTTTCCGGACCGCCGCTTTCCCGCAACGCTTCGAGCTTGAGGTCTTTGACGTACTCTTCGTGCCGTTGCGCCAACTTTTCGGTGACGCGTTTTTCCAACGCGTCCTCGGCGTTGCGCTGCGCCATCGTGTCCGCCATCGCGTCTTCGATTTCCGCGATGGCTTTGCGCTGTTGGGCGCGCGTGGTTGCACGCTCCAGCGTCGGGTCTTCAAAGACCAGGCGCTGCAGCGCGCACAGGCGATCGGGGAGGTTGGCGGAGCGCATCATGCGCAAAGCGTTCACTTTGCCGGCGCGCAGGACGACCTTATCCTGTCCCAACACCGACGCGAGCATGTCGTATAGGGCCGTTACGTAACGGCCCAGCTCGTCTTCAACGCCGAATTTCCGGCGGAAGCGCGACGCGTAATGCGATGCGTCCGGCACGGCCTTCGATTACATCGAGACGACGTCGACCGTCGCTTTGGCGGTTACGTTCTTGTGCAAACGAATCTCGACCGGGTACGAACCCAACGCCTTAATGGACGTGATCAGCTCGATCTTATGCTTATCGATTGCGACGTCGAGGGACTCTGCGATCGCGGTCGCGACGTCGGCGTTCGTTACCGTGCCGAACAAACGGCCGTTGCCGCCCGCCTTGGCTTTGACGGCGACTTTAGCGGTCTCGAGGCGCTTTGCGAGCTCCTTGGCATCGGATAATGCCATCTCGTCGCGACGCCGCTGCGCCTGCTGCTGCGAACCCAGCTTTGCCAATGCGCCCTTATCGGCTTCGATGCCGAGCTTGCGTGGTACCAAGTAGTTGCGTGCGTACCCCTCGGCGACATCGACGATAGCGCCTTTTTTGCCGAGCGCCGATACGTCGGCCAATAAAATGAGCTTCACTCGCCGCTACTCCGAAACGTAGGGAAGGAACGCGATGATCCGAGCGCGCTTGATTGCGACGGTCAACAAGCGTTGGTGCTTGGCACAGTTTCCGGATATGCGTCGCGGCACGATCTTGCCGCGCTCGGAAACGTATTTTTTAAGGCGGTTGATTTCGCGATATCCGATATCGATTACGCGGTCCGCGCAAAATTGGCACGGCTTGCGCTTGGGGCGCCGGTCTTTGACGGCGCGTTTCGTCCTGCTGGTAGCCATCGTTCGTCCTTTCGACTAGGTGGTTTTTGGTCGCCGGCGCTCGTTTCGAGCGTTGCAACCCTAGCCAGGTGACGCATCCTCGCGCCACCACCGGCCGCGGCCGGATTGGGAGGTTGCCCGCGGGCAACAGCGCTCATCCTATCATGTCGGTCACGCGCGCGCTAGTCGCCGCTATAGCGAACGTGTGTTCGAGCGGCGAGCGGCGGATTCCCGTACGGAGCTAGTGAGCGCGGCGGGCCTCGCCCGCACGGTAGCGGTAGACGATGCGCGCTTTTGTGAGGTCATAGGGCGACATTTCGAGCTCTACTCGATCGCCCAGTAGCAGCTTGATCCGATGGCGGCGCAGACGGCCGGCAATGTGAGCCAGCACGGTGTGCCCGTTCTCGAGCTCGACAGCAAAGGTTGTGCTCGGAAACACTTGTTTGATGGTCCCGAAAAGCTCCAGCGGAGCTTCTTTCGAGGTGTCTGGGGCCTGCGGTGTCGATCCGTTATCGGAAGTGCGCCGCGGCCGATTTCTGTTACGCGATGGACGGGCCAAACGTTCTCCTTCTGCTTGGCAGGAAGCGCCCGTAGTATCTCACAGCGGAGAGCTAGGAACAAGGAGTCGGCCTGGTCGCCGCCTAGGAAAAAATGTTCAGGGTCACTGGAACTATTTCGAGCGGGATAGTGTATAGTGTTCTGGTTACCAGGTTTCGAAGTCCGCAAAGGTCACGTTCCACGTACTAGCGAGTCGGATCCGGAAAACACAATCACTACCCTGAGGAGACTCGTTAGTTAATGTATACCAATGAAATGCTGACCTGCATGGATTGCGGCCGTCAGTTCCCCTTCACCGCCGGCGAGCAAGAGTTCTACGCCATGAAGGGCTTTACCAATAAGCCGAATCGCTGCACCGACTGCCGCACCGCCCGTAAGGCCGGTCGCTCGCAGAGTGGTGGCGGCGCTGGTGGCTCCGGCGGCGGCGGCGGAAATCGCGAGATGTTCAAGGCGACCTGCAGCCAATGCGGCGGCGTTGCCGAAGTGCCGTTCCAACCGCGTGGGGATAAGCCGGTTTACTGCCGCGACTGTTTCTCGTCGCGTAGCAGCAGCTACCGGTAAATAGCTAACCGCTATTAGAGCATCGATGAACGCAGAGGGTCAGCAACCCGCCGGCTCTCTGTCTCGTCGGCTCACGGGCGGCGCGCTGTTCGGAATCCACCTGGGAGCCCTGGCTATTTTTTGGCCAGGCTTTTTTTGTTGGCCGGCAGTTGCGACGGGCGCACTCATCGCTTATTGCACCGGCGCACTCGGAATCACGCTGTGCTTCCACCGAACCTTGACGCATCGCAGTCTGCGCTTGCGCAAGCCACTGGAGTACCTTCTCGCCGTGTTTGGGACGCTGTCTCTGCAGGGCGATCCCATCCGTTGGGTGGCAGTGCATCGCAAACATCACGCGCATGCCGACCACGATGGAGATCCGCACACCATTCAGCGCGGCTTTTGGTGGGCACACTTCGATTGGCTGTACCGCAACAACGTTGCGATGCCGAGCGATGAAGAAATCCGACGCTACGCACCCGACCTCGAGGCCGATCCATTTTATCGTGCGCTCGCGTGGTTGGCTCTGCCGTTGCAGCTCGCTTTAGCAGTCGGGCTCTTCTTCATCGGTGGCTGGCCGTTTGTGGTGTGGGGCGTGTTCGGACGCCTGGTCTTCGCCTATCATTCGACGTGGTTCGTGAACAGCGCGGCCCATATGCTTGGCTATCGCACGTTCCGCACGAACGACGAGTCGACCAACTGCTGGTGGGTCGCGCTGCTGTCGTTCGGCGAGGGCTGGCACAACAATCACCACGCGTTTCCGTTTTCGGCGCGTCACGGATTGCAGTGGTATGAGATCGACATGACGTGGTGGCAAGTGCGCTTTTTGCAGCTCTTGCGATTGGCCGACCGGATCAAAGTTCCAACCGCGGCGATGCAACGCAAGCTGTACGTGACACCAGTACAGCGCGACTTGCAAAATGTCGGCTGACGATTCGAAAGGCGCCCCCCGAAAATCCGGTGGGGCGCGTTCGTGTTACAACAAAACCGGCTCCCCGAAGGCCGCGTTCGCGACCAAGAAACTTGCAGAACGTGCGATCCCCGCGAAGAGCGCCGGTTTACGGCCGTACCTGTGCGAAGATCACGGCTGGCATCTCGGCCACCGCTGAGGAACTGCTACCTAAAACAAGCTCCAGAGATATTGGTTGTAGACCTCGTGATGCAGTTGCACTTCCTGCGCTTTCACAACGGTTCCCAATAGTCGTGGGCAACGATCTGCGCCGGCTTGTTTGAGCTCCGCGTATTTCTCTTTGATTTCGGCGCCTAGCATCGCGTCCGGCCATCGCGACTCGCGAAACGCCGCAAGCGCATCGTAGATATTGTCCGGCAGATAACGTTCGGCCGAAGCGACGGTGCCTTCGACATCCGCTCCCAACCCGGTCGCGAACACCGCCAACAACACCAGATACGGATTCGCATCGGGCCCCACGGATCGCACCTCCACGCGCGCGCTTCGTTCGTTGCCGATGGGCACTCGAACCATCGAGCCGCGGTCGATCGCCGATGCTTTAATTTGATTCGGCGCTTCAAAGTGCGGATCGAGCCGGCGATATGCGTTGACCGAGGCGTTGAACATCAAGCACAACGCAGGCGCGTGCGCCAGAATACGCTCGATGAATTCCCATCCGAATGCGCTGAGCCGTTCCTTGCCTTGTGGATCCCAGAAAATATTTTTCCCGTCGCGGCTCACCGAGACGTTGGTATGCATGCCGCTGCCGTTCACGCCGACGACGGGCTTGGGCAAGAAGCTGGCCGTCATGCCCATCCGCGTGGCAACTTGGCGGCAGATGAGTTTGTACAGTTGGATCTGATCCGCGGCGGCGACGACTTCGCCGTAACTGTAGTTGATCTCGAACTGCGACGGCGCTACCTCCGGATGGTCTTTCTCGTTCTGAAATCCCATCGCACGCTGCACTTCTGCGACAGAATCGATAAACGTCCGTAACGGGTCGCCGGGAAGCGAGTGAAAATATCCGCCGATGCTGACGTACTCGAAAGCGCCGGTTTCGTGATAACGCCGTTCTGCGTCTAACCCTTGGAAGAGAAAGCCCTCGATCTCGTTGGCCGCGTTGAGCGTGTATCCGTGCTCGGCATAGCATTTGTTCGAAAGCTGTTTGAGCACGCCGCGGATGTCGCCGGCAAATGGGCGGCCTTCGCGATCGAGCACGTCGGCAAAGACCAGCACCTTGCCCGCACCAAAGACGTCGGCCGGCGCCCAATAAAATGCGCTCCAATCCAACGCCAAGCGTAAGTCGCTCTCGCGCTGGGCGGTGAACCCGCGAATCGACGAACCGTCGAAGGTGAGATTGTCATGCGAGTCCAGCAAAAACTTCTTGTCATAGTCGAGCATGTGCAGACGGCCTTCGAGATCGCTGAACAACACCGTGACGGCTTTGATCCGTTTTTCGGCGCTGAGATACTCGAGCCGTTCGGCGGCGAGTTGATGCGCCGCAGCGCGATCCTTCCGCTGCTGCTTTGCAGCCAGGTTGCGTTCTTCGAGTTCGCTGTAGGTCAGTGTCAAATGGTCGCGGAGGGCGATCGGATCGGGCGTGCGTTCGTGGGCGGACATCGTGCTCATGTTCACTCCTTTGCGCGGCGGCGTCGCTTCGATGCTTTGCTCGTCTGGAGCTGGTCGCCTTTGGACAAGTGGAGTAGTCCGGCGCTCATTATGTCGAGCTCCCCGGAGGTGCCGAGCGAGTCCCCGAAGACGGCAGCATGTGGAAGGCAGCTCTGCTCGCGCTCGCGACCGTCGCGGCGCTCGAAACGCCACAGCCGGATAATGCCGGACGCTTAGCGGACCGGCAGTTCGTCGTGAACGCCCCTCGCGGAAGCGGCATCGCGCGCTACTTCGGCAGCGGGTCGCTGGAAGGCGATCCCGGCACGACGCGCGCGTTGATCGTCGTGCACGGGGTTCTGCGCGACGCGGATTACTATTACGACACCGGAACGCGTGCGGTCGCTCGCGCCGGAGTTTCGAACGTGCTCGTGATCGCGCCACAGTTCGTCGAATCGTCGGAGTTGGCCGGCCACCACGTCTCGGCCTCGACGCTCTACTGGACCAGCACGTGGCCGGGCGGTTCGGATGCGCGCAACGCACCGGTCAGCACGTACGACGTCTTCGACGCGATGATCGCGCGTCTCAGCGACGCTCGACGCTTTCCGCGAATGCGCGACATCGTTCTGATCGGACACTCTGCCGGCGGCCAAATCGTTCAGCGGTATGCGGTGGTGGGACACGCGCCGCAACTCGACGCACGCGGACGCATCCCAGTGCATCTCGTGGTCGCCAATCCGTCGTCGTATTTTTATTTCAACGATTGGCGTCCGGTGCCACAAACCGCTTGCAGCGATTTCAACCAGTGGCGTTACGGGTTGGCCGGCGCGCCGCCGTACGTGCGAGGTTCGCCCGCATCGTTAGAGCGACGCTACGCGTTGCGCCGCGTAACCTATTTGCTCGGTACCGCCGACACTAATCCGAAGGAAGACGATCTCGATCGCAGCTGCGGCGGCGAAGCGCAAGGCGCATATCGCTTCGAACGCGGCCGCTTCTACGTCGGTTATATCCGCAAGCTCTTTCCGGACGGAACGAATCAGGATTATGCATTCGTTCGCGGCGTGCCGCACGATAACCGCCGAATGTTCGATTCAGAGTGCGGACTGGGCGTTCTTTTCGGACGTTCGGAAGCGACTTGCGCGGAGCACGGCTGGATCGGGCCGCGGCTCACAGCCCGAACTTCGGATACACTCCCTTAAAGCCGGTAATTATGAGTTCGATCGCGATCGCGAGAATCAGAAATCCAAGAATGCGATCGAACGCGCTCAGCGTTCCGGCGCTCAATCGCTTCACCAGCGGTCCGCCCAGACGTAAGAGCGCATAGACGAGGACTCCCATCAACACGACCGCGATCGCTATGCCCGTCAGCCACACTCGCGGATCGGGGCGCGCTGCCAGCGCCATTACAACGCCGATCGATCCGGGGCCGGCGAGCAACGGCATCGCCATCGGCGAGAACGCGATATCGTCTTTCGTTTGTGCTTCCGAGCTTTCGGTCGGCGTCATGCGGCTGGATGCCGTCACCATCGTCCATGCGGTGTGCGCGACGATCATTCCACCCGCGATCCGTAATGCCGCAAGCGATATGCCGAAAAACTCGAGCAAGTACGAACCGCCCAGCTCGAACGCAAGCAAAATCAGCACCACGAACATGGCGATACGAGCGGCGGTCGAGTTGCGTTCGGCGGGCGTGTCCGAACTGGTCAATGCAAAGAACACGGCAACGCCGCCGATCGGATTGACGATCGGAAACAGCGCCACGAATGCCGTCACTGCGGCCCCGATCAAAGCGTTCATTCGTCGAACGCTCCGCTACGATTGCATGCGAGCCCGAACCTGCCTCGAGTGTCGAGCGAGGACAGGGGGCGACGGCCATTCGGCGGAAAAGCCCTCGTCGCCAACGGAGGATAGCCGATGCTTGTGATTCGTCGATTTCGTTTGGGAGCCGCCGCGATCGTTGCGGTCGTCGCGCTGCTGGCTTCCACTGCAGCCACCCCGGCAGCAGTCCAGCTTTCGGTCGGAATTCGACTCGTGATTCCCAACGGAGCCATCGAAACGTGTAGCAGCAAAGCCAAGGCCGCGCTCAGCTCCGAGTTATCGACGGTCGGTGAAACATCGCCCGGAACCGCGATCTGGTTCGGTTACGGCGCGACCGACAGTGAAGGTCACGCGACATCCGCCGCCGCCATCCACTGTTTTCCGGTCGATAAAGGGTACGAAGTCACGTTCACGTGCTCGGTCGAGCAACCGGGAAGTCCGTTCAATGCCGACCAGTTGTGCAAAGGTCTCGACGATAAGTTTCAGGGCCGCACGGGCACGCCGCTCACGCTTCCTGCCACGCCGACGCCGGTTCCAACCGGTTGCGCCATGACCAATCTCGTGGGAACGTGGTTGATGAATAATTCGCAAAGTCAGAAGTTCGTGTTCTCGGCGGACGGAGACGTTACGGATCCACAAGGCGTATCGGGCAACTGGAATCTCGACGGAAACACGGTAACGCTGACGTACTACGGAACCTCCACGCTCAAACTTTCGCCCGACGGCAAACAGATCACCGGGTCGAAAAATTTCACGCGTCAATGCTGAAAAAATAGAGGGGCTTTTTTATGCGTACCGTTTCTACGATTGCAAGCGCCGGCCTAATAACCGGCGCTTTGCTGCTTTCGGCCTGCTCGACCTCGGGTTCGAGCGCCGGATCCGTGCCGCAAGCGGCCTCGCAAGGCCGCGCTTCGTCTTCCATCGCGAATAAAAATGGCATCGACCTGCGTTATGGCGGTTCGTATCAAACCGTTCAAGCTCGGCTGTCGCCGGCCAAAGCAAAGGCCGACAAGGATGTGTTCGTTTCGGACTCCGGAGCGACCGTGTTTCTGTTCAAGAACAAAACCTACAAACCGAACGGCTCAATTACGGGATTCAACAGTAACGACGGAATCGCCGTCGATACGGCCGGCAACTTATACGTCACAAATGTCGATTCGAAAAACGTCGAAGAGTTTGCGCCCGGTTCGTCTACGCCCAAATGCACCTACGACAGCGGCCTCGTCGATCCGATCAACGTGACCACCGATGCCAAGGGCGATGTGTTCGTCGTAGATTTCAACGACTTACATAATCCTGGTTACATCGACGAATTCAAACAATGCAGCGACACGGTCACCACGCAATACTCCGTTTCCAGTGGACCCGAGGGTGCCGTGCTCGATAGGAAAGGCGATCTGTTCGTAACGTTCTTCAATAGCGGCTTCACCGGCGGATTTGAAGAGTTCGTCAAGGGCAAGACGCCGGGCGAAATTTTATCGGTAACCGTGGATTCGCCCGGCGGACTGACCATCGATAAGGATGGCGACCTGATCGCCGACGACCAGGCGGGCTCGATCGACGTGATTCCGGAGCCCTACACGACCGCGATTCCGCTGGTTTCGGGTCTCTCAGACCCGTTCCACGCCGCCTTGAGCAAGAACGGAAAAGTTCTGTTCAATGCCAACTTCGGCTCCGGCACGGTCACGATCTATAAGTATCCCGCCGGTACGCTAACCCACACGCTCGGCTCCAGCGATGGTCTCGATGGCGCGGAAGGCGTTGCCGATTCACCGAGTTCGCTCTAACCATCGCATGCGGGTAACGCGTTTTCTCGTAGCGATAGGCGCGTTATCGCTTGCTGCTTGTGCGACAGCGGGGCCGCCGGACGGCGGCTCCGCGATCGCCGGTCCGAACGGCATCGACAAGCGCTATGCGGTCGGCTACGAGCCGATCGAAGCTCGACTCCACCCGGCGGCCTCGAAAGCCGGTAGGGATTTGTACGTTGCCGACGATGCCTCGTCGGTATTTCTTTTCAAGAATAAGAGCTATCGGCCCGATGGTGCGATTACCAACGGAGTATCGGACACGAATAGCGTGTGGGTCGACCACTCGGGTAACGTTTACGTTGCCAACCTGGAGACGGTCAATATCACGGAGTTCGCGCCCGGCGCGAAGTCGCCGTCGTGTACGTACGCTTCCGGTTTGATCGATCCGGTCAACGTGACGACCGATTCGAAGGGGAACGTGTACGTTGCAGACTTTAACTTCTATGCAAAAATTGGGTATATCGACGTGTTTCCGCAATGCACCGACTCGATCGCACGGCAGTACGTGATCAAGCATGGACCGGAAGGCGTCGCGGTCGACGCTCGCGGCGATATTTTCGTATCGTTTTTCAACAAGCAAAAGCGTGGCGCGTTCGAAGAGTTCGTGCGCGGCGATTCGACCCCGACGCTCCTCGCGGCGAGCGTCGCATCGCCCGGTGGCATCATCCTCGACAAACAGCGCGATATCATCGCCGACGACCAGCGCGGAGCGATCCTTAAAATTCCACCACCGTATACCACGGATATGGGCATCGTCTCCGGAATGTTCGATCCGTTTCGGGTAGCGTTGAGCAAGGACGAAAAGACCTTATACAGCGCCAACAGCGGGTCGGGAACGGTAACGATCTATTCGTATCCGTCCGGCACGTTAACGAGAACCCTTGGCCCCGCCGACGGTTTGGACGGAGCAGATGGCGTGAGCCAAAATCCCAACGACACGCCGTAGCTTACTGCAACAGCGAGCCGGCGATTTTCCCGTTCGAATCGACCATAATGGACCAGATATGCGGCTGTCCGCCGAGGAGCACGCGGTACCGGTAGGTCGTCACGTCTCCATGGGGCTGCGACCCGAGGTATGTCCAGCCGGTAAACTCACCCATCGCGGTGAGTGACGCGCTCACTTGTGCGAGCATATCGCCGGTGATGTGCTGTGAGAATTCCGGCGTGAGTTTCGATCGATCGATCGTTCCCGTCCGCAAACTCAACAGCCAACTGCGCGCTAACGCGGTGATCGCGGGATCTTCCTGAACGATTCCGGTCTGCGGCACCGATGACACGGGTGCGGGGAATAGTTGTGGGTACATGATGTGCAGCGCCAGCGAATCGACGTTGGCGTCGGCAACGTTGGCGAGCACGACGATCCCGCTCGCGGCCGTCCGATTGAATCCCATGAACGAGTGGTAGCCGCCGGTCTCGCCGTTCACGAACGTGTTACCGTTGTTCACGTTGACGATCCACGCCAGCCCGGTCTTGGTTTGACTCTGCGACGCATCGCCGGGTGCGCGCGGCATTTGCGCCATCGCCATTGCCGGTCCGAGCGGGCCGGACGGTGCTGTAAGATTCGCGCGCAGGAATACCAGCATATCGTGCATGTCGGAATACAGACCGCCTGCGGCCGCCAGTTCGCCGAAACTCCACGTCGGCGCGGATACGCCCGCCTGCGTGAGTCCGGGCGCTAAGCGCACGCGCTGATCGGGCGTCAGCGACAGCGTCGTATCCGCAAGCGACAGCGGTTGCAGCACACGCGCCTGCAAGAGCTGGTCGTACGACGTTCCCGCGCTCCAACCCAACGCGTCGCCTAACAACCCCACGCCGGCATTCGAATACTCGAATCGATCGCCCGGGGCGCGCGTCAAAGTATACGCCGACAAAAACTGCTCGAACAGCGCCGGCGTGTACGTCGCATATGGGTCGGGCGAATTGGTGGGCAGATTCGTGGGGAGTCGCGGCAACCCGGAGTTGTGCTCTGCCAGGTTAGCCAAGGTGATCTGCTGTCCGTGATACGACGGAATCGTGACACCGGATGGCGCGACGGTTTGCACCGCTTGTTCGAGACGCACGCGTCCGTCGACGACCATCGATGCCAGCAACGTCGCGGTGAACGTTTTGGTGAGCGACCCGATCTGAAACATCGTGCGGTCGTCGAGCGGCGGTTGCGCCGGTCCGAAGTCACCCGAACGATAGACGGTCACCGTCGAACCGTCGACGATACCGACAATCACTCCGGCGCCGCGTATGGCACTCGTATATGCATCGAGCGTGTGCTGGGTCTCCGCCGGCGGAGCAAACGACGGCGTCTGGCCGTTAACCGGCATAGCCGTCCCCAAGGCCGCCACCGCGAGCGCGACAAAGCGCATCATCCAACGATTCATTCGTCGGCCATTCGCGACGTCCGCGGGCAAAATCTTGCAACCAAATGGTTGCATTTCGAAGCAGAGGGTGATATCGTGATATGCAACTAGGAGGTTGCATAATGACATCGTCCACTACCGACAGGGTTGAAAAGAAAACGCTGTTGCGCGCGCCGATCCATCGCGTTTGGAACGCGATCGCCGACGCCACCGCATTCGGCGACTGGTTCGGGATGGAGTTCGCCGAGCCGTTCGCTGCAGGTAGCATAGCCCGCGGGTTGATCCGCGGCACGAAATGCGATCCGAGCGTGGCTGCAATACAAGAAAAATATGCCGGCATGCCGCTGGAGATGCACGTCGAGCACATCGAACCCATGCGGCTGTTTTCGTATCGTTGGCATCCGTTCGCGATCGACGCATCGATCGACTATTCGGACGAACCCATGACGCTCGTTACGTTCGAACTCGAATCGGTCGAAGGCGGAACGATGCTCACGCTCACCGAGTCGGGTTTCGATGCGTTACCGATGGGTCGCCGAACCGACGCCTTCGAAGCCAATGGAGAAGGTTGGGATACGATGGTACACATGATCGAGAATTATCTCGACGCACGTTTGGCATGAGCGTCGCACCGGTCCTCGCTGCCCTGGGCGACGAATCGCGTCTTCGCATCGTCGCCAAGCTCTGCAACGGCGGACCGCTCTCGATCGCGAAATTGGCCGAAGGCTCGGGCATTTCGCGTCAAGCCGTCACCAAACACTTATACGCGCTGCACGCCGCCGGAATCGTGCAAAGCCGGCGAAAGAGTCGCGAGCGCATTTGGACGCTCGAGCCCCGCCGTCTCGAAGAAGTTCGCCGGTATCTCGAACAGATTTCGCAACAGTGGGACGTCGCGCTACAGCGGTTACGCGCTACGGTCGAAGAGTAGACGAAACGATTCTGCCGACGGAAGCTAATGCAGCATCGCGCGTGGTCGCGCGGACCGTCACCCCGGTCAGATAAGCCGTAACGACGATCGGAGCTCCGGACGCGGCCCAGCCGATCGCGATGTCGTTGCGCGTGTCGCTGTCGCCGTACGCGGTATGGCCGCCACCCATGCCCGTTTTATCGCCCGCAGTCCAAGACTTCGGAAAGCCCGCACGAAGCAGCGTCAAACCGGTCTCGCATTGGATCAGCCAGCGCTGCAAAAGCCCGCGCGTCTTCTCTTGCAAATACTTGTCGCCGACGACCATGTCGCGGGCATCGTACGCCATGGCCGATGGCGTCGTCGTGTCGCCCGTCTGGCCGGGGCGCAGCGGGTCGTTCAGCGCCGGTTCGCCGTGCGCGAGGATCGTCTCGGTATCGCCGAGCTGGCGAATGCCCTTCGTGAATCCCGACGGGCCGCCGACCGACGCTAAGAGCAAGTTGGCCGCCGTGTTGTCGCTGACGCGCACTGCTGCGGCAAGCGCCTCGCGCACGGTCATATAACCGCGGGCGACGTTCTGTTGCGCCACGGGTGCGTTTTCTAGCAAATCGGTTGTGCTATATGGGATCCGGCGAGCGAACGACTCCACGCCAAGGTCGATTTTTCGCAACACCATCGCGGCTAACGGCAACTTGAACGTACTACACATCAAGAAGCGTTCGTGCGCGCGGTATGCTAGGGTTTTTCCCGAGTTGGTGTCGATCGCGAAGACGCCCAAGCGTCCACCGGTCGAACGTTCGACCGTTGCCAGCTCCTCGGAGTAGGTCGTCGCGGAGGCCGCGCGCACCGGTGTCGACACCGCAAGCGCAAGGGCAGAAACACCGCCAAAAAACTCGCCTCGTCGCATCGACGGATCGATTCACAATCGCCGCTGAGGAAACCTCGCTTTCGAGCCGAACGTGCGCCGCATGCACGGAATTCTGCTCGCACTTTGCTGCCTCGTATCGGGCAACGTACACTCGCCGTCGGGGGCTCCGATCGTCCAAGCGCAGATCGTCCTGTCGGGCCCGGTCACCGTTCGAGCGGCGACCGATGCGAGAGGCGCGTTCTCCGTGCAAGTATCTCCCGGACGCTACACCGTGGGGGCGAACGCAGGCGGCTTCATCGCGATTCAAGCCGACATCGGCGAGATCGACCGCGATTCGACCGTCGACGTCGCGTTGGAGCCGGCCGACTCCCCGAAACTTCGGACGATCGGCGAGGTGCGCGTAAACGGCGGATACGGATTGGTGCGCAGCGCCATCCCGGAGATGAGCGTTTCGCGCTCGGAGATGGACGCGCTCGGTTACAGCACCGTGTTGCAAGGTCTGCAGCAGATTCCGTCCGTCGTCATCCAGCATCCCGATTCGGGTGCTCCGACCGCTCCAGCCGTCGTGTCGCTGCGTGGACCGGACCCATCCGAATCGCTGGTAACGCTCGACGGACAAGTACTCAACGACGGTAACACCGGCGATCTCGACCTCTCGCAGTTCGCCGTGCCGGCTTTTAACAGCGTCAACGTAACCGAGGGGCTCGGGCCGGCCGATAGTGAGGGCAGCAACACGTTTGGCGGCGCCGTCAACCTCGTATCGCTCCAGCCGACCCAGCAAGATCACGTTGCGGTATCGGGCTCGGCCGGCTCGTACGGCACGACGCAGACGTGGATGAACGCCACCGGCAGCATCGGGAAACTCGGTTACGCAGTGGCAGGCAACGTGTATCAGTCGGCCGGCCAAGTCGACCAATATACCCCGGTCTATCCATCCAACAATGCGCCGTCGAAACATTGCAACTTGGTGGGTAGCGGGATCGTCACGCCGGCCGCACAACCGCAGAACTGTGCGCTGCTCACGCATCTCGGTTCGTCGATCAACGCCAAGCTCGGCCTGGTGAACCTGGATTACAACTTTTCGCAACGCGCCGATGCCGGCGTGCGCATCTTCACGCTCGGTGACTTTCGCGACGAAAGCAGCGCGGTGAACGGCATCGCCGGTAATTCATTCGAACCATGCGACCCGACCGACTCGAGCGCGCCGGTATGTCCTAGCGGCTTTACGAGCACGCCCAACCCCCGGTACGGCGACAACGTCGGTACGGGCAACGCAATCTTTACGCAAAACATCCGCGCCTACGACGCATACTCGCGTTCGGTGCTCGGGTCGGGAACGCTGCTAGCCGAATTCTACGCCAATGATAACGACGTCGACCTTTCCGGCGGATCGGGCGCGACGTCGCCGTACGATGTGTCGCATCAAGATAAGCGCTACAACGAAGCCCTATCGTGGGGACGCACGTTCGAAACCGGCGAGTTCACCTTCGGCGGATACGCGCGCCAAGAATCGCTGACCGCCAACGGCATCGACGGAACGCTATCGCAAAGCGTTAACGCCTACTTCGCGCGCGGCGCCCAGCAATTCGGCCGGCTGCGCCTTTCGGGCGGCCTCTACGAAGCCGACTACACGACGTTCGGCAGCACGCTGGATTGGCGGCTCGGACTCAGCTACGACCTCAACGCGTCGAACGTGATCCATGCCTCCGCAGGCACGGGATTTCGCGCTCCGCTGTTGATCGAACGCTACTATTTTCCTCCGGTGCTGGTGAACGGCAAGCCGCAACCCAATCCGGGGCTACCGCCCCCCGATCAGAATTGCGTGGTCGCAGGACAAGGAAATCCGGACGAGCGTCCGGAGCACGCGACTGAATACGAGCTCGGATATTCGCATCTCTTTTCCACCCAATCCGATCTCGACGTGTCGTTGTACCGTTCCAATTTGCGCGACACGATCGAGAACTATTATCCCTTCGGAGCGTGCAATTCGAAGCTGGAATATGCATACGAGATTCCGATCAACATCGGGAACGCGGTCTACGAGGGCGCCGAAGTGCGTTATCGCCAAGGATTTCCAAGGCAGCACCTGACGATGGTGCTATCGTACGGCCTCAACGTCGCGTATCCGTACTCACTCGGACCGAATGTGTCGAATCCGACCTCGGGCGGCAGCTTGGTCGACGACGAGCAGTTCCTCGGCGTTCCGCAGCAACAAGGGTCGGCAACACTGACATGGGCGCAAAACGGCTGGCACGCATCGACGGCAGCAACCTTCAGCGGGAACAACAATCCGTTGAGCCAGCAGCCGTACACGATCGTCGACGGCGCGATCGGTCACGATTTCGGACGCCTCGACGTCACCCTAGCCGCATCGAACATGTTCAACGCAGTTTCCGGTCCGTTCACGCAGTATCTGGCCGGCGTTCCGTATCGAGGACTGTACGCGGGTCCAAACGGCTCGCAATACCAAGCCAACCTGCCCACCGACCAACTCAACGTGCAGCCGGCTTCAATTCGCTTCATCGTAACATTTCACGAGTGATCCGCTAGTAAGGGTGTAATCGTGCATCGATTTCTCATCGTACCGTTCGCAATCGTTCTGGCTCTTGGGCTCGTTTCGTCGAGCGCACGCGCCGCCGCTCAAGATCCGCAACAGCAATTGATGAGCCGGCTATCGTGGCGCACTATCGGTCCGTATATCGGCGGTCGCGTTGTGGCCGTTTCAGGCGTTCCGAGCAATCCCGACTTGTTCTACATGGGCGGCGTCCAAGGCGGCATTTGGAAGAGCACCGACTACGGGCAAAACTGGTCGAACATTTCCGACGGAGAGCTGCCGGGCATCGCCAGCCCGATCGGCGCGTTGGCCGTCGCCGGATCGAACCCAAAGGTGATCTACGCCGGGACCGGCGAGTCGGATATTCGCAACGATTTCGATACCGGCGACGGCATCTACAAATCGACCGATGCCGGCAAGACGTGGCGATACGCCGGATTACGCGATACGCATATGACCACGAACCTGACGATCGATCCTCGCAACGCGAATATCGTCTACGCCGCTTCGATGGGGCACGTGTTCGCGCCAAACCCCGAGCGTGGAATTTTCAAAACGACCGATGGCGGAAAATCCTGGAAGCGAATTCTCTATGTGAATGCCGATACCGGCGGCGTCGACCTGTCGATGGACCAGCATCACCCGAACGTTCTCTACGCATCGATGTGGCAAGCGCGTCGCTTTCCGTGGAAACTCATCTCGGGCGGCCCGGGCAGTGGACTGTATAAAACGACCGACGGCGGTGCCCACTGGACGAACCTGTCGCGCAATCCCGGCTTTGCGACCGGCACGCTTGGAAAGATCGGCGTTTCGATCGCGCAGTCGGACCCGCGCAGAGTCTACGCCATCGTACAAGCAAAGGACGGAGGCGTGTTTCGATCGGACGACGGCGGGCGTACGTGGAAGCATCTCAACAATCAGTGGAAGCTGCGACAACGCGCGTTTTACTATATGGCGATCTTCGCGGACCCCACCGATCCGAATCGCGTGTACGCGCCCAACGTCGATGCGATGTATGTGTCGACCGACGGCGGCAAAGTCTGGGATGGATTGGAAGGCGATACGCACGGCGACCATCACATTCTGTGGATCAATCCGCGCCATCCAAACATCCTGCTGGAAGGCAACGACGGCGGCGCGACGGTGTCGGTCAATCGCGGCGATACCTTTAGCCGCGAGGACAATCAGCCAACCGGGCAGATCTACCACGTCGCTCTCGACAATCAGTTCCCGTTTCATATTTTCGGCGCATCGCAAGACGAGGCGTCGTGGGAATACACCTCCGCATTCGTCGGCGGCTCGATACCGCCGAGCGAATTGCATACGGTCGCACTGGGCGAAAGCACGTTCATCGCACCGGATCCGGATAATCCGCTGGTAACCTTCGGTTCCGGCTATTACAGCACGTTCGTCGAGCTAAATCGCGTCACCGGACAAGAGAAAAACGTCAGCCCGTGGCCGCGCTTGATGTCAGGCGCGGCGGCAGCGGATTTGAAATATCGCTTTACTTGGACGCATCCAGCGCTGTTTGCACCGATGTTTTCCCCAGCCAATCCACGCGAGCTATTGCTGGTCGCACAGGTCGTCTTTTCGAGTCTCGACCGCGGCCGCACGTGGAAGGCGATTAGCCCGGATCTCACCCGCAACGATCCTTCCACCCAAGGGTTGTCGGGCGGTCCAATCGACTACGATAATACCGGGGCCGAACTCTTTCCCGATGTTTCTTCGCTCGCCGTGTCGCCGCTCGACGCTACCGTGCTGTGGGCCGGGTCGGCGGATGGCCTCGTGCACGTCACGACCGATCACGGCGCGCACTGGACCGACGTCACGCCGCCACAACTGCCGCAGTGGGCGCAAATTAGTTCGATCGAACCGTCGCACGTCGCGCGCGGCGTCGCGTATCTCACGGCGTCGCGCTATCAGTGGGACGATTTTCGACCCTACGTGTATATGACGACCGATTTCGGCGCGCACTGGACGCCGATCGTAAGCGGCTTACCCAACGACCAATATGCATTCGTCGTGCGTCAAGACCCGCGCGAGCCGCGGCTGCTGTTTGCGGGCACGCGTAGCACGGTCTACGTTAGCCTCGATGGGGGTACGCGCTGGCAACCGTTGACGCTCAACCTGCCGGGTGTGCAAATCCGCGATCTGGCAATCGATGCGCGCGAAGGCGAACTCGTTGCCGCTACGCATGGACGCGCGTACTGGATCATGGATAACCTCGCACTGCTCGAACAACTCGCGCGCCAGACGCAGTACTCGGTCGCCGGCGCGCAATTGTTCGCGCCGGAAGGTGCGTGGCTAACGCAATCCTACGGTGACTTCCCGTCCGCACTATCGGGGGAAAATCCGCGCTACGGTGCGCGCGTCTTCTTCACCCTGCCGGCCGGCTACAATGGCAGCGTGCCGGCCACGTTATCTTTCGTCGATTCCACCGGCAAAGTTATTCGCGCGTTCGACCTGCATTTGGCGCCGAAGAAGCCGGTCGATCTCGACGAGGATCAACAAGACGAGATGGATCAAGCCCACATCCGCGCCGTCGAGTATTCCGAAGCGACCGCAGTGAAGCCGGGCGTGAACGCGTTTCAGTGGGATATGAAGTATCCCCCGGCTTTCGATGCGCCCGGCTATAAGATTGATGAGACCGACGATTTCTCCGACAACGGTGACGGGCCGACGACGTTACCGGGTGCATACACCGCGGTGCTACGATACGGCACGCACGAGATGCGAGCGGCGTTTACGATTACGGTCGACCCACGCGTCCATCCGGCCGCCGGCGCCCTCGAAGCGCGTCTGTCGCTCGAGTTACAGCTCCTTGGCGAAATCGACCGGCTCGACCGCAGCATGGCCGCAGCGCTAGCCGCGCGGTCGCACGTTTCGCGCCAAACCGCTCGCGCGATCGACGAAGAGATCGCACACCTCATGCTGCTCGGCAAGCGCTCGAGTGAATACGACTCAGTGCTTCCGACGCAAGTCCGCGAGCAGTTAGCGTTCCTGATGAATGCAATGGAAGGCGCGTATCAAGCGCCGACCCAGGCGGAGTATGATTCGTACGACGAGCTCAAAGGACTAGCCGACGCCGGAATCGCGAAGCTCGATCGCCTCGTCGCTCCCTAAAGTCGGTGGCTCGACCCGACGGTCAGCTGAAATAGCGTGCCGCATTCGCAAGGGGCCGATCCGCCGACCGACGCCGTTGCATATAGGTGGGATCCGATCAAAAGCACTGGCCCGTTCGGATAGGCGCCGTCGCTTCCGACGAACGAATGTAGAAGCGATTCGTTCCATTTGCTCCCCGAGCGAGCAATGGCGAAAATCGTACCGCAGCCAAACTGCGTGTTACAAACCGCCGACCCTCCGTACTGCGTCAAACCGTAGAATCCGGACGCCGCGTTGCCCGAAATCGAATTCGGTTGTTGGCCATCGGGAGTGCCTGTAAACGCATGTAGGATAGTATCGTGCATCTTTTTGCCGCCGTTGAACGGAATCGAATACAACGTTCCGCAACCGTACGGGCCATTGACCTCGACTTCGCATTTCATTCCCGTGCCACCACCGCCACCGTAGGCGGTGACTCCATACAGTTTGCCATTGCCGCCGTCAAGGATCTGTCCGGGCAATGCGCCGTCGTTTTGTGAGTCGCTCACGCTAAACGAATACACGAGGCGCTCGGAAGATCCGCTATCCGACAGCGCGATCTTATAGATCGTTCCGCAACCCGTTATGTAGGGGCACCTTTCGGACGCTCCGCCCAGCTCAGTCGTCCCGTACAGCGAGTTCCCTCTGGGCACTAACGAAGAGGTCGGAACCGCGCCATCGGTGGGAGTTCCTAAGAACGAGTGCAGAATCGATTCGTTCCAACTGCCGATCGGCTGCGATGGCGGCTGCAGTTCGAAGACCGTTCCGCAACCCGAACTTTCGTATAGGCACGCTCTTCCGGTGCCGCCCGAACGCGTGGTTCCGTAGAGGTCTCCACGCGCGTCGATGTATGCTAGGCCGGAAACGATGAAGCCGTCGGGAGCGCCTTTAAAGTTGTAGATCGTCGTCTCGATCCAGTCACCGCTCGCGTTTTGGCTCAGCGAAAAAACCATACCGTCATCGTATAGTCCGCCCTGCGCGGCGCCGTAGAACACTCCGTTTCGGGACAGCAAGCTCCCTACTGGATGAAACCCTTGCGGTTGCGGTTGAAACTCATACACAAGCTGGGCGGCGGAGTTCTGATATTCGTAGACCGTTCCACAACCGCTTCTCTTGCAGTCTCGTGGATGGATGTGACCGCCGTCGTTCGTCGTTCCAAGTAGCGAACCACCCGGACCCAGCACGACTCCTTGCGGCGATCCGCCGTCGCCGGGTCCCCCTTTGAAGTTATACAAAACGGCGAACGACTGGTCGAATCGCGTACGTGTCGCCGCCGCCGGTAAGGCCTTGGACGTGGGGACGTTCGCACCGCAAGCGGATAAAGCGACGATCGACGCGATCGAGCTAAAGAAGAGAAAGACGCGGGCCGTGTTCATGTCGCGGCACCTCCGAAGATTATTAACTTCGACATTAGTCGTAGCTACTCATGGACGAAGGGTTGTTGACATTACTATCCATCATGTTATATATATCTAACATGAAGGTAGATATTGCTAACACAGATTCAAAGCCCGGCCGGCAAATGGCATACCGCGAGAAGGTCGCTTGGCTGTCGCTCGGGGCGATAGTAGTGGCGTTCGTTCCGTACTTCACGATCGTTGCGCAGCGAATGCAGAACCAGACGGCGCTCATTCCGCAGCTCGAGCTCTATACGATCGCCGCCGCGATACAATTGCTCATTCTCGGAGCCGGGTACTGGTATCTTCGCCGGCAGTCCCCGGGGGACGCGGCCATGCCGCCGGACGAGCGCGACACCGCAATCGCTCATCGCAGCACAACCACCGCGTACTATGTCTTGATGGCCGGTACGATCGTCGTAGGATGCATTATGCCGTTCAGCAATCGCGGCTTTGCGATCGTCAACGCGGCGTTCTTGGCAATCATTCTGGCGCAGGTCGTACGCTATAGCGTCGCGGCTGCTACCTATCGCCGCCAAGCATGATCGCGGGAACGATTGCCAATCGGGTTAGGCTGCTTCGTTTTACGAACGGCGAGATGTCGCAGGAACAACTAGGCGTTAGCGTCGGGGTGACGCGGCAAACGATCGCGGCCATCGAGGCTGGGAAATACGCGCCTTCCCTAGAGACGGCGTTCCGAATCGCGCACGTCTTCGGAGTGCCGCTCGGCGATGTCTTCGATTGGTCGCCTAGCTAGATGCATATCCGAGGCATCGTGTCGACATTTACGGCCAACACCCGATCTGTATCGTCAAACGTTATCTCGACGTGCGTCCGCGTCCCGCAAAAGAAATCGAAGGCGCCAAAAAAATACAGATCCACCTCTGGGCTGGCAATCGACTTCGGAGGATTCAATTTGAAAATGTCGCCACATGCGCCATCTTGTTTTGGCAACTGCTCGCCCTGATACGGCCACTCTCCGCTTGCAATATCGCTCGTATCGCAACTGGCGCCAAAAACGACGCCGTTCTTCTCTTGATTCATGGGTGCTGGAACTGGTTTGCCTTTGATAAACGACCAGTTATATGCCGTCAAACCTTTGGAACGAAGCAACTGATAGGCAAACGAGCGTGACACGCCTGGTCGCACATGTCCTTGAATCCAGCTTACCTCGGCGGCCGCGAACGCCGCCGACTGGTCGCTCGCCGATTGAAACGCTTGCACGACCGCGTGCGCTAGCGTGCGCCGTTCCTGTGCGTTGGTAGCCTTTGCATAAAGCGACTGAAGTTTCGGCCCTGCCCCTCCGCTATCCAGCACTGCGAGCGTCATCGCGAGAAGGTATTGATTGCCGGCATCGGGTGGGCTGTCGTGCTCCGAGTGTCCGGGAGCGATCCAAACGATCTCAGATGCGGGTGGACCCGAATCTAATCCCCTGTACGATGCGAACTGTTCATTCATAGGCATGTCCGAGCGTTTCTTCATCACCTTTGTAATCGGTGGATACGGCGCACTCGGTGCATTCATCTGTTTCAAGAATGCACCAATGTCATCCCATCCAAATGGTTGTCCCTGTACGGTTACGTCGATCGGCGCAATGGGCTGTTTCGGCATATCCGACAGGGTCGGGACCGGCCAAAGAACGATCGTCCCGATGACCAGTGCAGCGATAGCACGCCGGACCCGCTTCACTGCACCGGTACGAACCGAATCGCCGCCAACTTACCGTCTTTATCGAGACCAAACACTTCGTAGATAGAAGTCGACTTAAACGAAACCTTGTAAATGTATGCCGTTACACCTTGGGTCGTTTGCTCGCCCGAAATCACGAACGTTACGGGTTCACCGAGCGGTGCCAGCTGCTGACTAACTTGCTTCACTAAATCCGGCGTTAGCGCAGTGTTCATTTCTGCATTGAGCTGCGTACGATCGAGGTTACCGGTCTGAAAACGGTGCAGCCACTCTTTTGCGCGAGCGGTTATCTCCGGTGCGACGGTCGGGGCCGGCGCCGTAGAAGCCGTAGCTGCCGTAGCCGGCGAGGGGCTTGCCGCAGGTGTGGGCGACGCTGCGATCGTGGATGCCGCCGCGTTCAAGGGCGCGAGAAACTTCGGTACAAACAAAACCGCCAAAACCGCGGCGAATAGTAGCTTGCTCATGCGCAGGGGTGCGTTTCTGGTGGCTTTTTTACCTGCCGGTCTTTAACGCGCGCTAGAGGAAGTCGGGCAATCGATGGTCGAGTCTGTATGCGTGATTACGGTTTTCATTCGCTACCAGATCGACCCGTTTCAACGCGAGGCGTTCAAGGAATACGCAGACGTTTGGGGACGTGTTATCCCCCGCTGCGGCGGCCGCCTTATCGGCTACTTCTTGCCGTACGAAGGCACGAACGACATCGCTTGGGGCTTAATCGCATTCGATTCGCTGGCGGCGTACGAAGAGTATCGTCGCCGCCTACGCGAGGACGTGGAAGGGCGCGCGAACTTCGCGTTCGCTCAGGAACGAAAACTAATTCTGCGCGAAGAGCGAACCTTTACCGAGATCGTTCCTAGCACGTTTGGCACTACGACCAAAACGCCTTAATTTTTGCCGCGTCGGTGACACCGCGGTTGGTGCCGAACTCAATCGCCACTGGAATCAGTGCCGGATCGACTAAGTTGACTTTGGAATATCCGGGCGGGCAGCCGACGACGATCAACTGAACTTGGGAGCCGCCAGCCTCGAGATTCTTGATCTCTTGATGGAGCGAGTTCGGAAAGTGGCTGAGGCGCAATCCCTGTGCGGCATCGCGCTCGTCGTCCCCCGACGCTAGGGATACGATCAGCACTCGTTTCGCGCCGCCGAGGACGTCGGAATGCGTTGAGGTTGCGCAGGTTCCGCCATCCATGCAGCGGCGATCTTTTAACCATGTTGGTCCCGCGAGTCCGGGCCATGACGAACTCGCCGATATTGCGTCGATTGCTGCAACGCCGTCTTTCTCGCCGACAATAAGGCGCTGTGCAGTGTAACAGTCGATCGCGCTCGTATGAAATTTGGGCGAGGGCCATGCCTTGCCGGCGCCCGTCAGGCGATTGATGAGCGACTGCCACTCTCCAACCGGATTCGTATGTGCGGCCATCGCGGCGCGACCCAACTCTTGAATGTTCTGAACGCTTGCGGTCGGCAGCGTGTTGCCGACATAATCGGCTCGTTTCGAACTGAACGGCGGATTGAGCGAGTAATTCATCGATGCGGGATTGCGGCCGAACGCTTCCATCTGGGCCTTCATGCGCGCGGCGGCGTCCTTTAGAATCGCGTAAGTGCCCAATGTTCCGGCAGACGTTCCGATCATAACGTCGGCGATTTGCAGATCCACGCCGTTCTTTGCGAGCGATGTTAGATAGCCCGAATAAAACGAGACGAGATAGATCGCGCCGCCACTCATTGCGAGTCCCCGCTCTTTTCCGACCCCAAGCGGCGGCGTGTACGGAATCGGATGCGCGAGTCCGTCGTTTGGCGGAATCCCGGTCGCGAGCGAAGACGGCTTCGTTGCGGTGGGCGTATCGGCAAACGCCCTGCCGGAACCGGCGAGTCCGAGCGCCGCAACCGCACCCATTGCCGACGCAATCGCGCTACGGCGCGTTAACCCGGAGCTTTTAGATGGTGACGTCATTTCTGCGTCAATTTTGCGCCCGGCGTGCGCTTGCTCCTCTTGCTATGGCGTGGGTAATCGCTAGCGGGCCAAGTCGCCAGCTGACTTGCTGCACGACATTGGCGCGTCCGGTGAGCGCCGACTGTTGCTAAACAAATGGTCGGTTCGAAGCGACGCTCTTATGCGTCTTCCGCGCATGACGTAATTGCCGGTGCGCTTCCGGTCAAGTCGAGAACGGCTAGCGGCAGATAGTGGTGGGTCACGCCCTCGGGAGCTTTGGCCACCGGATAGACCGTAACGGCGCCTAGAACATCGGTGTCGGTTTCCGTCGGCCAAATAACGTCGCCGGTTGCGACCCGCGCGGGGATTAACCAGTAATCGCCCGTTTGGTACGCAGCCTGGTCGCCGTTTGGAAAGCGCACTTGAACGCCATCTTCCAGGTCGAGCCATGTATCGCCGACGATCTGTGCCGCGCCATTGACAAGTGTCAGACCGCCCGAAGCCGGATCACCGGCCTCTTGATTCCAAAGCCGAAGGAGCGGGTGCGCGGACGGATCCGTACCAGTCGTCGTTCCGCTGTTGCCGTTCAACGTGACCAACATGGCGGTTCGATCGATCGCCTGTACTTGCAACAACGGATACGCAGCATTAGCCAGCGCCGACGTATCGTCTTCGACTTCAACGTAATCACCGATGTGTAAACCGAAGCGATCGTCGCGACCCAGGCTTCCGAGTACGACCTGCGTCGTTCCGTCGGCCACGTCGAGTTTGACGATCGGAAATACGACGGATCCGTTTTCGCGCGACCAGACGAACGTTGCCGGTTGCGCGGGATCGGCGGGCAGCGCGCGACCGTTGTGGATCTGGACTCGTATAGTTGGTTTTCCGGCCCACGATACTGCGAATCCGGTGCGATGGTGCAGGGGTCGGTCGACTCCACGCCCGGCAGCGCTCGTGCCTGCAACCAGCCACTCGCGTTTGGCTGCAAGGAAGTGGCAAGGGCTTGCACCGTCAAACACTTCGGCGGTGACGGCGCGGGAGCCGGCTTGCCTTTAATAGCACGGATTGGCGGAGGAGGCTGCATTTGCAGGGCGCGTACTTGCCACACAACTTGCGTGCGTGCAGCGGTGTCAGGACCGTTGAGCGCAACCTCGCGGATCGAAGCGTCCTGCAGATACGTTATAATGCGTTCCCATACGTCGAGATAAATCTGGTAAAGATTTCCACTTGTAAGCGGCGAGCCGGTTAGACCGGGCTGGGAAACGTACGTTACCAAACGCTGCAAACGCAGACCGGTAGCATTCTGCAATGGGGTCACGTCTGCGTCCAGCGTTAGCGTGGACGAACCATAGGCCGTCGCCACGATTTTCCCATCGACTTCCACCGGCCCACCCGACGTATCGACCCCGGTCACCGAAACGTATTGTCCGACCCCGAAGGCGCGCTCGTCGACGGTCCACGCAGCCACGGAAACGTTGTGCGGAGGGGTTACCGCCGTGACGGCAACTGGTGTAGACTCAGCTTCACAGAGGATGCCATCGACCCAACGATCGCCTGCGCCTATGATGAAGTCGTTCGTGAGATTGCCAAGCGGTGCTACGTTGAATCCGCCACCGCCGCCGTTTGGGAATACGGCCGCAGCCAGACGTCGAAGTATGTGCAGCTGGATATCGGCTTGCTCGTTCCAATCCGCATCCAGCTGCACGCGGCCTTGCTGCATGACCACGCGACTGAAATGCTTGATTGGGTCGAAGCTTTTGCGAGTGTTGTCGGCCCCCACCTGATTGCTCCTTAGCTAGCGTAGATGATGCCGGTATCGGTTCCGGCCGGAGTGTACTCGTTGAGACGCTGCGCGAGTGCACCTAGGAGTGGAACCGGTTCCCGAAACGACCGAACTTATACGGAGCGTTATGCACCCCGGCTGGGCTGCATTCGATGGACCTATCTTGTACTATGGCGTGAGCTCGAAAATTGTTCCCTGGCCTTTCGTTCCTCCGGCGACGGTCGTGCCCACAAATTTTCCATTTGCTTCTTGCGTGAGGCCATAGTACGGATACTGTCCGTCGCTGGCTCCGCCGAAGCTATGCAGTACTTTCTCTTTGCCGGTTTTTGCGTTGACGCTGAAGATCGTACCGCAGTCGCACGAACCGCCTCCGCCGGATGTCGTGCCGTACAGTTGCGTGGTCGATCCAAAGATCAACGTGCTCGTACTCAAGCTGCCGTCGTTGCCACCCTTGAAATTATACAGAACCCGTTCGGAGTATTTGCTGCCCTTGCGAGCGAGTTCGAACACGGCGCCTAGACCGTTAGCGCCACCATAATAGGTGGTTCCATACAGATTGCCGGCCGCATCCGCGACGAGCCCGCCGTATGGGGAACCGGCGTCGGGCGTCCCTTTGAACGTGTAGAGCGTCGTTAGCTTTCCCTTACCGTTCGCGCCGGTCGACACTCGATAGACCGTTCCGTTACCTGATTCGCCGCCGGTTTCGGTTACGCCGAAGAGATTTCCAGACGAATCGCGCAGCAACGCGCCAAGGCTGCCGGTTCCGCCATCGCGCTTTCCGGTAAATGCGTGTAGCACGTTCACTTTGCTTTTGCCGTTCTGCAACTCGTAAACCGTGCCGACGCCTGCCGTTCCACCGTCGGGCGCCGTGCTGTAGATATTTCCCGACTGGTCGATCGTTAGCGGAGTGCCGGGTCCGAAGCCGTCCTTTAAGCCGGTGAACCCATACAAGACGCGCTCGACACCCGATGCATATTGGAAAACGACGCCGCAACCATCGCCGGTGCAGTATCCTGTACCGCCCGCAACGGTCGTTCCGTCGAGATTTCCCTTTGCGTCAATGGTGACGCCCCCGTGCGGGTTCTTACCGTCTCCGTAACACGTAAAGCTGTACAGCGCCGATTCTGTCCACGGCGGATTGGCCTGTGGCTGCGCTTCAAAGATCGTTCCGCACTGATACGGCCCGCCGATCACCGTCGTGCCATACACGTTTCCGCTCTTGTCGAGAGCGAGCTGCGTCGCGGCATTGCCGCCGTCGTTCCCGCCCGTGAAATTGTAGACGACTTGCTCGTTACTGGAATTTCTTTGCGCGTGCGCGCTGGTTGCATTGGTGGCCGAAGGAACTAAGGCGGAGTTCTGGCCTCCGCAGCCGGCTATCAAGAACGCAGCGATACCAATAGTCGATAGCTTATATAAGCGAGAAACGGTCATGACGTGCTCCTCATCATCTCCGCGGTGCAACAGATTTGGTTCTTTCAACATCGGCGCAAACCCACATTCATTTTGGGATCGCCGACGGCCCGGGAACGAAATACGCCTGATAATGCGCGTAGTCGAACGTTATACTAAAAAATGAGAGAAGGTTTCGCCCAAGAATGCCGTCTTGCGAAGTTCGAGGTGGATTTGCGATCGCCACTTGGCAATGCGTGATCGTCACATTACCCAACGTTATGGGCGGACTGTCAAATATCGGTTCCAAACGGTCGCCATCGACGCCCGAGGTAGTGGCATTTCCGTGAAAAAAGCCCAGTCGGAGCGTTTTAGCAAACGTACCCTCCAACTCGTTTTGATCGGATCCGGTGTCGAGAAGAAACCGTCCTGGCTGCGACCCGATCGTCGCCGTTACAACAGGTGTGTTCGCCGAAAGATCGAGGGGCATCGGCACGATGCCCGGCGGTGGCACGTACGTTCTGGGCGGATAGAACGTTACAACTTGGTGCGGATAATCGATCGTGATGACGTTGGCATGAAAAAAAGCACCGCCTATTAGGCCGGATACGTGGTAACCGCGGGTTTCGAATCCGTAACGCGGAAGGACGAGAAATCGCGCGGTGGGAGCACGCACCGCACCGATACTGACCGGAAGCGGTTGCGAATAGTGCGTAACCGGGTTCACCTTGGCGCCGATACTTGCGGCACTTTGGGCACCGAGGACGAGCGATGACGTTCCGGTGTCGAGATGCAGCCAAACTGGATGACCGTTAATCTCCGCCTTGAGAAGCACTCGCCCTACAAAAACGGCGGGGAGGACAACCGGCGTCGCACTGGTCGATGAAAAGAGCGGAACCTCACGCGGCAGTGGCGTCGGTGCCGCGCCATCGCCCACCGACGCCAACAGAACAGCAGCCAGCAAAAACGGAGCCGCTATCATACTCGAAACCCAGACCCTTGCCGGTCTACAATCCCTCGGGAGAAACGGCCACGCCATCGATCGACGTCGCACCGTTATTCAATGTGGTGATGTATTTACCCGATGGATAGTCGTACACTAGCACTCCGTCGACTTCGTCGTCTTGAATATAGAGATGTTTAAACGACGAATCGAATGCGATATTGACCGGATCTTGTAGTCCTTGTGTGATGGTTTGCGACGGCGAAGTGCTGCCTGGCGGAAAGACGTACACTGCCGCGGCATTCTGGTCTGCAACGAGTAGATTGCCGCTGCCGTCGGTCGCATCACCGGCTGCCCAGCCGATTGAAAGATTGAGATTCTTACCGGTTTTCGAGCCAGGCGCATACTCGTTCACCGCACCTGGTCCTGCCCCGTGCGCTCCAGTGTTGTACGAAACATACACGTTGCCGTGCGAGTCGAGCGCTACGCCATGCGCCGGATATCCAATCGGAATAGTCAACTTCGAGCGCGTGCTGCCTTTTGGAAATTCGACCACTTTCTCGCCAATGAAATCTACGATATATACGAGTCCCTTCGAATCGACTACGACGTTCAATGGATACGCGAAGCCGGTATACCGAAGCTTCCACGTCGTACTTCCCGGCGGATACATCGTGACGGTAAAGTTAGAATCGTTCGCGACATACAAATTGCCGTACTTGTCGACAAAGCTCCCGGACGGACCGGAAATACCGTCGGTTATTTGCCCGATCGGTGCCGGATTCGCGCCCGCACCGAGTTTCTTCGTATACAGGTAAACGATGTTACTCGTCGAGCTCGAGAGATATAGTACGCCTTTGGACATCGAGTTTGGAGCGATCCAACCCATCGGGCGATGCGACGAACTGGCAGCGGCACTACTTGGCACGCCGGCAACCGGCGACGAAGGCCCACTACACGCCGAGCCGAGCACGAGCAGCGCTATTGGAAGCGCGCCAAGTTTGTTTGCAAAGGTCACGAACGATTTCTCCTTTACCACGGATGCTGCGACAGCGGCGCCGCCGGATAGAGCGCAACGCCTTCGGGGCCGTCGACGCCATCGGTGATGGTGTCGACGAGTTTTCCGCTCGGATAGCTGAAGACGTCGACCGCGTTATCGACCGAATCGCCGACGAAGATTCGCGATTCCGAATGATTGAGTCGCACGGAAATCGGGTTGTACATCGACTGCGCAAACGTCTTGGACGGCGACGCCGAACCCGGCGGGAAAACGAGTACCCCGGGCAATCGCTGATCGGCCGTAACGATATCGCCGGATTTATCGAGGACGATACCACCCGGCGCTCCCGTATCTATGCCGAGATCGGTCCCCGGCGATTTTCCCGCTAGATATTCTAAAACGATCCCGTTCGAAAAGCTAGATGTATACGTCGTCACGTACGTGTTGCTCTTCGCGTCGACCGCAACGTCGATCGGGTACGGAATGCCGGTAAGCGTCGAACTTTGCGAGTTCGTGCCCTGAGGAAAGATCGCCACCGAACCACCCCCAAGATTCGTCACATACACATTTTGCTTATCATCGACGGCGACGGCGCCGGGCGATGAGAGCCCTTGGGAATACGTAAAGCTCACGCTCGTACTGCCCGCCGCATATTCCGTGACCGTATTGCTGGGAGTGTTCGTAACGTACAGATTGCCTTTAGCATCGGTCGCGGCGCCTTCCGGGCCTCGAACGCCGGCGGTAATCTCGCCGATCGGCGCTTGGTTTTGGCGCTTGCCGGTGACGCAGTAGATGCTCACATAGTCGAGCCAGTAACTCGAAACAAACAACTTCTGCTTGCACGTTTTCGCTGCCGGCGAGAGCCAGCCCGGACCCCGAGCGAGCGGATGTGTCGGCGGCCGCGTCTGCGCGAGTAGTTGCGGCGGCTCGAGCGAGACCGGAGCGGAGCCGTGGGCTCCCGGGGATAAACCGGCGTTCGCCGCGCCCGGCAACGCACTGGTTGCGGTGGTTTGTGCGGAGCACGCGGCGAGGAGCGTCAGCGTACACGCCAGTGCCCCACCGGCCGCGAAGATAGCAATCCGATTCGTCATGCAAGAACATTCGGAAAGTAGCCGGCGTCAACCCCCACTAGCTAGCGACCCGTCACTGAGCCGACGCTCGAACTCGGCAAACTTCTCTAGACTTTGCTCGCGCGCGGACCATGATCTGAGTAATTCTATGTCGACATCTGCTATCTTCGCTGCAGCAACTCCCACAGCGGCCCCAAGTGCCGTGTAATCTCCCCAATGATAAAAGTGAGCTAGCCGATCGCGTACGCAGTCTGTTACATGTAGGATTCGCAGAGTTAGATCACCACGTGTCAGAGTTGCAGTCTCATGCACATAATCGCCGCCTATTGCGAGCGGGCCTCGAGGAAAGTCCAACGAGAAATTGGTTTCCGGATGCACAAACATCCGCGATTTGCCGTCGCGTTCGAATCCGATCGAAGCGAGGGCTTCGACGATATCGGCAAGCGGTTCATCATTGGTAAGTACGAAATCGGCGTCTTCTGACGAATAGACATGTGCTGCGTACACCGTCGCCGCGCTGCCACCGGTGAGGACCGCGTTGATCCCATGCATTTCGAGAGCCTGAGAAACCGCGAAGCAAACCTCTGTCAGCGTACTTCGATTCGAGATCAAAGCGGTTTTCCTCGGCGGCGCGGTCGCGTCCGCCGCGACTCTTTGACAATCTGGTATTTTGGATATCCCTCGGCGACGCGCAAAAGAAAGGCCCTCAGTTCCCGAAAGGCGGGATAGTTGGGATTGAGAGCCACGCGTCTAACTGCGATCTGCCGTGTGGCAATCAGACCTTCTTCTTCCAGCTTGTCTAGCGTGCGCTGGATGGACGAAATGGTCGTATCAAGATAGCGACTGATTTCCGCCGGATAGGTTTCGCCGAGAACGGCGACCAGCATGAGCAGCGCTGTCCGCATACGCGACCCGAACAACGCTGGCGCGGGCAGTTCCCACCTCGGCTCCCCGGAGAACGCTGTGACGTTTGCCATGTAGTATACCTTCCGGTATACTATACTATACTTTTCAGTATACTTCAACTGTCCCCGATACACCGGAATCCAGCACGTTTCTCGAAAAAGTACGCCCTTGCGGAGCGCCCTACGTAGCCCGCAGTCTTGCTAGAGCTTCGGCGGTCGTAGTCACTTCAGCGATGCGGGGGTAGACGGCGCTCATCGCGTGCTTATGATTGTCGGCGCTCATGTCCGACATTGCATCCTCGACGACGACGACGTTGAAACCCAGGTCGTAGGCTTGGCGCGCAGTAGCTTCGACACCAACCGTCGTTGCGACGCCGGTCAGAAAAATCTGCGTTACACCGGCTCGGCGTAGGATCCGTTCGAGCGCGGTTCCGTAAAAGGCGCCGATTTGCAATTTGGTAACGATGTAATCGCTCGGCTGGCGGTCTAACTCCGGCACGAGTTCCGCCCAGCCGGCGGGCGGGTTGAAACTGATCGTCGAGTCGACGCGCCCGGGCGCGCGGCCCTCGACGTTGACGAGAATAACCGGCAAATTGCGCTTGCGGAATTCGCGTGCGAGTTCGGCGGTACGCTCGACGACATCGGCGGTCGCGTGCGGTCCGCACGGCATGCCGACGATGCCTTTTTGAAGGTCGATCACGACGAGTGCGGCGGCCTGGTCGAGTTGCGTGAGCGGCATACAATGGTTCCTTTATACGCGACCGCGCGGTAGCGTGCGATCGAAGATGGTGAGGATAAAAAGCACTGCGGCGGTCGCGGCCATAAGTATCGAAAGGGTGAGAAAACGACCGTTAGTCGCGCTCTGACCGTAGACGACGGCCAGAATGCTGGCGGCGACGATCGCGCCGAAGTACGACGCAGTACGTTGAAGGCCCGATGCCGCGCCGATTTCCTTCGCTTGCGCTTGAATATAGACGGCGGCTTGCGTGCTTACGAAGAACATGCCTTGCGGAAAACCCAACAGCACAGCGGCTGCGACGATGAGCCAAACAGGCGCACCGAACGTGACCGCACCGAGCGCGGCGCAGCCGAGCACCATCACGCCGATGCTGACGACGAACGGCATGCGAATGCCTTTCGTGCGTCCGCCGACGAACGATGAGATACCGGCGGCGACGGACATCGGGAGCATGATCGCGCCGGCTTGCGTACTCGAGAAGCCCGCGCCGCTTTCGAGCCATTGAGAAAATCCATACAGCATAGCATAGACGATCGTCGAGAGGACGCATGCGCGCAGGTAGGTGATGACCAGCGGTGTGTTGCGCGCGAGCATATGCACGTCGAAGAACGGCGCTGTATGAGCGCGCGAGTGTGCAACGAGTGCACCGCCGAGTACGATGGTGATCGCGAGCACCCACCACATTGGGTGTGTGAGACGCATCAGGAAACTCATCAAGCCGAACAGCGTCGCGCCGAAGAGCGCCAAGCCGAGAACGTCCAGTCCTTTGAGAAGTTTGGCGATCGTGAGTTGTTGCGGGGCATCTCTTGGCGTCCAGATGAAGACGAGGATTGCGGTGAGGAGCGCCAGCGGCAAGTTAACGGTGAAGATCGAGTGCCATCCAAACGCACCGGTGAGGATGCCACCGAGCAGCGGTCCGATCGCCATTGTGGAGATAGCTGCCAGCGAAAGAAAGCTCATCGCTGCGCGCGGCGGCGGAACGTTGAGATGATCGGCGCGGATGCGGAAAATTCGCATAGCGGCTGGATATGCCCCCGACGTGCCGATGCCCAGCAGCACGCGCGCGACGATGAGCAGGTTCAGCGATGTTGAGAACCAGCCAACGACGCCCGAAAGCGCGACGAGTGTCAGCGCGCACAGTAAAACGCGGCGCGGGCCGAAGAGGTCGGCCAGGCGACCCATCGTCGGTTGAGCGATCGCGCTTGCAAGGTAGAGAGCGGCGATAAGCCATCCGGCTTCGGCGGCGCTAACGTTGAGACCGTGTGAAATCGGAACGAGCGCCGTCGCGATCATGGTTGAGTTAATCGGATTCAAACACGAGCCGAGCGCGAGCGGCGCAACGAAGGTAAAGCCGAAGGCTTGTTGCTTCGACTTTACCACGGGGGCTGCAGTAGCGCTCAAGAATTCGCCAGTTTGCGCATCGGTTCGGCGGCGGAGAGGAGAGTGCGAAGTTCATTCTGCGTCAGTTGCGCGAGAGCTCCGGAGAGCCACGTACGTTTGAGACGCGAGCGCGTCTTGCGGATGGCGATGCCAGCTGTGGTGAGGGCGAATAAGATTTGACGGCCATCGGTTGGGTGCGAGCGCCTCCCGACCAGGCCTTGTTCCTCGAGCACTGCGAGGGTCGCACTCATCGATTGCGGCTTCACAGATTCTGTCCGCGCGAGATCGGCAGTCGTACTTGGACCGCGCTTTTCGAGCTGGCTGAGGACGACCGATTGCGACCAGGTTAGATTGTCGCCGCCGGCTTCAGCGCGGAGGCGCCGCACAAGCTGCGCGGTCGCTTGCAACAGGTTCTCGACGGACGCCTCGACGGGAGCTTCTACGATCTTAGCCATGGATTCCAGCATATCAGATTAGCAGGTAAACTTGCAAGTTTAACTGAACACTTTGATCATGTGGCTTCAGTATGTCGGCTATTTCCTCGGCGGCGCATTCTTGACCAACAGCATCCCGCATATCGTAAGCGGCGTGATGGGTCGCGCGTTTCAAACTCCGTTTGCGAAACCGCCAGGTCGAGGGCTATCGTCTTCAACCATCAATGTGCTGTGGGGCTTTTTCAATTTAACGCTCGCGTACGTCCTCATATGCCGTGTCGGGAATTTCGATCCACGCGCGTGGGACGCTCTCGCTGCGGGACTAGGCGCCCTCGCAATGGGTCTCTTCTCTGCCCGCACCTTCGGAGAACTTCACGGCGGGAATTCACCAAGCCGCTCGTAAGTTGCTCCGCGAGCACATAGCTCATCTGTTCGCTCGGCGATTCGACAGCAAGAATCGGAATGTCGAGGGGATCGAAAACGCCTAGAATTTTGGTATGAGCAATTTTAGGATCATCGGTCTCCAGCCGGCTGCGTTTACCGAATATTTCGGGAAAAGTGATGACGAGCTCTCGGCCTTAGGCGCGCGTCGGTACGTGGTAGATGAGAAGCCGGGATTTCCCGATCGCATCGAAATGCGCGATCTCGAGATCGGCGAAACGGCCATTTTGCTGAACTACGAGCATATGGATAAGCCGTCGCCCTATCGGGCGTCGCACGCGATTTTCGTTCTGGATGGTGCGAACCAGGCATACGATCGCGTGAATGAAATTCCGGAAGTGATGCGCTCGCGGCTTCTCAGCGCGCGATCGTTTTCTGCCGACGGGATGATGCTCGACGCCGACGTGTTCCCCGGCGCCGAGTTACGTGGATGGATTATGCAATCGTTCGCCGACCGCGCGGTCGACTTCATCGACGTGCACAACGCGAAGCGAGGGTGCTTTTCCGGACGAGTCGTTCGGGCTTAGACGCTATTGCGTGCGTTTCACCGGAGGCGGCGCCCACTGTCCGTTTAGCACCTGGCTTTTCGGCGCATACAGACGCATTGTCAAGTTGAAGTCGTCTGCGGGGGCGGGCAACCAGTTCGATTCCTTTTCCTTACCCGGAGACGCATGTTGAATGTAGAGATCGAGCGAGCCGTCCGGGTTAAACTGCAGAGCATCGCGATCGCCGATCGCGTTCCGATGCAAATCGTTCGCTGTCGGGAAGCCTTCCTTGTCGTATAACGTTACCGACCAGAACGCTTCCACCGGCGGGATTTGGTCCTTAGCGAAGTGCAGAACGTATCGGTTGCTACCGGTCAGCGGCTTCCCATCGGCGTCACCGAGATTGAGCGGATAGACCGCGTCTTCCGGTAGGTTAGCTCCAAGACCAACCATTCCAACGATGGCGCGCTTCAGATAGTAGTTTCCGTACACTCCCATCGTGTCGGTGTTCATTTGCCAGGCGTTCACGACGCGGGCGAGTGTAGGGATTTTCGATCGCATAGCGGCGAGAGCGTCGGGCACAGCGCGTTCCAGTGCGCGCCGAACCGTCGTATCGGCCTTTCCGAGATCGAACGATTGACCGGCCTCGATGCCGATGCGCCGCATCCGCGCGACAATAGGCTGGTCCGTACTGTGCGGCGGATGTAGTTTCAGGAGTTCGGCCGCGTAGGAGAAGAACGTGTCCGCAGCCATGCCCTCGATCTGGTGCATGGGAGCCGCTTTCATATCCACCGTCGGATCGATCGTTACCGTCGTAGGCTGCGGCGGTTTTCCTAGCTGGGAAAGCGGCGTGATGACGTAGCCATTCTGCACTTCATGAACGGCCTCGTAATCTTTTGTTCCATTGGTCTGCGTACGACCGATGATCCAAACGTATCGGGTCGGGGCATCGATGCGCTCGAGACCACTGGGAAGTTCCCCCCTCCATCCTGGCGGAACGACGGCAAATTGTACGGCACCAGTCCCCGTCGTGCGCTTTCCAGGGCAGGCAAAGACGTCCGACCACATGTCCAGCATCGGGAGCATGTAATACCGTCCGTGCGTGTCGGCGGCAGAAACGACCATCGGCTCCCGCGTAAGATCGAGCCACCCTATGGAGTACAACGTATCAAAGTTGGGTCTCACGACATCGCGAAAATCGGCCGGCGGAAACGACCGCACGCTCGTAAACGCGTTCATCGGTCCGCGTCCGATGACCTTACCTGCTTCCACGTTGACGGCTTGACGCCGCGTCGCGTCCATCAATGCTAGCGGATAAAAATAGGTGTACGCCTCGATTCCAATTTCGTAGGCTTGCTGTTCGTCGATCGTCAAATCAATTCTCCTAAAGTAATCCAATCTTCAACGCCTGCCTGTCTCCACCCGTTTCAAAGAAGGGCCGGGAAGGTGGCTACCAGGGATCGTCTCCCAAGCGTTTAGATTTCTTGCTTCGCCCGAAGCGTTGTACGGTCGACGGTGTATTTGACAGGTGATGTCGGCGACCGTAGCGGCAGTGCCCAGATCCGATATGCGTGGCCGCTCCGCTCGTTAAA
Source organism: Candidatus Tumulicola sp. (assembly GCA_036490475.1). Lineage (NCBI taxonomy): Bacteria > Bacillati > Vulcanimicrobiota > Vulcanimicrobiia > Vulcanimicrobiales > Vulcanimicrobiaceae > Candidatus Tumulicola > Candidatus Tumulicola sp. The sequence goes on from DASXDT010000006.1 coordinate 269,303, forward strand.
GAGAATCTCACAGGTGAACTGCGGAGCGCTTCCACACGCTTTCGTTTCGAGTACGGCAGCAATTGCACGCACGCCGTCTGCAGACACCGCAACCTCTTTGACTACGTGGGACGATTGGTGCGCCCAATCCGGCTTTCCCGAAATCCATGGAAGATTGTCGACGACGCGCGTTCGCGAATCGGTAATCAACGGCTTGCGCTCTCGAGCCAGAGCAGCAATCTCGCCAAGATATGCGCGACCGACTAAAACGCTTCGCCCATCGTTTGGTGCGACCGAGTCGGCAACATCGGCGACGCCGGAATATCCGCGGTGAGATTCGACTCGGTACAATCTCGGCAGCGACTGTGCAAGACTATCCGAAGGCGTTGAGTGCTGCATCGCGGCCTCGACGTGCGCTTGCCTTGCAAAATTGCTTCGATCCGAAAAAATGACCGTCTCACCACCGACGCTCCAATGCTTCACGGTTGCGACCGGCGTCTTACTGCCGTTCGGAAGCAGAGGATTCGCGCCGTGCTCGATCACCGACGAGTCGGCCAGCGTCCAAGTCCATGCACTCCCGGTCTTGCCATTCTCATATTCGACCAAGATGACGTTCGGATGGTCTGCAGGGGAGAAGACGAGAAGATTTAGATGCAAATCCTCCGGCACGCCTAGCGGAAGTACGACGGGAAACGTCGCGGCGGCGACGACTCTACGCAGATCTTCGGGCGCCGGGTGCGTAATGGTGGCAAACGAGGTGATCGTCCCCGTCTCGCTGTTTCCCCAGAGCCAAATACGCATGCCGGACATCCTTGCTGCGAAGACCGAACCCGATCCAAGAACCGCAAGCGCTACAAGTGCGCAAGCAACGACTAGATGCGAACGATGCTGCGCGCGTCTCGCTCGAGAGCGGTCGCGGATCGAAGCGATGGGCAGTTTCGGAACCGGAATAGCCGCCTGCAAGCGCCGGCCGGCCTCTACAAAATCAGATGGCATTGCGCTGAACCTCCCACGTTGTCTTATATGGTTTGACATCATAGTCGCTCAGCAGCGAACGAAGCCGTTCGCGCGCTCTCGAAAGGCGAACGCGCACGCTGCCGTGTGAAATGCGCAGCGCGGCCGCGATCTCCTCACCACTGAGGCCTTCGAAGTAAAATAAGACGGTGACTTCGCGCAACTCGCTAGAAAGCGCCGCGAGCGACCGCCAGATGTCGAGAGATAACGTATCGACGGCAACGGTGACTTCTTCAATTGTTTCGGCAACCCGGCCGTGACGATGCCGAACGCGCGCCGATTCACGCATCACAACGCGATAGAGCCATCCATCAAAGGCCTCGACGCGTCGAAGGCGGCGAATCGTTCGATCCACGATTACGCAGGTTTCCTGGGCCGCGTCTTCGGCAAGGCCACGGTCGCCGGTCACCATAACCGCTAGCCGAAAGCATCCAGGCCAAATTCCGGAAATTAAATCCTCAACGGCGCTTTCACTACCGTTAACGGCGCGAGCGACGGTTTCTGGGGATGCCCACTGTCCCATAGGCCTCCTTTTTTGTGGATGATTCTTGTTCTATTATAGATATAGAGACTCGAAATGGTTCGAAATGTTACTAGTTCGAAAAAATACGTCCAACATGTCGCCCTTCGTACGAAAAAAAGCCCAGTTGATACAGGGCTTTTCACAGTGTCTCCAAGGCAGATTCCGGCATCTACCGTTATCTGCGTATTTTACCCGGTACCTAGTCGATAGATACCGCAAACGAGTCCATTAGAAGGGGATCACCACCACGGTGGCTTTGCGCCTGTTTCCGTCCTTGTCGTCCTAAGAGCGGATCACGTCGCACGCGATTTACGTGCGCCAAGGAGCGAGCCGAACGTGCGATCGAGTCGATGAAGCTCCGGAGGTGATGACGTCTCGGCTTCTCAGCGCGCGATCGTTTTTGACCGTCCCGGTACCGAGTTACGCGATGGGATTTTGAAATCGTTTGCCGATCCAGCGGTCGACTTCATCGACGTGCATAACGCAAAGCGCGGATGCTTTTCGAGACGGGTGCTGCGCGCGTAGTAGCCCGAGGACGCGCGCCTCGCGCAATTCGGAGGATGTTTGTCGCCGCGTCTTAAGCTAGCAAAGTGGACGATGCAAAAAGACTCGCGGCGGCGTTGAACGCACTGGTAAAGTCCCCCCAATTCTCCAATAGCAGAGCGCGAGCCGCGGCGCGGCAGGAGCCGCGGGTGAATTGGCCTGCAACCAAAGTTCAGAACGCCGACTTCAATCCCGACGTCGAAGGGTTCGAGTCGTTCGTGATGGCCGACGGCAGCACGTGCGAGTGGCTCGCCGGTCAGTTTCGATACGTTGCGAAGCCGGCGCGCCTTTAATTCCTCGCTTCAAACGTACAAAGAGAAAGGCCCGGTCGCAAGACCGAGCCCTTCCAAAAAAGCGTTGGGAACACGCAAGATTTCGCTGTTTTAGAACGGGGCTGTCTCACGAATTCCCGGATTTACCGCTATCTGAGCCAGGGGGCGGGATTTTCACGGTATCTCGGGCCTAAGACGGGTGGCCGAGATTAGGCTCCGGCATCAGCGGCTGAACGTCTTTCTCGGACGAATCAAACACTTCAACCCCTTTTGCGCTCTATAGGTCGATGTTACATATTGTACTAAGGAAAAAATGATGGGGCCTCAGGTACCGAAAGAGATCATCGAGGCAGCCCGCTCCGGGGGTCCGGCCGACGTCGAGCGGCTGCTCGAGGCCGTATGGGTCGACGCCTATCGCCTCGCGGTGGCGATCTTGCCTCATCGGCAGAGCGCCGAGGACGTCGCACAAGAAGCATGCGTTATCATGTTTCGCAGCATTGCGTCGTTGCGAAACCCCGAGGCCTTTCGCACCTGGTTCTATCGGATCGTAGTACGCGAGGCGCTTAAGCAGAAAAAGCTAGAGGCGGCATCCATGACGCTGTCGACGGACGTAGGCTACTGCGATGATCGCTCAGATCTCATCGATCTGTGGCGCGCCCTTGGGACGCTGTCCGATAAGTTGCGCACCGTCATCGTGCTCCATTATTTCGAAGCCCTCACGAGCCGCGAGATCGGTAGGATTCTGGGGATTCCTGAAGCCACCGTGCGGTTTAGATTGCTCACGGCAAGGCGTAAACTTCGACCGCTCCTCAAGGAACACGCTTCATCCACTCATTCGAAAGGCGAAGAGGTCTATGCACTCTGATCTATTGGTCATGAGTCGCGATGCGCGCGACCGGATCGAAGCCCCCCCGTTTCCGCTAGCGGCAATTCGTGCCGCAACCGGAGGTCCTGTGCGGCGCCCGTCGCGGCGGCGCTCCATCATAGCAATCTTTGTCACGGGCTTCTCGATCGCCGCGATTGCGGCAGCCGCTGAGGTGACGCATCAGGCGCATCTGACCTTCCTCCCGTCGGGTGGAATGGTCGTCTCGGCCGGCACTGCAAAATTTTCGTCGCGGGAGATTCATTCGGAAGCCGATATTCAAGACGCGACCAAGCAACTCGACTTTCAAGCCATTATCCCGACTGGCTTACCCAATGGCGCCACACCGGTGAAGATCGACATGGCCGGGACCGGCTTACTGGTCATAACGTATGCTCTCGCGGACCCACACGACGGCAAAGGTCATAAACTGTGGATATTCTTGGCGAATCCGGCAACGATTTCGCAATCCGCTGTGGCGCACTATCGCTCGCGCCATGGGTATGCGACCGAGCAATGGCGCCTAGGTACGGAGCAAGTCATCGTCGTCTCCGATGGTTTGACAAAGTCGGAGTTTGGAGCAATCAGAAACGCAACGGAGCGCTCCGCCTCCAATCCTTAACGCAAAATCGAATGATCCGGAGCAAGAAAGAGAGCCCCGTTGATTCAGGGCTCTCTTTTTGCTTCTGACGCGGACTACGCCATTTACCGTTATCTACCTATTTTACCGGTATCTAGGCGAAAATCGCTAGACACCGTGAGACAACATTAGAACGGAATCTCGTCTTCGATCTCCCCTTCGAAACCGCCGCCGCCAGACGAACCCGCGCCGGCCGGAGACGACGCTCCGCGGTTGTAACCGCCGCCGTTACCGCCCCCACTATACTCGCCGCCTTCTTCGCCCGATCCGCCGCTACCGGTGCGCGAGCCGAGCATCTGCATGTTGTCGATCACGACCTCGGTGGCTTTACGCTTGTTGCCGTCCTTGTCGTCGTACGAGCGGATCACGAGCCGGCCTTCGACCAGCGTGTTCGTGCCCTTCTTGAGATACGTGTTGCAGGTTTCACCGAGGCGGTCCCACGCAACGATGTCGACGAATGTCGTCTCTTCTTTGTTGCGCGGGTTGTTAACGGCGAGCGTGAACTTGGTCACGCCTTTGCCGGACTGCGTGTAGCGGATCTCCGGGTCGCGCGTTAGGTTGCCGACCAGGATGACGCGGTTGTACGAACCTGCCATCGCGTTCTCTCTTTCGCTATTAGTAGGGTAGTGTCGGCGGCGGCGGCGTTGCGGCAACAACCGCGGCCATGTGCCGGATCATTTTCTCGTCGAGCCGGACGACCAGCGCGCGCAAAACATCCTCGTGCAGTTTCAACAGCCGTTCGAGTTCCTTGGAGGCCGCGCCGTCGCTCTTGAACTGCATAACGACGTAGTTCCCCTCACGCACGTCATCGATCTCATAGGCCAGACGTTTTTTGCCCATGCGCTCGATGCCAACGACTTCGCCCTGCTGATTGCGGATGATGTCGGCGATTGCGTTGGAGCGCTCCTCGACCTCGTTCTCTTCGAGGGAGGGGCGGAGAATGTACGTTACTTCATAGTCGGTCATTGTGATCCCATCTGCGGACACCCGGCAAGCGGGCGGCCCGCCCACGCGGCGGGCAGCGGGTCGGATCGGGCCGGTTAAAGCCGGTCCCGGAACCTACGAATCCTATCACACGCTTCCGGGCGGCAGCAATGCCCCCATGGCGCGCAACGGTCCGTCCAGGGAAAGCTAGGGAGCGACCCGCTCGCGCTTGGTCACCCGATACACGCGACGGACCTCGGGCAGGCCCTGAAGGCGCATCAAAATCTTGTGCAGGTGGTCCAAGTCGTGGATCTGGATCGTCAGGCTGGTCACCGCTACCCGGTCGCGCCGGACCCGCGCCGTCACCGAGCTGACCCGCGTCTTGAACTCGGCAAACACGCTCATAATATCTTGCAGTAGCTGCGCGCGGTCCTCGGCTTCGACCTCGATATCGACCGAATGCAATACCTCTTCTTGGACGTTCCACTGCGCTTGCAAGATACGCTCGGGCGTCGCGTTCATGTACGCGACGTTTGGGCAATCTGCGCGATGGACGCTCACGCCGCGTCCGATCGTCACGTAGCCCATGATCGGATCGCCCGGTACCGGCGAACAACATTTCGATAGCCGCACCAGCATGTCGTCGATGCCCGCGACGCGCACGCCGCTCAAGCGGCGCGTGCTGCGGCGTGCTGCAGGGCGTCGCGCCATTTTCGTAAGATCGACCACGTTGTCGCTCTTGAGCTCGTCGCGAATGCGATTGACCACTGCCTGCGCGGATTGGTCGCCGAAGCCGATCGCCGCATAGAGATCTGCCGGCGTCGCGCAGTTGAGCCGGTGCGCGATGGTTTCGATCAGCGACCCGCGCGCCGTATCGACGCGTACGCCGGCGCGTGCCAACTCGTTCTCTAACGCTTCTTGTCCGGCCAGCACGTTTTCTTCGCGCCGTTCTTTGCGGAACCACTGCTTGATCTTATGCTTTGCACTCGACGTCTTAACGATCGATAACCAGTCGAGCGATGGTCGACCGCTCGTCTTGTTGACGAGAATCTCGCAGATATCGCCGTTATTTAGTTGCGAATCCAGCGGCACGATGCGCCCGTTGACTTTGGCGCCGACGCAATGGTTGCCGACATCGGTATGCACGAGATAGGCGAAATCGAGGGGCGTACCATCGGCCGGCATCGAGAACACGTCGCCGCGTGGAGAGAACGCGAACACTTGCGAATCGAAGAGGTCGAGCTTGAGATTTTCCATGAACAAGCGCGAGTCGCGCATGTCTTTTTGCCATTCCAGCAAGGCTCGCAGCCAGGAAAGCTTATTCTCGAATTGGTCGGCCTTGCCGCCTTCTTTGTAACGCCAATGCGCGGCGATGCCGTATTCGCTGGTGCGATGCATCTCGAGCGTGCGGATCTGAATCTCGAGCGGTTCGCCGGTCGGACCAACGACGGTCGTGTGCAGCGACTGATACATGTTTGGCTTTGGCATCGCGATGTAATCTTTGAATCGTCCAGGCAACGGCGTCCAAAGCGCGTGGACGGCGCCGAGCGCGGCGTAACAATCCTTGACGCTATCGACGATGATGCGGATCGCCGTGAGATCGTAAATCGTCGAAAAGTCGCGACCGCTCTTGAGCTTGGTATAGATCGAATAAAAATGTTTCGGACGGCCCTGGATTTCGGCCTCGACGTGCATCTCGCCGAACTCGCCGCGCAAACGATCGATGACGGAGTCGACGTCGGCTTCGCGCTGGTTGCGCGTCTTCGCAACGCGCTCGACGATATCGCGATAGGCCTCGGGATCCAGATAACGCAGGCAATCGTCCTCGATTTCCCACTTGATCTTCCAAATGCCTAAACGATGCGCGATCGGAGCGTAGATATCGAGCGTTTCGCGAGCGATCGAAATGCGCTTGGCCGGTGGTAGGCTGGCCAGGGTGCGCATGTTGTGCAAGCGGTCTGCCAACTTGATGATGATGACGCGAATATCGCGAGCCATCGCCATGAACATCTTGCGAAGGTTCTCGACTTGCGCGTCTTCCTTCGATTGATACGGAATGCGCGTGAGTTTCGTCACGCCCTCCACCAACCGCGCGATCTCGTCGCCAAACTCGGAGGCAACCTGTTCGTTGGTGATCGACGTATCTTCGACCACATCGTGCAGCAGCGCCGCAGCGATCGTCTCGCGGTCCATTTCCAGCTCGGCCAACACGCCCGCGACGGCCAGCGGATGCTCGATGTACGACTCCCCAGAGGCACGGTGCTGGCCCGCATGGGCAGCATCGGCTACCTCATACGCGCGCCGCAGCAGCACATCGTCGAGGTCAGGGTCGTACCGCCGAACGCGGTCGGTCAGCTCCTGAATGGTCATAACGGTTCCGCCCATTATAGCGCGGAACCGAAAAATCGCCAGCTTTTAAGAACACGGGCCGGAATAAACCGGCCCGCATCTCGCGTTTTGCTCTTATTTTCCGAGGACGTTGTTGGGGTTAACGGAGATCGGCCAACCGCCGACGTTCGTGCTCAGTTTGGTCTTCGGCGCCGTGCCGTTCGGATACCTGAGCGTTTGAACGAGGAAGTTTGAGCCTTCTGAGTTGCTTATGTAGATCTGCTTGTTGTTTTTGCTCAGAGCGATCCCGAAGGGGAAGCCCCCCAGCGCAACTTGCTTCGACGGCAACGTCTTTCCAACCGGGAAATAGTCGAGATCGTCGTTGCTCTCGTCGAGGACGATGATGGTGCCCTTGCCGTCTACTTCCAGAGCACCCGGCGATCCAATGGACAAACCCAGGCTGGTGCCGCTGCTAGAGCCTTTCGCATACTCCTCGACGTTCGGGTACTCGGCGGCGTACAGGTTATCGTTGGCGTCGGTTGCGAGATATTCGGCCGATGCATCGATCGTAATCGACGGAGCGGTCTTGCCTTTGGGATATTCGGTAATCGTATCGGTATTCACGTTGGCAACGTACACCGTTCCGGCCGCATCGACGGTCAGACCGGTTGGACCGTCGATGCCGGTGCTGATTGTCAAGAAGGGCGTCGTTGCGCCGGCTTTGTATGCGGTGACGGTATTGTTGCCGATATTGGTAGCATAGACGCTGCCGTTCTTATCGACGAAGAGTCGCTCCGGGTTACTGAGGCCGGTCGTTATCTGGCCCAACTCTTTACCGTTGACACCTTTCGACGAGTAAATCGTGATCGTGTTGGTATCATAGTTGCCCCAATAGATTGCGTTACTATCGGTTTTTGCCTCAGGTGACATCCAGCCGCGGATTAATGCGGGGGATGCCTCCAATCGTATCCCCTGTCCGTTCGAAAGGGCGCGATACTGACTCAACGATCTACGTTGGCCGGCCACAGAGTTGCCGGCGCCGGCACTGGAACCGGTTGGAGCGATACTATTGCCGGAACAGCCGGCCATCATCAGCGCGATAAGGAAAGCGCCCGCCGCGGTGCGGCGGGCTGTTGGAAAAGTAGACAACTCGTGATCCTCCCTAGTGAGTAGCAGAAGCTACGGTGGCGGCGGCGATGCTCCGGCCGACGCACCGGGTTCGCCGGGACGTTCGACCGTTTCGACGTCGAATTTGTCCTTATAGAAAATGGTCGCGATCTTGCCGTCGGAATCGAGAATCATCCAGAGATACACGTTGCCGGCCGAGCAGCGCATCTGATAGATATAACCGCGCGCTTCCGGCGGAATATCGGGCGCGGAAAACGGTCCCATGTAGACGGTGTCGATGAGCGGCCCAAGACCCTCTAGAGCATGGGACGTCTGGTCGATTTTGTCTTGTGTAAGTTTCGGCAACACTTCCGGCGCGTAGAGCTTCAGATTGATACTGCCGGCCTGCCAGGCCACAAACTGTTGGCGCACGATCTTCGTGATTTGCGGATCTGCAACGGGCGTCGGTGTCGGTGCAGGCGTCGGCGTTGCCGACGGCCGCGCTACCGTTACCAACGGCAGCATAGCGACGGCGGCCAGCATCAGCAGCACCGCCCATAACCGGGTCATTTTAACGTTCAATAAACGATACCACTTCCGCGCCGGTCAACGCTTCGCGTCCACCCAGGCCGCGCAGCTCCAATAAAAATGCGAAGGCTTCCACCGTCACGCCCATCCTTTCGAGCAGACGACCCGTCGCAGCAGCCGTGCCGCCGGTAGCCAGCAAATCGTCGACCACCACGACGCGTTCGCCGCGTGGTATTGCATCGGCATGAATTTGCAGCGCGTTGGTGCCGTACTCCAGCGCGTATTCTTCGGTCAGCGTCTCGTGCGGAAGCTTACCGGGTTTTCTAATCGGAATGAAACCGGCGCCGATGGCGTAGGCCAACGGCGCGCCGAAGATGTATCCCCGCGCTTCGATGCCGACGACCCAGCTGACGCCACGATTCTCGAACCGCTTAACGAACAGGTCGATTGCGTCCCGGAATCCTAGTTTATCCTTGAGCAACGGGGTAATGTCGTGGAACATAATGCCCGGAATCGGAAAATCCGGAATCGTTCGAATAAAAGCGTCGACTGGCACGGTGTGCGGGGTTCGAGGAGCGCATCGGCGTGCCTTTCCGGCTTAACCGCGGCGCGAGACGGTTGCTTGCCGCGACCATCGGAGCGTTCGCACTGCATGGAGCAGTCGCGTCCATCGTTCCGGCGCTGCGGACGAATCTAGGCCCGGAAACGGTCGCGCCCGTCACGCTCGCTCGCATCGAACGGCACCCGAACCCAACGCCGTCACCGATTGCTACGGCGACGGCGCCGCCGGTTATAGGAGCGCGACCGGCGCGTTCGACGCCGCCAACGGACGTGCACGTGCGGCATGCGCCGGCTCTCAGGGCCGGATCGCTACGTCCGATCGTTCGATCGACGGCCCACGCGCGCCCGGAGGTCGACCTACCGTCGGGCGGAAGCGGCGCCGGTAGCGGTTCGCAAACCGGAACCGGCGGAGGCGGAGCGAGTGGTTCGGGAAGCGGCGATCGCGGCGGCAACGGAACCGGCGGTGCGCAGCCCTGCGGGTTCGTGACCTTTTCCGATCCCGAAGGATCGCGATACGATGCGGCCACCGGCGGATTTTACGTCACCATTGCGATGACCGTTCACTATTCGAACGGTGGCACGGGGTCGATCGCACTCGATTATCAGTGGTACTATCCGAGCGAAGCAGCTAATCCGTGGTCGCGCCGCAACCGCGACGATCCGAACTTCCCCACAACATTTCAACAGCCGCCGCCGGACAAGCGCGATGCGGAGCCATCGATCGTGCGCTACGTTATGGACCACACCAGCGCCGATGGCTACACGCTGCTGAAAGAATGCCCGTCAGCCTCGCCGCCTCCGTCGTGACCCGCGACCGTGAGGTGCTCGAGCACGCGCCCGGATCCGCCATCGTTCCAACGATCGACGAACTCGTGTAGAATCCGTGCCGTCAAACCCCAAATGCGGCGGCCTTCAAAATCGATGGACGATTCGTGACCGGCAAATGCCAGCACGCGCACGAGCGGCACCACGAAGACCCCGGCCGTTTCGCTTGCGTCGATGCGCAGTTCGCCGGGCTCGACTACCGCAACGAACGGCGTGACGTCGAAGTTATTGGCGATGCGTTGGCGGATCACGGGCAGTTCGTCGACCAGCCGCACGCGCGAAGCATCGATGCCGACTTCTTCGTCGAGTTCGCGTACGGCGGTGTCTGCAAGCGTCGCGTCCTCGGCATGCACGCCGCCACCCGGTAATCCGATCTGACCGGGATGATCGCGTAAATGAGCGGCACGCTCAACAAAGACGATACCGTGCGGCGCGGTACGGAAAATCGCGATGACGACGGCTGCACGTCGTCGCGGCCCAAGCATAGCCTGGATGATACCACAGCCCGCTTTGGCCGGTAGGGTTTTCTAGGGGGGCCGTCGCAGGCGACAGCATGCGTTCTTCGAACGCGGTAGCCGCCGTTATCCGCAGTGCTGGAATAGGCCGCGACGGCGACGATCCGTCGGGGCGCGCCGTTTTTGACGCGTTGCGGCGCCTTCGCCACGAACCTCGCGGCGAGCGTCTGCATGCCATCGTTACGCGCTGCGATTTAGCCAACGAACCACACAAATCGGTCGTCGGCGATTTGGCAATCTCGCGCCGGCAATTCTATCGCGATCTCGACGAGGCACGGCGCCGCGTCGCAACGTTTTTACAGGAACGTCCGGGAGTCCGCGACGATCGCACGATCGGCGATTGGAGGCTGGCAGCAGCTGTTTCGCTGACCGCTGACGGGCACGTGGACGCAGCCCGGAAATTGTCGGCGCTCATCGGCGAAGGCGGCGACCCAGCCGAGGCGGCCGCATGGCGTTCTATCGGTCGAGCAGCAGAGCTTCGAGACACTGGCCGATCTGCCGAAGCCGCCGCCTTGCTGGAGCGCTGTATTCAGGAGTTTCGAGTGCGAGACGACGGAATGTCGATCGACGCCGACATGCGCAGCTATTGCTACACCTCGCTGACGTTTCTCTATTTCGAGTTCGGCAAGCTGCGGGAAGCCATCCGGACACACGCGCGGAATCCCGCCGCCGCGTCCGGCGCCGTGTCAACGCTGACACGCAAACAGTATCTCAACGTCGACGCTATGCTCGCTATCGACGGGCGATCGGGTGCGGAGCGAGCGCGCGCGATCTGCGTCGCCTTCTATCGATTCGCGATGGAACAAGGTTTCGTCGACGACATTTCATCGTCGCTGTTGCTGCTGGCCGGGATCGCCCGCTCGGAACGGCGCTACGAAGAGGCCGAACGATTAGCACGAGAGTCGCTGATGCTTCACCAAGCCATCGGCGCCCCGGTCGCACCAATCTTCAGCATGCTAAGCGGCATCGCCATCGATCGCGGCGATGCAAGCGCCGGAATCGCCCTGGCGCGCGAAAGCAGAACGCAAGCGACCGCGCAATCGCACGCGTGGTGGGCGTCGCACTTGTTCGAAGCCGAAGCGACGAATTTGCTGGGGCGACCGGCAGCCGCATTAGCGATTTGCGCGATGGTCGAACGCGAATCCGATTCGTCCGACGCTCGCATTCGTTCGTGGACGCATCGCGTGCGGGCTGGAAGCCTGGGTCTGCAAGGAGAGAACGCTGCCGCCCGGCGTTCTGCCGAAACCGCTCTGGAAATCGCAGGCCCAGACGGACCGGCGTATCAACGACTCAAACATTTGCTCGTTGCCAACAACCTGTCGCCGCGGCCCCAACGGACGGATGAAATCAAAGATCTTGCCGCGCTTCTCGGCTGGAATCGGCGAGTCTAAACGCGGTTCCCGAGTAACCGTAGGCATAGGTACGCTCCCGCCACAGGCGAAGCAACCGCGATGTCGTTACGCACACTACCAACCGCGGCGTACGCAGTGGGCGTCGCCGCCCTGCTATCGGGCTGTTCGCAGTCCGCATCATCGCCACTGGTGGCGCAATCGCAACCTCAATCGCTTTCCCAAAACGGCGTCCTCGGCGCGCGGCCGGCGAGCGGCGCGGCGGTTCGCGCGCCCGGCTGGCTTTCGCCCGAAGCCAAAGCCGGCAAAGGCCTGCTCTACGTTTCGGATCAGTTCAATCAGCGAATCGCGATCTTCTCGACGAAGAAATCGTCGAGCCCCGAGCCGGTCGGCCAAATCACCGACGGCATCTCAGCCCCCGACGGAGCGTTCGTCGATCCGAAGGGTACGCTGTACGTTTGCAACTTCGGCGCCGGTACGGTGACCGAATACGCTAAGGGCAAGACCAAACTTTCTAAGACGCTCACCGGTGCGGGTTCACCGAAATACGTCGTTGCTGGGACCGACGGAACGGTGTACGTGTCGAACTTCAACGGCAGCTTCGATGGAGATGTCTTGGAATACGCCAAAGGCAAGAAGACGCCGACGCAAACCATTCCGTTTAGCACGTTCCCGGCCGGCCTTGCGCTCGACAAGAGCAACAACTTGTACGTCGCGTACAACGATTCGCAACAGGGCGACATCGAAGTGCTCGAATTCGCGCCCGGATCGACCAATGGGACGAATCTTGGCATCCACATCGCCTTCGGGTACGCCGGCAGCATGACCATCGACAAGAAAGGCGAGCTGCTGATCGCCGACCAGGAAGACGCCATCGTGTACGTCTTTCCGTCCGGTGCAACGAAGCCGTCGACAACCTACTCGGCTACTGCGGCGTATGCAGTCGCGTTAGACGCCGCCAATAAGCACCTGTTCATCAGCGCTCCGTTCGCCCCGGCGGTTTCGGAAATAACCTATCCGAAGGGCGTTCCGGTTCAGACCTACAGCAATAGCTTGAGCGCCGCCTTCGGCGTCGCCACCAGCCCCGACAGCGCGTTGTAACCAAAACTAACCCCTAGCCAGCGGTCGCGAACGAAGCAGAAGCTTCCTGACAACTTGCGTCAGGAGGCTTTATGCTGCAGAACGTTACGATCACACCGTCACGCCGATCGCTGGAATTCGGTATCTACCGCGACGGCGACAACAATCTCGACGACATTCAAGGTGCGACGCTATCGCAAGCGCTGGCCGCGAGCCGCAGCGACGAACGCATCGATTTCACCGTCGAAGATACGACGTCGCGTCACAGCGGAGACTTGCACACCGACCGGTACACGATTGCAGACGGATCCATCGGAAACGTGCACAGCGGAGCGCCCGACGACATGAGCGATGAGGGCACGCTCGCGCGCTTCGTTTCCCGCACGCTCGATAACGCCGAAGCCAACGGTGCCAAGCAGACGTGGATCGATCTGGTCGATCACGGCGGCGGGGATGGTGGTGGACTCGAAACCGGCGACGGATCGTGCATGTCGATGCCCGACATCGCCAAAGCAATCGCCGGCGGCATCGCACAACACGCGCGCGAACACCCCGAAGACGCGGGGCGTAACGTCGATGGCGTCGTCGCCAATCAATGTTTGATGGACACGATGGGTTTCGCAGAGGGATATTACAAAGTGGCTTCAAACTTCCGGTCCCTCTCGCAGTCGGGATCAAACATTTCCGGAACTCTGATCCGCCCGGCCGCTCTACCGACTGACCTTCCGACCCTTGCAAAAGCACCGGACTAATCTATGCAGCGTCGAACTCGCGCCGTATGTTTGACGCTTCAATAAAATATGAAATTGACGGTAGAGAGGTCTCCCGTGAAGCATTCGTGGGCAAGATGGAAAACAATTTTCACAAAATGGCTGCAGAGAACTTAGTGGCCTTACTAACGGCTCGACTCGCTGACGTTAATTGCCGAATACACGGCCGAGCGCCGACAGCCGTGATGGTCGAGCAGTCAAGAGCAAATGCCTCATTTGTTTTCCGCGATCTATGCTGTGACGGTCTCAGAGCGCAATGTGAAACAGCTGTTAAATCTTTGCGAGGCTCATCCTCGGACGGGCCGCTGTCTTAAGACGCAAGAGACTCGATTAGAGGTGACCTTCAAAATCTAGGTCTCTAACGACATGACCGAGTTCTTCAAGTTTTATTAGATAGTCATAGGTTTTGGTAAGAAGATCGTTAGCGATGTAGGCAAGGACTAGTGCGCTCTTGCTAAACGAGGTCAGGTCTGTTCCTACAAAGGGTACGCGACTCACGTTTCCTCGCAGAGTCGCATCATCATAGGGAAGGCTTGAGATCTATCTTTCACTAGTGGCGCATCATGGCTATGAAATATGCCTGCTCAAAGTCACTGTCGTATGTCACAGCGTCCGTAATGCCTAGATCAAGCATAATGACTACACTGGAACAATCGGTAAAGCTCCAGATCTTGTCTTTGTACTCTTCGTATCTCTGCAACGCGCGCTCGACGTAGTCTGGGCTTCCCTCTACGAAAACTACGTCGGTCCTGATTCTCAGATCGTCTACTAGAGACTTTGCCGCGGCGCGCACTGCGGCTCCATATTTCGAGAATCGATCGAGAACCTCGGCTACGATGTACGAACTTGTGACAAGGGTGACTTTTTTGTCTTGCAACTCTGCCGTCAGGACCTTCGCGATGTCATTCAGACTTTCTCTGGGGCTCAGCAACGCTACCCAGTACGAGGTATCCGCGAATGCCATGAGCACTTGGCGTTTTGCGCTGCGGCCGCCGAATCGAGTCCGTGGCAAGTAAACACGGCCCGCGAATCGCGAAGCCATGTCGAGTTCTCTTTATCTAAACCGGCGAATGATCTATCCGCGTTTTAAGGCGTTAATGAAAAGACGTTCCCGTGCGTACTTTGGCGGGCACCATACGTCGTGCCGTATAGCGTGCCACCTACTTCAAGCAGGCCTGCTTGAGGGTTCACGCCACCTCCGGCGCGGAAGCTGTGCAGCACATGCTCTTCGCCGCCCGTGGTAACGCTGAAGACCGTGCCTCGATTCTTTGCGCCGCCCATTGCGGTGGTGCCATAGAGCAAGCCCTTTACTTCGATTAGGCCCGCGAGGGGTCCACTGCCGTCTCGTCCTCCGAAATTATGGGTGGTTTTTTCTGTGCCGTCGGCAGTGACGCTGAAGACCGCGCCGCCTGAGCCACCGCCCGACGCCGTGCCGTAGAGCGTGCCTTGCACGTCAATCAGGTCAGACATAGGATTTCCACCATCATTTTCGTTTGTCCCGAAGCTGTATAGCAGATGATACTTTCCAGCCGTGGTGATACTAAAAACCGTTCCATAGCCGCCCTTGCCACCATAGTACGTCGTGCCGTAAAGTGTGCCGTTGACGTTGACCAGGGCTGCCGCAGGGTTCGCGCCGTCGGTGCCTGCGCCAAAGTTGTGCAGTACGTTATGCTTACCGCGGGTCGTGATGCTAAAAACCGTACCGCAGGCCCGAGTGACACAATGAGAGCCACCATCATAGGTGGTTCCGTAGAGCACGCCATCGACATCGATTAAGCCTGCAAAAGGGAACGTGCCGTCGTTTCGGTCGTATGAGTATGCGGAATCGAAACTATATAGCACTTTTTCCTTTCCGGCCCTTGTGATACTGAAGACGGTACCCGAGTCGTTTTTCCCGCCGTCGGCTGTCGTGCCGTACAGCGTACCGTTGACGCTAAGAAGCCTCGCCATGGGATTCACTCCGTCGCCGGGCGTGCCGAAACTGTGCAGCACGGTTTCCTGACCGCTCTTTGTGATGGAGAAGACCGTCCCGTAAAGATGCGAGCCTCCGGTAAGCGTCGTACCATAGAGTATACCTCTGACGTTGATAAGGCTCGCAACCGGATTCTTTCCGTCTCCCGGCGAGTTGCCGAACTCGTGGAGTATGTCGTACGCCTTATCCGGCCGCGATTGCTGGGACGCCATTCCTCGCGGCGAGGCGCCGAGCGGGGGTTGCGATCCGCCGCAGCCCGCAAGCAACGCAGCCGCCGCGCTAAGACTCACGCCAAAACGTACGAAAGCCGTTGCGATAGCGGCCTGTGCGGCTGGTCGGTTCATTTGTAAAACTCCTAACGCTCGAAAGAGATCGCATTGGGTGCGGGGACTCGTCGAGACCGAGTATGCGCCCGGTACGGAACGCCCGTCAATCCGGAGTGGGGCAATCCAAAACGAGCGAAACCAGACTACTCCGAGCGACCGACACGTGAAGGCCGCTCCGCGAGACTGGCTGGCCTCACCACTTAAATCGATCTAACGTGCATGTGTCAGTAATCGTAGGCTGGTGCAAATGCGAGATAATCCAACTTGCCCGATGAAGTCACTGCATACTGGAAATCGACTACGTCCCTTGGAAATGTAACGTGGTACTCAAAAGACTGCACACCCGGCGGGCTGTCGCGACTTACAAGTTGGAACGAGATTGGTGCGCCGAGACGGTCACCTAAGGCTCTCAAGTCGGCTGTGACTGACGCTTGTGCCGCCGCCGACGGCATTATCCAGCTCATAAAATCAGGATCTGCGTTTGTCGCGTTGATCCTGCCGCCAAGAGCGCGTTCTAACCACGCGCGAGCTTGTTGCTCTTCGATTTCGCTATGCGGTAACGCTTTTGACGGACTGTGAGGTAGCGGCTGCGCGTAGATCGCGGCGATGATGTCGTGCGCTATAGGGACGGGATTGAAGGTATCGCTGTTGCTCAGCAAGACCACTGCGACATGGTCGGACGGGATAGTAATATCCTCACTAATAAAACCTGAGAAACCACCAAGGTGCCCTACTATAGCGTGACCGATAAAAGAGTTACCGGCACCAAGCCCGTAACCGTATCCGGTGCTCGTCCCGTCTGGTAAGGTTTTTGGCGTAGACATTTTTTCGAATGACTCTGGCGAAATCACGGCACCGGAATCTAACGCGATATCCCATTGGGCAAGGTCGGCCGCGCTCATCATGAGATCTCCCGTTCCCTGAAACCAACTATAGTCAGTCGGAGCAGCCTCGTGCGCCGTCCCCATTGCGAATGAGCTGTATCCAAGCGCCTCGTGCGGTGCAGTTTGCGAGTTGCTCTCGAACGCGGCCGTATGAAGGTTAGCAGACTCTAGGATCTCGTTGCGGACGAACGTCTGGTACGGCTCACCTGATGCTTTTGCAATCACCATGGAGAGCAGTAGGTAATTCGTGTTGGAATATTGCCAACTCGTGCCGGGTTTAAATGAAAGCGGTAAATCTCGAATCGTCGCGAGCATCGCGCGTGGCGTCGTGCTCCTTGAGGAGTTCTTCCCAAACTCAGGCGTTTGCGTATAGTCTAGCAGTCCGGAGACTTGTCCCAGGAGCTGTGCAAGCGTGATGTCGTTCGCGTGCGGAGCCTCAGGCACGTACTTTGATAAAGGATCGTCCAACGCGAGTTGGCCCCGCTGCTGCAGAAGTAAGATGGCGGCGGCGGTAAATTGTTTGGTATTCGAGCCGATGGGATAGATCGTCTGAATACTTGCTTCTGTCTTTGAAGAAAGGTCTTGAACGCCGTACCCTCTCGCATAGACGACTCGGCCGTTCAGGGCGATCGCAAGCGAAGCACCAGGAACTCCCTGGCGTATCAACGCCGCGTTCATCGTCGCATCGACGTGAGATTTCATCTGCGGCGTGAGCGCCGAAGGGACTGTCAAAGAGTCGGCCATTGCTTCCTGGACCGCCACAACGCTAATTGACAGCAACAATGCTACTACAATCGCCTGTCTGTGATTCAAGAGACCCCAAATTTTATGAAGCTAGTATTCAAGGAGCGAGACCTCGAGCCGGGGCTCGGGTAAGGATGCGTTCACATGGAGAGCATCATCGAGAAGCGACGCTACAAGTGCGATGTGTGAACCGTTGAAGAATCGATTGACAACATCAGCAACCGCAAAGCAAGCTGCCTTGTCGCGCGTAACACGAGGATAGTAAACGTAGGCCCTGGCTATCTTTTCGTGGGCGATATAGCCCTTGTTCTCCAGCGTGCGCAACGTCGTCAACACGGTACTGTAAGCTAGCAGTGGCGGGGGCAGTGCAACGACCACCATGCCGACAGTCACGCGCTCGCGAGCCCACAGCACCTCCATCAAGCGTATTTCGTGATCGCTGAGCACGAGAGATTTCTTCCGGGGCACCGCTCCTCCGAGAGTGACTACTACGAATCTAGTAGTCAGTATCAACTCTTTGGGAAACTTTGTCAAGTCGACTGGTGGAAGGTTGGATTTTGCGCCACTGCTATCAGATCCAGGCACCGGTAAGGCGCGCCGGTTGCGTACAGCTAAGATGCCCACGGCAATCGGAGTGCCCAGCTGTGGGTTGCGGTGGACCTTGCGCTACTCAATCCAGCGCTGTGCCGCCAGAGCCTTGATCCGACGCGCCGTCTCGCAACGCGGTTCGGAAAAGCGCTTAACGATGTTGCGCCACGCCCGTTCCGAGATCTGGAGCGCGGCAGCGATCTCCCTCTGGGGCAACTTAGCCAAAAGGGCGATGCACTCGGCCAGGTCGTCGCGCTCGTACTCGATGGGCAGAACGAAGGTTAAACTGGATCCACGATCTGCGTCGAGGCGATCAACTTCCTTTCCGATGTGTGAAACCGGAACCGACTCGATTGCGAGGCGTGAAAGCAATCCGATGGTGTGCTCTCCTGCGGGATTCCCATCCTGATCGGCAGCCTTTGCTTCGGGATGCATCTGATACTTTTCAATATACTTATCCAACCGCATCACGCTGATGGTATCGGCGTGCCCCGTTCCGAACCAGTCGAGGTCAATGCGTTTGCCCGTTCGGAAATCGATCCATTGCAGCTTCATCGATGCATGAGCATCGTCTTCGCGTGGTGCAATCGGCAATATATCCTTGGGACCAAGTTGAGTGTCTGGCGTTACCGACTGTACGAATCCGAATGGTTTGACGGATTGATCGTAGGAACAACCTTCGTTGAATGCTTTCATGCGTTGGTAGATCGCCGGCTGGCTGATGGGGAACCTACGTCGCATCGGAAGGTCGAAGTCGATCAGGGCTTTTGATTCCTCTCGTTGCGCTTTACTCACCCTCAGATTGTCAATCAGGATCTTGAGCCAGGCATTGCGCGCGAGGTTCTTCGTTGTTTCGGACGGCGTTCGTCCGATGATTGCTCCCAACGCGCTTTCCATCGCTTTCACGATCTCGATACGTCGATTGGGCAACCATTTGAATAGCACATACCGTTTGGCTGAGATTGCAAAGCATCGAAGGTTCGGATGCTTCGGATGCTCTCTCTTAAGTAGATGTGGAACGACCGAACGGTCATAGGGACTAAGGGCGTTGAACTGCTCGCGAATCTCTTCGACTTCTGCCTCCGAGATCGCGGGAATGTCTTTCGGGCAGTCCGGCCCGCAGGTGATTGCCAGACTGTCGGTATCGCAGAACGCGAACGATCCGCCTCGTTTGGTGACTTCCGATTCGAGCATTGCTAGCATCAAGCGGGCGCCGCCGGTCACGAGGGTTGCAATGATCGGATTGAAATAGCTGCCGGGCCGTTCATCGTGAATATTGGGCGATGGAAAAATCTCGTCCGAGAACACCGTGCCCGGTGTTACGGTCTTGCGCGTGTTTCCGGGCTTCACGTTGACCTCAGCATATATTCCGTATGAGCCGCTGTTCAGGAACAGCTTGAGTCCCATCTCTAACGGCTTCAGGGCTTCGTCCGCTTCTGGATCATTCTTGATCTTTTGGCGTTCCTCCACAATGGTCTTGAAAAACGGCTGGCTCGAACGCAACGGAAATTTGTTGCGAAACAAGACCGTCTTCGAACGGCGCTTGCCTCTGGTGACGACGCGCATCGCTTTGTGGATGGTCGGCGATGGTCCGCCAAGCAGCATTCCCGCCAGGACATCGGCCAATGTATACCAGCGCAGTTCCTTCGTCCGAATGGGCGACACGGCAATCGTATACGGGTCCTTGTCCTTCTCGCGCATGCGGATCGGCAAGATGGCGCCGTTCGGGTCCAGCTGGACCAAGCAGTTGAGCTTCGGCCAGATCTTCGGATCGAACAGCGAGATGTAGCGGCTACCGCTATCCATTCGGGCCACAAGGGCCGTCACGTCGGCTGTTGCGTCTTCCAGGTCGATTACCGGGGAAGTCAACACTCTGTCGAGCCGCTGTAGGCAAAAGATCGTCGGGTACATCGAGGTGAAGTCGAGCACCCAAACCGGAACGTC
Organism: Candidatus Tumulicola sp.; assembly: GCA_036490475.1. NCBI lineage: Bacteria > Bacillati > Vulcanimicrobiota > Vulcanimicrobiia > Vulcanimicrobiales > Vulcanimicrobiaceae > Candidatus Tumulicola > Candidatus Tumulicola sp. The sequence continues at coordinate 289,581 of DASXDT010000006.1, forward strand.
CGTCTTGCGAACGCGCACATCTGATCTCCCACCGAAGTACGCAGAAAGAAACCAGCCGAGATGCTCGGGCGAGAAGTCCGGTTGCTTTTCGAGCAGTGGAACGATGCCTAGTTGTTGCAGATAGGCTTTCGCTACGCTGGCCGTCGAGTACAGGCGCCCCATGTAGCGCGAATGCTTCGGCTTTCTTCGTTCGTTCGCAAACGTCGCGAAGGGATGCATCGAATATTCCTCGCGCAACGCTCTGTACAATGCCCAGGTGGCTCGCACGTCCTGACGGCCGTAGGTCAATGCCGCGCGACTAATCGATCCAAGTTCGGGCGCTTCCATCTTGTGGGTGAATGCATTGAATGCTTTCCCGGCGCTTTTGAGCCTATGCCGTTCTCCGGTAAAGGCTCGCGTGACGGCGCTGAGATCGCAAAAGCGCCCATGGAAGAATGGCGTTTCCCAGTCGTAGAGTTTACGTTTCGGCGTGAAGCCGATGAAGGCGGCATTCCCAGATGGAGATTCGATTCGAAGATCGTGCCACGTCAAGCGACGGCTCAAGGCGAATGTGAACTTGCGGCGATTGCGCCCGGATCCGCATCGAGCAAGATAGGCGATCCGGCTCAGATCGAATGGGAGATTGAAGCCGACGCAGACCGCTCCACGCAGATAGACCTCCGGGTAGAACATGTCTTCTACGAATTGCTCGCGGCTGTACAGCTTCAGATTACATCGCGCGGCGTATTCGGTTACGCATTCCATTTCGGATTGATCCAGCAGATCTGAGACTATCATCGCTTCCTGCACCATTCGATCCCGGATGTATAGCCGAAAGAAGCCGAAGAGAAGGCGCTGGGCGGTGTCTGTCGTGGTTTCCGTATCAAATACTAGGGCGCGCTCGCCGTAGGGCGTCTTGCGCCATCCAGGGCCTTTTGTTCGGTTCTTCGGTTCGACGCGTTCGGGCTTGTTTGGCTCCACCCAGGCGCGCACGGCGCTTTGCCGAGTAACCCATGGTGCACTCATGGCGTGCTCGCGGTCGGATGCGGTAGCTCCAGAACAGGAGTTGCGGGAAGCATGGTCCCGTAGTCCCTGCCGTACCTGGATACGAGGTGGGCATCAGCCCGGACGTTCCACAAGGCCCACAGGATAAGACCGGCACTGAGGACACCAAGAAAGACGGCGCGCGGCATCTGGTCATTGGCGCCGTCCCAGAAGGCTATCATCCCAATGATGGCGGCGGCGCCGAACTCAAACGCCGCCTGCAGTTCCAGCGCGCGCCGATTCGAATCGCGTAACCGTAGCGCGGCCATCGGCCCAACCTCGGCGCTTTGCGACTTGATCGCGTGGTGATTGGAGCAAAGAGGCACTCGGAACTCGCTGTTGGCGGCGTTCTCGACGTGGTCCAGTTCCAGGATCCGGACCTCCGACTCACCGCACACCACGCACATTGGTTTGGAGTAGCCGGCCATTTCGAAACGCCGCATCTTTTGCTTGCGGCTCTTGTCCGTCACCGTCTTGTTCCGCCCCTTACAGTTGCGGCACAAAATCGATTCGCAAGCATTACGGGGCTGGCACAGCATGCCGATCTCAGCATTGCCACACGTTACGCATTGTGGATCATCGACGCCGAAGCGCTGCTCCTTGCGGATTCGCGCGTCCTTTAATGCGGTAGAGTAGTCGTTCATGCCGCTGCCTCCGGCGCATAGATATCAGCAAATGAAACTGCACCAGCGCGGCCCAGGCGATCCAGCACCTTTGGATCCGTGACGAACTCGAACGTCTCACCTTTGCTCCGAACGTGCTTCCCTCGAAAGCGTTCCAGCGCGGTGGTTTCGCCGTTGCGGTAGTAGTCCCGGGCAGCGTTGTTAAAGTCGCTCACCCGCGACGCCGTTCGAGAGCTGCGCGTGGTGACCGTCACTTCGCCCTGGGCCGTCAGCATTCGTAAGCGCCGCACCAGATGATCGGTGCGCTTCACATCCAGCCGTCCGGAGCGGACCTCCAGCGCTGACCCTGCATGGCGCTTCACCGTCTTGAGGGTGGTGCCCGTCAGTTTGGCCGCCTTCGTCATGGAGAGGGCTGGGTTGCGCCGCTTCATGCTAATTGCGTCGAGCGCCCGGCGCCGGGCGTCCTCTTTGAAGAATATCGCGCGTAGGTCGAGCGTTTGCTGTACTGCCATCGAGCGGGCCTCCTTTGACCCGATGCCATCTAACGTACCGCCGAAATAGACTTCTAGCTCGACAGTTTCGCGCGGAGCCAAAACGGATCGGGTCGAATACTGACAGGTGGAATCACGCATTCGGGTCACCGAAGCGATGGCAGTCTTGAAGGGGAATGGCGTTCAGATCAGCCCCGATAAGCTTCAGCGTTGGCGCTGCTTCGGAATCGAGTCCGTTCGAGTAGGGCGCGCCAACTATCTTGATCCGCCCGTCTACCGAAATCTGCAGTATATCCTAGAGATCGAACGGAGATTTGGATTCTCGCGCGACCACGACGGGTTAGCGCTCGAACTCGCTTATAGAAGATATCCGACCGTCCCGTGGGATCGCGTACATGACGGGGCTTGCAAAGAGCTACGAATAATGTTTAACAAGTTCAGCCGTGAGCTCTACCGCATCGATAACTCCAGCGGCTTCGTAGCGCCGCGTGCGAATCATCTAGCCCGCATGATTGCGCGCCGATACATCCCGGACCGCAAAATAAAAGAAGGTCCGTCTCGGAAAGTCGCGCGCGACATTCTGGTCAGAGTTGCTGAACTGTGGCTCCGTGTAACCTATAACAACGAATCTATCAAGGATTATCAAATTCGCCCAATCTTGTACATAATGGGTGGCCACGACCCACTTGTCATCCCGTTGGCGGCCAGCATTGCGGTACTACTGAACATCGTCGTTCCGATACTACGAGTAAATCATCGTAACTCGTTGCATGAGGTTTTGGAATCAGATTTCGATATTGCTAGAATTCAGGCGACGGTTTCGGCTATGCGTAGTATCTTCGCCCTCAATCAACAGCTCTGGATCGCCGGCGTCGCTGCCTTCGAGTCTCATACAGTGGACTATCCATCGATTGAAGACGTCGAACTTGGTTCGGACAGAACCGATATTTCGCTGCGCAGCATGATCTATGCCGGGGCGGCGTATCTCGAAGCTGACCCAGCGGCAAAACCGGCTATGGACTTGTTTAAGGCTGGCACGCCACCGGACTTGTCTGTGCCGATCGCACAGCTCGCCGGACTCAAGAATGCTATCACGACCGTTTTTTCCGGGAGCTTGTCGAATGACTGACACGATTCTGACCGTCGACGGTTACAACGCGTCGTTGAACGTTGAGCGTGGCCATCTGATTGTACGCGATGGGTTCACACAAGGTGACCGGCGTGAGATTCGCTTTCCACGCGGCCGCTGTAGAGTGAACCGGATCGTGGTCCGTGCCCCAGGCGGGACGGTCACAATGGACGCGATCAGGTGGTGCGCCGATATGGGCATCGCACTTTCGTTCATGGACTCGGACAGCCGCCTCCTGAACTGTATGGTTCCGGACGCCCCGCACGACGGTCCAGTGAAACGTGCCCAGGCAATTTCCGCCGTCACTGACGATGCGCCGCACCTGGCACGGTATCTCCTCGGGAAGAAGATGGACTCGCAGATTCATGCCATGGAACGAGACTTTCCGCGTCTCGGAATAGGAACAGTCTCGGGGAATTCCGCGAGTACCGCGCAAGTCCACGCTTGCAAAGCGGGACTTTCGAAGGCGACAACGCTCGTAGACTTCCTGGGACTGGAAGGGCGTGCTGCGCAGTTCTATTGGGACGTGCTGGTCGAGACGCCGCTTCCGTGGAGACCGTGGGCTTTGTCTCGGATTCCGGCCCATTGGGCCGCGATCTCGCCGCGAACTTCCGGACGCCGCGACAGGGTTCGAGACGCTACGGACCCGTTCAACGCCGTACTCAACTATGCGTATACATTGCTAGAGGTCGAGACTCGGATCGCCTGCGAGGCTGTTGGCCTGGATCCAGACCTGGGACTGATCCACATTGACGACCGACTTCGAGAGTCGTTCATTTACGATCTGCTGGAACCGTTGCGAGCAAAAGCCGATGTCTGGGCTCTGGAACTATTGCGGAAAGAGACGATGCGACCGGTGATGTTCCATGAGCTGCGAGATGGCATCGTGCGCTTAGATCCTGACCTCGCCGGTCTTCTCGCGAAGTCGCTGATGCCGCGCTTCCGGAGCGCTGCGCTGGATCTCTCTAGCGACTATGCAAAGCAGCTACGTCGGATCACAGTACAGCGGCGATTGCTACGTGAGGCACCGAAGCCGATTGAGCAGCGTCGCGACATGTGCGAGAACTCGCGCTGCGGATACTGCAAAGAACGGTTACCGCGAAAGCGGTTAAAATACTGCGGTCGTACCTGCTATCTGAAGTACAGCACTGAAGTTGCCAGACCTATAGAGAAGGCGCATGCGCGACTTGCGGAGCTACGGGCTTCTGGGTTAAGCCCAGGGCATGGAGGCGAAGCGGCGAAGCGGCGCGGCTCTGCCCTCTCTGAGAATAATAGACTTGGGATTACCGGGAGGCGAGCTCGGCCGGTGGGCGAGAATGCGTCGATACGTTCAAAAAGGCCCACGCAAAAATAGCCCGATGAGGCGTCGAGCTCTCGCTCGTCAATCGTCGTGCCGGGTGGAGCGCGAACTTAGTCTCGGAGGGTAGCCCTACGATTGAACGAATCCTTTTGGTGGCATGAAAACGTTATGGATGAGGAACCACCCATGACCACAGCACTCGCTTCTCCCGCAAGTCCGCCTGCTCTCGACCCCGCCTACGCCGAATCGATCACTCAGCGACTCAGCGATCTTGGGGTGAAGCCCGTCGGAATAGTCAATCGGCAGCTCGTTCTACGCATCGAGGATACCGGGAGTGTAAACGCGCTCGGCCCGGACCGTTTCGTTGAAACGCTGCTGGATCGATTGAGAAGTGAGCAGCGGCTTTGGGAAAGCATTGATTCAATCAACTTTACCTAAATCGTCCGCTCCGCGGTTGCCGAGGGTTGCCGTGATTCTAACGAGCGCGTGCTACGCCGCGCTCGTTTTTTCTATCTGCGCTTTCGCATTTTGGCTTCCCGAACACCCGCCGTTTTTTCGCTGTCTCTTCGCCCAGGCGGAGTGCTCCGCCGCACTCGCAACCTGGGCGCTCGTCGCAGTTAGCACCGTAGCATTCCTGGCCGCATACTATGCGGCTCTAAAAGCCTCGGAGGCCTTCTTGGTGTCTGCTCAAGCGTTGGAAGTCTCGCAGAACGCTTTTGACCTTGAAAGCCGAGCAATTCTTGGCCAGTCGTTATGCGATCATAACGACAATCAAAAACCGCGCGTCACATTGTACGTGGACACTCAAGCGCGAACGGTTGAGTATGCAGCGCCGACCGTTTTAGACGACAAGGACTATTTCTCGATCCACTACGATTTTCTAAGCCTAGGTCGCACCCCGCTTGAGCAGGTATTCGCTACCGTGGAAATTTTCCCGACAGCCGCGGAATCATTTAAGTCGGAAATATTAGTTGGAAACCTGACATCACAAAAAGATGCGCACATAGAGCTTCGTATCAAGCGGGTTCTAAACCCACCGCAGATAGAGTGGCATTCAGTAGCGCGCGATACGCGAGGCGAATTGGCGTATCACCCGGTACCGCGGATCGCTGTGCAAGTCGTCATTGATAAGAATTCGGTCGCTGACATTAAGTACTTTCCCGTGTTGGCGCCGCCCGATGAACAGATCTCACAAAAGCAAGTAGACCCGGCGGATAAGAGTGCCTGATCAACCAAAGTCGCCTCAAGACTACAGACTCGACAGCTACCTCTGTTGGCCAAAAACTTGGTTCTGGCGGGGAGTCTTGGTACTGGTGCCGCTCGCGCTCGCGTGGATCTCGTACCATCAGGGAGCCGAGCTAGGGAATAATTCTTGCCCCACGGAGGATGCGGCTAGTTACAGCAGACAAAACTGCCAAACGATTCTTCGTAAGAACTTCGAGCACCATTTAAACAGTATCGATTACACCGTGCGGAGCATATTGAAAAAGGAACGATTCCGTGGCCATTAGCGTTTACGCGTCAGCGTCGGCAACGCCCGAGAGTCTACTTGAAAGCCTCAAACAGAAGGTTCGCGTGGGCGATATTGAGACCTGGAGTATCGACTCGGACGGCGACTTTACTCACACACCGCAACAATGGAAGGACCAAGCTTACTTGCGTCCGCGTATCGTGAATGGCGTCCTGCAATTCTTCTTAATCGGACGAAAAAGCGTTAAAATGTCCAAGGAAGTGTACGGAGTCTATCATGGACGCTTCTCCGAAATGCTTTTAACACACTTTGACACTTCGATGCGCGAACTGAAACTTTCGTCCCTGCGGGCACCTGGCGACGTATTTACATAGAATATGGAGCCCAGTAATCATTGAGGCCAGAAACTGGCCTTTGGTGTTTCTCGCGCGGCCACGCAGATAGCGTTGCTCATGAGTTTATCCACTGCAGTGGCCGACCAACTCAGGGAAACAGCGAACGCTCCTAGCCGACTGCGTCTAACAAGCTGGGCATCGCCGGAGCCGAAATAGACCCCAAGAGAGCTTTATCACGTGGGTATCCGATTGCGAGATCTAGCATGCCTGGGAAAGAAGGGGGCGGCCTCCCTTTTGGCGAGTTCACATACACGCTTCATCGTCTGACCTATCTTGGCGGTTTGAAAATCCAATGGACGTACAAGATTATCGCCGGAGCGTGAAGGGGAAATATACTTAACTCATGCCATGCGTGATTGAAACGCTGTCATTTAGCGACGGTTCCGATGTAAAACTGTCCAGATTGACGATTATCGTAGGCCCTAATAATGGAGGCAAGAGCAGAGCCCTTCGCGACATCGAAGCGGTTGTCACAAATAACATTCATCATCGCCCGCAGGTTGTGACGGGAGCAAGGCTCATTCTGCCAAGTACCCTTGAGGAGGCCGTGAAACTAAGTGGCTTTCGATATACCGAAAAAGGGCTTGACGGTTTTAGAGTGGAGGGCCTTGCATCATCTATGTCGGAGCCCTTCGCCCGAGATAATCTCTCAAAAAAGGCGGTGGTCGATATTTTCTCGGCTGCAGCATCCGCGGCACAACGAACGCAGCAGATACTCAGTATTTTTGGCCAAGGATTCGTTATGCGTCTCGGAACCGAGGAACGTCTGGCAATATCGAGCCTGAAGCAAGTCGCCCCGGCGGGAGCCCCCACTTCGCTAATAGATCTTTTGTTTCGTGGAGGTGCGAACGCGGAGCGATCACTTGCCTCCGCAATATTGCAAGCATTTCCAAGCTCTTATTTAAGGCTTGATTATAGCACTCAGTCGCGCGTCACTCTACGCGTCGGTGATTCGGACATCTTAACAGTAAGCATCGATCCTCGCGAACAAGTCCTAGACTTCGAGCCATTTTCGATGTTAGAGTCGCAAGGAGACGGGCTCAGGAGCTACGCGGCACTTTGCTTAGGCCTCGATATTGCGAAACGTCCGGTGACACTGATAGATGAGCCTGAGACTTTCTTACACCCGCCGCAAATCCAGGCTCTGGGCAGATATATCCATGAATCTGGAAGTCAACAGATTATAATCTCAACACACAGCGTCGACCTAGTCCAAAGCATAGCTCATGCCTCGTCTGAAGCGACAATTATTCGTCTCACCCGAACGGAGAACGTAAATCACGCACGAGTTGTCTCGCCAAGCAGATTAGAAGATTTAATTTCAGACCCGTTGGTCTCATCCGCTCGTTGCCTCGATGCGATGTTCTACCGCGGGGCTGTAATTACAGAGGGCGACTCGGATAGACTGCTCTACCAACGAGTGTATGATCGTCAGTTTAGAGGTGATGATATTCATTTCCTAAATGCTCAAAGCAAGCAAACTATTCACAAAATAGCACGCGCTTACAACGAAATGGGAGTTCCTTGCGCTGCCATAGTGGATTTCGACATATTAAACGACGCTCGAACCTTCACCGAGTTACTGAATGCCTTGAGTATTGAGGGCTCTTCAAGAGAAAAAGCGATTGCTTTGCGAGCACGGATTGCTGGAGATATAGAGGGGCCCGGAAAGCTTGAAGAAAGGCGCGCCAGCTATGTCAAGCAAGTTGAAACGACCCAAAGAAGAATCGACTCAACGACTGATGTTCAAGCACAAATGCAAGACCTCTCCGACCTGGGTGATAAACTACGCTTTGCAAACGATCCCTGGCTTGACGCAAAGCGCAATGGCGCCGGCGCACTACAGGATGATTCGAGCGTTGCTTTTTTCGAGCTGTGTGACATTGTCGAGCGTTCAGGTTTGTTCATCGTTCCAGTAGGCGAACTCGAGGGTTGGCTCCATGACGCGGTGAGTACATCGCGTAAGAACAAGGCAAACTGGCTAGCAGCCTCGCTGAAAGCACTTCCCCATCTTTTAACGGAGCCGACAGATGTCTGGGCTTTCATTGCGCGCGTTCGCGAATATTTGATCGGTCAGAGTAATTAGAAGGTGGATGACACTCTAGAAGAGGCAGGTGAGCAGTCCAGGCCACTAACTTATGTTTTCGGGGACACGGTGAGCGCCGGAATAGCGAAGGTGAAGCGGACCGGAAGTTTGAAGCCACTTTGTAATATCCCATGGGTTTCGCAGAGGGATATTACAAAGTGACTTCAAACTTCCGGTTTCTACTTGATCCTCGACACGCAGTTCTAATCATCCTCGCTCCCATCGAGGATATCTTTCGCATACTCTAGCGACTCCTCAGCGGTAAGCATGCCGTCTCCTTCGGATTTCGCAGTAGCATCTGAACGATACGCCTTTGCGCTTTCAATATCTCCACGCTCCTCTTGCAATTTAGCTAGCGTTGCAAGGAGCTCGACAGCATTCTCGAGTGGAAGTTTCGGATTTGATCCGACCAAGCGAGAAGCAGTAGTTAGTATAAGAAAAGCGGCGTCAAGATTTCCCTCCTTCCAACAAATCAAACTTATATGCGAAGCGACGGTATAAATCATCTCGATTGCAGTTCTCGACAGATCGCCGACAGATAGATCCGCCGCCTCATTGAACAGCTTAATTGCCTCCACTATATTGATTTTTGCGTCGTACGAGGCTTCAGCCATCATCAGGGTTACCATTTTGGAACGAACCTCGGTTCGTTCATCCTGCGCATAGCGTCGGATGATGTCGATTGCACTCTCTTCCGATGTGAAATCCATCGATAACCGCGACCATCGCACTTCGGCGTCTAGTCTAAGTGCGACATCGATGGGACGATCAGACGTTTCTAGCGCAGCCGCAACTTGTGCGTACAAAGTCCGGGCCTGCTCCGATTCGTCATGCTGTTCGAACCAGTAACCTAGGCCGACTTGAGCCAAGAAAACAAAATACGAGGTCTGTTCGAAGGCTCTGTAGCGATTTATAAGCTCTTCCAGAAGATCTCTTGTCCTTGCGCTCTGCCCAGCAGCAACGATCTCCGAAATTAATGCGGACGCACCTACTTCAAGAAGGGTAGCGTCGTTGTGTATTTCAAATAGTTGCCAGCAAAATTGTTCGATTAACTCGTTGGCCCGTCGTTGGTCTTCCTTCTGTAGATGCCTGCCCAGTCGTTGCAAGCCGACGACAAGGAACTTCAATTCATCCGCCTTGAGCAGTGGTATTCTCGCTACGAGCGAATTTGCGGCCTGAAGAGCCAACTTTTCATTCAGTTCCAGTAAATGCTTTCGAAAGACGTTTAAATACGATTCAGGCGAATCGCTCAGAAGCAGTTGACGAGCTCGCTGGACTTGATCGACAACATGTCTGAAATCGTAAATGTCCGCCGTACGGTTGTCATTCGTCGGAGGCATCACATCGCTAAACTTCTTCGCCAACGATCCAAGCGGGTCTAGAACGAAACTAGGTAGGGGAGCTTTCGTCACTTTTATTAGTTCTTGAAGGACCTCCGCTGCGTCAAGCGATTCGGAAACATCAACAATTCGCTGATCGACCGGATCCGTTAATGTAACCTTCGTAAAGTTGGCTTGGGGATTGTCGGTGTTGATAAGGCTCTCATCGGATGAAACGAAAGTGATGTCTTCACTGTTGCGAACATCAAGTGGTAGTAACCGGATCTGTTGCCGATTGTGAAGAAACCAATAAGCAGTAAAGCGAAGTGGATCTTTAAGTCTTCTTCGAAAGGCCGTCATGAAGACGTCGTTTGCCCAGCCCGAGTAGCCGATAATAATGGGTGCCGTTTGGGCTAGCCATCGATCGAGCAGTGACATCATCGATGACGATGTTGCTCTGTCTTCCCGCCTGCGTTCTTGTACGCGACCCTTCAAATTAGCGCAGTCATAGAACCGGAACGAGCCGTGAATGTGAACTATTTGTGTTTCCTCCACGTTAACCTGAATTCTTTCGGTCGTTCTAGGGTGGTCGCACAACGTATAACGCTGCTCGAAAAGATCGAGGGATCGCGTCAATAGATCATCAAAATTGGTTGTAAATGCAGTATTTGCCACTTTGCCAGCACAAAGCAGATGGGCAAGACGCAAGTTAGCTGGAGTGATATACGCGGAGTCCACTAGCGTAGTTAAGTAGGGTTTCAACAGCGATGGGTCCGGGAAGGCCGAGTTGAGCCAGTATGAGTAGGTGTCAAGGGCGTTTCCAGACGGCGCTGCTGGTTCCGGGTAACGCTCGTCGGATGCCCGCAGATCCGCGTATTTCTGTTCACACTGCTTGACGATTTCAGACGCAGTCGGGATTGACGGGAACGACAGTCCAGCGCCCACCATGAAAAAGTAAGGTGTCCAGCGGGACTCAGCTAGCGTGCGCTGGATGTTCGCCATCGCGTGGGGTAAACTGATTACTCGCAATTTATGTGCAGCTCGCTTCTTGTAAGAGGAGTTGGGTCGTCCGAAGGTGTCGCAGCGGCGTCGCTCGCTCTAGCGACTACAGAATCAGACCTAGGATTCTGCGTCGTCAGGCTGCTTAGATAAGTCCGTTGTCTCTTACATCATTGCGGTTAATAAGGTTCAACAACATCTTAGCGGCGCGAGCGCTCTTTTTGATAGGCGTGGGAAGTACTCCGCACCCAATGTGCGTGACAAAGAGGAGATTAAGCGTAGACGCCACTTCCGATTCCGTCGGATCGCTCTCTAACAAATTTAGAACGTCCGTTATGCAGTCGTCATACTCATGAGGCACTTTCGCCCAGGTGCGCAGACCCAGCGGATCCCAGGTCTTCCACAAGATGTTGCGGACATCGGCGGAATGCATTTACCGTGTCCTCTGTCGGGGCAAGCCCGGAGAAGGCGATGGGGACGGAACAGCCTGCGCACCACTGCTTTGTATATCTGTTTGTGAGGCGCTTCTAACTGTCACTAGATTCCAGTTGATTGCCGCCGGCCTTGTACCATATGTTATGGACGGTATTTCCGTGGTGCTTGACACGGCAACGTGAAACATCGTCCCGTCCTTGATAAGGATGTCGTTGCCTCGGTGAGTGAACACCCCAGCAAGGCCGAACAGTAGATATTGTCCTACTTCGTTCCCGTTCTTTTCTGAGTTTTTGTCGGCATCTGCCGTAGCGCCATTGGTTTCAACGTCGAGGGTGCTCCCGTCCGGAGCGACAAGCCTTTTTACGGTAAAGCTCAACTCGCCGCCGGAGTGCCACATCCCGGCTCGCTTCAGGTGGGTTATAACTCCATAGCCCGGCGAGCCTTTTGGCAGCACGAGGTTTCCCCGGAAGTAGTAATCCTCACTAGTGATTACTGCGAAAGTATCATTCTCGTTCGATATTCGCGATCCGATGTCTCCGCCGATCAGTTGAACGCTGATGAGATCTCCTGATGTGACTCGTACCAGCGGCGTTGAAGTAGGGGCAGGCGAGGGGGCAGGCCGGGCGACAGCGGTTTGACCAAAGAGGTAGAATAACGCAACGATGACAGAAAGAAAAAGTGCTGGCTTTTGCAAAAGAAATCCTTTTCTTAGCGCGACAGCTTAGAACTCTACATTGATGGAGGTAGCGCAGGTTCGGACGGCGTCTAGGTCGACAGCGTTTGCCATCGCAGGGCTACGATAGTTGGATCGGAGCACTCTGAAAGACTCGGCAATCAATCCACGCGCGGTACTGTACGTTTTCGAATCTGAATGAATATTGGGAGAACTGCACAAATCAAGCGCGGTTGTTATTTCATTTCGCTCCGCATTGGACCAGTCTCCGCTAAGTCGAGCCTGTGCGATCCTCAGCACTTGCTGACCCATCAACTCGGAAGTCTCGACGATGACGTGCGCAGTATCGTTGCAAGGCGACACCCCTTGGCAGTTTTGATATAAGGACATGACGCAAGTATTAGATAATTCGACGGCCTGACGAGCGTCGGAACTCGCTGTAGGATAGTCATTCCCATTCAACTCGGCGTATGAACGCTGCAGGGTGGTTACTATCGTGTTGCTGGATCCAGGACCACAGTGCGAGTCAATGAGCGACGCCACTGAGCCGGGAGTCACGGAAACCGTTGTTCGGGTACCGGTGGAACCTGATGTGAAGCTGACGTTTGCCTTAGCATTATCAAGAAATGTCTGCAAAGCAGGAAGCGATAAGGCTATGTTGTTTTGAAGCGCTCCCGTCGTCCCGGTGTTGACCGCAGTAACCATGCCATATACTACCCCTGTTTGCATATCGAACAAAGGACTGCCACTATTGCCGTGATCGGTCTGAGCGTCGTATTCAATAAACGACCCGTCACCGGCCACTGAGCTAACCGATCCTTCATGGAACGATGGCTGTAGGCTGTTGAGATCGTTGGCTAGAGAAAACTGAAACGCTGGGAATCCCGCGATTCCGATTTGAGTTCCGACTGGGGGCGCCGTTGCACTAAGCGTCAGCGGATGGCACGATGAATGATAAACCGCAAGGACAACCGCATCCAATGTGGCCGTTCGTACAACCTGTCCATGCTGCAAGCTATCTCGATCAGAAAGCATTATCACTCGAGGGAATGAATCGGTACCTACGACATGTCGATTGGTTAATAAATAGGCCGTGTCGTCGTGGCTTCCGATGCAGAACGCAGTCCCCGCTCCCACGTGCTTGCCGTCTTTCGAAATTACCAAAGCCAGGGAGGGTTCTATTGACGCGAACGTTTCAGTAGCCGCCGACCCGATAATCGGCTCAGACGCGAACGAGCATACAACGATGACGCATATGAATGCGTAAATGATGCGCATACTTAACTCCTCAGCGCGCTTAGGTTAACTCGAACGATTGAACCGGACCGTGACTGATAATGGCTTTACATCGCGGGTGGTCCAGGCGCCTCCCTTCCATGGCCCGGGTGCCCCGAACGGGTCGAAAGCCTGATCGTTCAAACGCGGTTGACGTCCGGACGACCCCCACCCGACAGTTCATGCAGACCTTGGTGCCCGGACAGCCGGAAATCCGTCCGTGGCGGAAAGAGCAACTTGGCGTCGCCGTGCGGATGCTCTGATCTTTCGCGCCGTTGCGTCACGCGGCTGAGAGGCGCTCTTTACGATGCTTCGCCACGCGCGTTCCGAAATCGCGATCTCAGCCGCCACCTCGGCTTGCGGAAACCTAGAGAGCGACACGATGCATTCATCGAGATCGTCGCGCTCGTATTCGACGGGAAGGATTGACACGATACTCGACCCTCGATCTTCGTCGAGGCGATCCACTTCCTTCCCGATGTGCCAAACAGGCTCCGACTGAATGGCAAGCCGCGACAGCAGTCCGATGGTAAGCCCCCCCGCGACATTGCCGTGCTGATCGGCGGCTTTAGCTTCGGGATGCTCCTGATACTTTTTGATATACTCGTCTAATCGCATCACACTAACGGTGCCCGCATGCCCCGTTCCGAACCAATCGAGTTTAACGCGCTTCCCCGTTCTAAAATCGATCCATTGCAGCTTCATTGACGCCTGGGCGTCGTCTTCGCGTGGCGCGATGGGCAATACATCCTTGCGCCCTACTTGCGTTTCAGGCGTCACCGTCTGTACGAATCCGAATGGTTTAACGGATTGGTCGTAAGAACGGTCTTTGTTGAATGCAGCCATGCGTTTGTAGATCGCCGGTTGGTTGATTGGAAACTTGCGACGCATCGGAAGATCGAAGTTGATCGATGCTTCGGACTCCCTTCGTTGTGCATCACTTACGTTCAAATTATCCATCAGGATCTTGAGCCAGACATTTCGCGCGAATGCCTCCGTTCGTTCGGTTGGCGTTCGACCGATGATCGCTCCCAGGGCGCTTTCCGATGCTTTCACGATCTCGATACGCCGATTGGGCAACCACTTGAATAGGACGTACCGTTTGGCTGAGATGGCAAAGCATCGAAGGTTCGGATGCTCCGTATGCTCCTTCTTGAGCAGATTGGGGACAATCGAACGATGGTACGGATTCAATGCATTAAACTGCTCTATGATCTCATCGACATCCGATTCACTTATCGATGGAATGCCTTTGGGGCAATCGGGTCCACCATTGATGGCAAGGCTATCGGTATCGCAGAAGGTGAAGCTGCCGCCCCGCTTGGCGACCTCCGATTCGAGCAAAGCCAGCATAAGACGAGCGCCGCCCGTCACTAGCGTTGCAATGATCGGATTGAAGTAGGCGCCGGGGCGTTCGTCATGGATATTAAGCGACGGGTAATTCGTGTCCGAAAAGACGTTCCCCGGCGCGTCGGTCTTCCCGGTTTTGGTCGGCTGCACGTTGATCTCCGCGAAGATTCCGTACGCACCACTGTTTGCGAATATTTTTAAGCCCAGTTCTAACGGCTTGAGGGTCTTGTCGGCTTCGCTCTCGCTCTTTGCTTTTTGACGTTCCTCCACGATCGTCTTGAAGAAAGGGAGGTTCGAATGCAACGGGATTAACCCGCGAAAGAGCGCCACCTTCGACTTGCGCCGTCCTTTCGGCACAACACGAACGGCTTTGAGAATGGTCGGCGCTGAACCACCTAACAGCATTCCCGCCAAAACGTCGGCCAATGTATACCAACGCGGCTCTTTGGTCTGGATCGGTGACACGGCAATCGTATACGGTTCGTTATCCTCTGCCCGCATCCGAATGGGTAGGATCGCGCCGTGCGGATCGAGCTGTACCAAACAGTTGAGTTTCAGCCACAGCTTCGGATCGAAGAGTGAGACGTAGCGGCTACCGCTAGCCATTTGCGTCACAAGGGCCGTCACGTCGTCCGTCGCGTCTTCTAGGTCGATCTCCGGCGCCGTGAGCACCCTGTCGAGCCGCTGAAGGCAGAAGATCGTTGGATACATGGACACGAAGTCCAGCAGCCAGACTGGCACGTCCAACTTACGGACCCGCACATCCGCTCGTCCACCGAAATAAGCGGAAAGGAACCATCCAAGATACTCGCGAGAAAAGCGCGGCTGCTTTTCCAAGAGCGGCGCGATGCCCAGCTGGCGGAGATACTCCTTTGCCACGCTGGCCGTCGAACTTAAACGACCCATGTACCTCGAATGCTTCGGTTTCTTTCGCTCGTTGGCAAACGTTGCAAACGGATGGTGGATGTATTCCGTTCGTAGGGCCTTGTAGAGCGCCCAGGTCGCTCGTACATCTTGACGACCATAGGTCAGTGATGCGCGCGTGACTGATCCGAGTTCCGGAGCCTCCATCTTGCGAGTATATGCACGGTACGCTTTCCCGGCGCTCTTGAGTGTATTCCGCTTCCCGTTAAAAGCCCGCGCAACGGCGCTGAGATCGCAGAAGCGGCCATTGAAAAACGGCTGTTCCCAATCGTATAGCTTGCGCTTAGGTGTGAAACCGATGAATGCAGCGCTGCCCGTGGTTGATTCGATGCGAAGATCGTGCCACGTCAACCGACGGCTCAACGCAAAGGTAAACTTGCGCCGATTGCGCCCGGAACCGCATCGAGCCAAATATGCGATCCGGCTGAGGTCGAATGGGAGATTGAAGCCGACGCAGACGGCACCCCGAAGGTAGACTTCCGGATAGAAGATCTGTTCAACGAACTGCTCGCGACTGTACATCTTGAGCCCGCATCGCGCGGCGTATTCTGTGACGCATTCCATTTCGGATTGATCGAGCACGTCCGAGACGATCAATGCCTCTTCGGCCAATCCATCGTGAATGTATAGTCGAAAGAAGCCAAACAGAAGGCGCTGTGCTGTGTCGGTCGTTGTTTCCGTATCAAATACCAGGACGCGATCACCATAGGGCGTCTTGCGCCATCCAGGGCCTTTCTTGGCTTCCTTACGCTCGGGGCGTTCCGAGTGCGGCTCTACCCAGGCGCGCACTGCGCTTTGCCGAGTCACCCATGGCGGCGTCATGACGCGCTCCCTGTGGACGCCGGTAGCTCCAGCACCGGGGTCGCAGGAAGCAGCGCCCCATAATCCGAGCCGTACGTGGAAGCTAGGTGTGCGTCGGCTCGCAGGTTCCACAACGCCCACAGGATCAGACCTGCGCTGAAGACACCAAGAATCACCGCGCGCTCCGCCTGCTCGTTGGCGCCGTCCCACACGGCAATCATGCCGATGATCGCGGCAGCGCCGAACTCGAATACTGCCTGCAGTTCAAGTGCACGCCTGTTTCGGTCGCGCAGACGCAGTTGAGCCATCGGGCCCACCTCGGCGCTTTGCGACTTGATCGCGTGATGATTGGAACACAGAGGAGCCAGAAGCATGCTGTTGGCGGCGTTCTCCACATGGTCCAGTTCCAGGATCCGGATCTCCGGCTCACCGCACACCACGCACGATGGTTTGAAGTAACCAGCCTTTTCGAACCGCCGCATTTTTTGCTTGCGGCTCTTCTCCGTCACAGTCTTTGCACGTCCCTTACAGTTGCGGCACACAATCGTCTCGCAGTCTTTGGGCGGCTGGCACAGCATGCCGATGTCAGCATTGCCGCACGTCACGCATTGTGGGTCATCGACGCCGAAGCGCTGCTCCTTGCGGATTCGTGCGTCTTCCAGTGCGGTTGAGTATTCGATCATGCCGCCGCCTCTGGCGCGTAGATTTCAGCGAACGAAACCGCTCCGGCGCGGCCCAGGCGATCCAGCACCTTTGGATCCGTGACGAACTCGAACGTCTCACCCTTGCTCCGAATGTGCTTGCCGCGAAAGCGTTCCAGCGCTGAGGTATCGCCATTGCGGTAGTAATCCCGCACCGCGTTGTTAAAGTCGCTCACCCGCGACGCCGTTCGAGAGCTGCGCGTGGTGATCGTCGCTTCGCCCTGGGCCGTCAGCATTCGTAAGCGCCGCACCAGATGATCGGTGCGCTTCACGTCGAGCCGTCCAGAGCGGACCTCCAGCGCTGCCCCAGCATGGCGCTTCACTGTTTTGAGGGTGGTGCCCACGAGTTTGGCCGCTTTCGTCATGGAGAGGGCTGGGTTGCGCCGCTTCATGCTAATCGCGTCGAGCGCCCGGCGCCTGGCATCCTCTTTGAAGAATATCGCTCGCAGATCGAGCACTTGGTTCTTGGGCATATTATCGGGCCTCCTATGGTCCCTGTGATCTTAAAATACCGTGGGCAGAGACCGAAAACTCGGCACTTTCGCGCGGAGCCAAAACGGGCGCCGCCGAATACCCATAGATGGCTTCAGACGTCCGAGTGAGCGAGGCGATTACTCGTCTCCGGAGCGACGGCTTTCAGATCAGCGGCGACAAGGTGCAGCGCTGGCGTTGCTTTGGGATCACATCATTTCGCAAAAGCCGCGCCAACTATTTTAAGCCTACCGTCTACCGCAATCTGCAGTATGTGCTTCAGATCGAGCGGCAGTTCGGATTCGAGCGTGACCATGATGGGTTGGCACTCGAACTCGCGTACCGGCAGTTTCCAGTTGTTCCGTTGGACCGCGTCCACGACGGCGCTCGTAAAGAACTAGCAACCATGTTCAGCGGTCTCAATCGTGAACTGCATAAAATCGACGATTCCGGAGGGCTAACATTCGCGCCGCGCCGCATTCCGCACGCAGCGCGTAACCTTGTGCGACGATACCTTCCTAACCGAAAAATTCGAGAGAATCCAGCACTTGCGAATGGGCGCAATATTCTCGAGAAGATCGTACACCTATGGTTGCGAGTCGCATACGAAAACGAGGTCATCAACGAGGCCGAGCTGCTTCCCATTCTCTATGCAATGGGCGCGCGAGATCCGGCGGCCGTGCAGGTCGCGATAACGCTCGCTAAAATAGCGGTGCCGGTTGTCCCATTGTTGCGACCCGTCAATCAAGGACCGCTGTCAGCGCTACTGGATCGACCGTTTGAGGTTGATGAAGTGCGATACACCATCGCCACAATGCGCATCATCTACGGCATGAATGCGCATATGTCAGCAGCCGGCGTTTCCGTATTCCAGTCGTTTACCCTCGACTATCCAAAAATCGAAAGCGAAGACACCGATCCGATACGTGCAGATGTAGCATTACGAAGCTTGATGTATGCTGGCGCAGTATTCCTTGCAAGCATCCCAATGGGAAAGGCGATGATCGATCACGTAGCGGCTGGGAATCCTTACGATCCTTCTGTCCCAATCGCGACACTCGTCGCAATGAAGAACGTGATCTTGCCCACGATCTTTGGAGAATCAATAGATGCCTGAAACCATCCTCACCGTTGATGGCTACAACGCTTCACTGCACGTTGAACGTGGCCACTTGGTCGTTCGAGACGGCTTCACTCAAGCGGAGAGGCGCGAGGTACGGTTCCCACGCGGTCGTTGCAAGGTCAACCGCATCGTGGTTCGGGCACCGGGCGGGACGATCACGATGGATGCCATCAGGTGGTGCGCCGATATGGGGGTCGCGCTGTCGTTCGTGGACTCGGACAGCCGCCTCCTGAACTGTATGGTTCCCGACGCCTCGCACGATGGTCCAGTGAAACGAGCCCAGGCAGTTTCCGCCGTCACGGACGATGCGCTGCACCTGGCACGGTATCTCCTCGCGAAGAAGATGGACTCGCAGATCCACGCGATGGAACGGGACTTTCCGCGTCTCGGAATAGGGACAGTCTCGGGGAATTCCGCGAGTACAGCCCAAGTCCACGGGTGCAAAGCTGCACTTTCGAAGGCGACAACGCTCGTGGACTTCTTGGGACTGGAGGGACGCGCGGCGCAGTTCTATTGGGACGTGCTGGTCGAGACGCCGCTCCCGTGGCGACCGTGGGCCTTGTCTCGGATTCCGGCCCATTGGGCCGCGATCTCTTCGCGAACTTCCGGACGCCGCGACCGGGTTCGCGATGCTACCGATCCGTTCAACGCCGTACTGAACTATGCGTATACGTTGCTGGAAGTCGAGACACGTATCGCGTGCGAGGCTACTGGTCTGGATCCGGACCTCGGGCTGATCCACATCGATGACCGGCTTCGAGAGTCGTTTATTTACGACGTGCTCGAGCCACTCCGCGCGAACGCCGATGTGTGGGCGTTAGAACTGTTACGCAAACAAACGATGAGGCCAGAGATGTTCCATGAGCTGCGCGATGGCGTCGTGCGCTTAGATCCTGACCTCGCCGGTCTTCTCGCGAAGTCGCTGATGCCGCGGTTCCGGAGCGCTGCGCTCGATCTCGCGAACGACTACGCCAGGCAGTTGCGACGGGTCACGATATCGCGGCGCCTCGTTCGCGCGACAGTAAGGCCTGTAGGGCAGCGACGCAACGATTGGGAGCGTTCCTCGTGCGGATATTGCAAAGGGCCGCTGCCACGAAAAGGTCTGAAGTATTGCGGGCGGGATTGCTACGTTCGGTACTCCGTCGAGATTGCTAAGCCGATCGAGAAGGCGCAGAAACGTCTTGCTGAGATGCGCGCTTCGGGACTGAATCCTGGTCACGGCGGTGCGGCGGCAAGGAAGCGAGGAGCCGCGCTGGCCGAGAACAATCGAAAAGGCATTACAGGCAGAAGGACTCGCGCGGTCTAAGGTTCGCGACCAACGACCCGTCGCTAGCGTTGGCATTCCAGTTAAGGAGGAAGGCGTGGATTATGCGGTTGACCAGCCACGACTAACTATACGATCCCTTGTCGATTATCTCACAGCTACGGGAGCCCATCAGCGGTTCACCCTGCTTCAAAATATGAAGAGTCAATTAGGTAAGAGGTTCTTCGCCCCTTACTACCAGGCGTCGCGAAGAGCCATTCGAGATTTCCATCGCGGGGATCCCGATGCTTTAGATCGTGAAGTGATGCGGCTGCTGCGGGCGCAACGCGAGGCTCTGCGGGCATCGGAGACGGCGCGGCTCGAAAACAACTTACGCGTAATCGCTGACTACCGTGACGCTTTTTCCGACGAGGCTTTACAATATATCCCTCGTAGATTCCAGCCTCTCATAATACACGGGGTTCGCATTTCTACAGAACCCACGCTGTCAGGGATAATTCCGCACGGCAAGAAACTAATCGCGTGTAACGTCCTTGTCGATACTCAGGCAGATGAACCTGATGATGCAGAGATCGACTATGCTCTGGAGCTACTGCATCGCGGTTCAGGGCTAACAAATCCTACCACTGCGGCAGGGGCGCAATATTGGCACCCGTCATCCAGGGGAGCGTGGATCCTGGACCGCCCCAGCATACGACGCTGGCGGGATATTCAAGACGGTGTTGCGGAGATTGCAGCGCGGTGGCCAACGATCAGCAAATGACGCGCTGAAGCTTAAGCCATTAGCCATTGGTACACGGTCAGTAGGAGTCCACACGCGCTTACGTTAGAGGCCTCCATCCATTGCACCACCGAAATGAGAACATATGAATCCGGCTAGCGACAAAGTTTACCTTATTCCAGCATTGAGGGCTGCCTCGACGAGTGAACAGGAGCACTCGCTATCGGGTATCACAGTTCTTGGCTTTAAATCAATCGAGCGTGAACGTACTTTGAGATTCAACAGGCTGACGATATTAGCAGGCGCGAACAGTTCGGGTAAGTCCAGCATTATGCAGCCCCTCCTCCTGCAAAAGCAAACTGTCGAGGCAGAGTACGATGCTTCACCCTTCGCTCTCGATGGACCGAATGTAAGCTTTGACCGACGAGAACAGTTGCTATCACGGAATGCGACCTCGATGCGTATCGGGCTCGAATCCTCATCGGGACGATCCATTGCAGTCGAATACAGGTCAAGCCCCAAAGAAAGCAAAGGCAAAGCCTTTGATGTTTGTTGGCAACAATTTAAGGATCTAGACGGAACGTTCACCTTCAGAGAAGGTATGTCGCCAAAAGAGATCGATCAACTCGTCGAGCCTCAAGTTGCGACGACTGTTCGCGATCAACTTCGGATAAACCAAACTGTCCCATGGGAGCTCCTCCAGGACCGAAGCTTCCTTAGCATCGGCCTCGGGGTTCGTGGCGTTCCTCAGAGTTTATATTACTCGAGTCCGGGGCGATTTGTGTTTTGGAATCACCTGACTAATATTATTCACCTACCTGGTCTTCGAACGTCGCCACAACGCAACTATCCGGTTGCGAACGTCACCGGGAAATACCGGGGGACCTTTGATAGGTACACAGCTAGTGTGATCGCCCGATGGGAAGATAGCGATTCTGACCGGATAAAGGCTCTTGCCGGGGATTTACTATGGCTTGGTTTAACGAATGCGATTCGTACTGATTATGTTAGCGACAGCAGCGTCGGTATTCTTGTAGGGAGAACGACTCGACCGCGACCGGTACCAAAGAGACGAAGTCACAAGCGTGACTCGGAAGACCTCGTCAATATTGCTGACGTCGGTTTAGGAGTTTCGCAAGTTCTGCCGGTCCTCGTTGCGCTGATTGCTGCAGTGCGGAATCAAATTGTCTACCTGGAACAACCGGAGATCCACCTCCATCCGCTTGCGCAGCTGCGACTCGCACGAATCATCGCAAGGGCCGTTCGAAGTGGCGTAAAAGTCGTAGTTGAAACGCACAGCTCTGTCTTGCTTCGTGGACTACAAACGGAAATAGCTCGCGGCACCATCCCGTTCGATGCCGCAAACCTTTATTGGTTCCGCAAACGCGGTACAGCGACACAGATAGATCTAGCCGTTCTCGATGAGCGCGGGTCTTTTGGCGACTGGCCCTTGAATTTTGGGGACGTCAGATTACAAGCAGATCGGGATTACTTATTAGCAGTGCAAAAGCAATCCGACTCGACCGCATCATCGTAAATGGAAAGACTCGTGATCGATACGAGCTTGATGTATTGCGCCAATCCAGAAGCTACTGGAGAAGGCGGATTGGTGGCGTTGGTGCTTATGGAGATCGCCATCGGGCGCCAGTTTCGGATTGTGCTACCGTCCGGATTAGAAGAGGAGTGGGAGCGGCACATGTCCTCCTGGTCAACGAGCTGGTTGGCAGAGTTGGAATCGCAACGAAGGGTCGTCCGGCGATTTTCAGTGGCTCTCGATGGCGCAGCAGAAAATAGACTTAATCAGTTGGTCTCCTACGACTTTGATGGTAAAGCTATGCAGCACGAATTCAAAATAATACAGGCAGCCGCATCAACTGATTCGGCCATACTTTGTTTGGATGAGCGCGCCCGCTGCTTTTTTTCGCGCGCCGCGAGGCGCGAAGCATTGATAAGAGACATTGTATGGCGTAACCCGCTGGAGACCAATCTATGCCCTTGGCTGAAAGGCGGAGCGCCGGCTAGAAACGAGGATCGATTGCGGGCGCATTTCTGTCGCAGGTCGCATCACGCAAATTGCGTTGAAGGTGTGAATTAGTGCCAGCTCAAAGTTGGGATGGACTTGAACGACCAGTTCTGGGCTGCTTATTTACGCGTTTGCTTAGCTGTGAAGCAATACAGTGTAGATGCCTCCGGGACCGTTCCGGCATGGAGTATCTCAGAATAACCAAAGCGCCGGAGCTCGGCTACGATTCCTCCCGTAATCAAATTTCCCCGTTTCATCTGCGTCCTACTTACTCTATTTGCTCTTGCAATCTCCCGAGGTATTTTAAACTATGTCAGACGCTGCCACTTGATCGTCGGGCACTCCTGACTCGAATCGATGAAACTGCGAAATTAGGGCACGTCTGCCGGAGGTTTCGCCAGAGATGCATACAAACTGCGCGTAGCCTATGCCCAAGGAAATCTCTTAATGCTAAGTCCAGATATTTTGTAGAGCTGGCATGAGAACTGGAATCGAGGTTAAGGACAGCTCCGCAACATTCTGGTGGACTGTCGCCGCGGTTCTATTTCTGGTTGGTCTTTCATTTTTCGTTAGTTTTAATTTTCTTCAGCGTATCATAACGTCCCATGCTGATACCTTAGCGACTATGACGGCCTCCGTCGTCGGATTTCTCGGGTTTACACTGACAATATGGCAGCTTCGCCAGACAAGAACCGCTGCGCAAGCGGCCCGGAAAGCATCAGACGATGTAAGGCAAAGCTTTGTTCATTACGATACGTTTATCGAACTGGGAAGGGCGAAGGAATCACTAAGCGCTTTAAAAATTCTCCATCGCGACGGAAGCTGGGCCATCGCTTGTGACCGCTACCAATTGGCAAGACATGCTCTCGCCACCGTACGTGATCTCCATGTGGGACTTCCGGCTTCTGCTCAGCTATCAATTGAGGCGTCAATCGAGGAGTTGAGCCGAATAAATCGATTAGTCGAGCGCTATCTAGCGAATGTAACCAGTAGACCACCGAACGCAGCGGATCTCAACACTAGTCTATCTGGTCAGATCGACAGCATACACGACATCGAAACTGCACTACGAAAGAGATTATGAGCACAAACGATCAACTCCAACAGATTCTCAGCCTTGTTGAAAAGCGAACCGAAGCAGAGCGACTGAGCTGGAAAGCTGTTGGAGACGAGTATCACGTCGATCTGCCACCGTACAAGGTTGTCCTTAGACGATCAATCAGCATGGATTTAACTTACGGTCCTCGGATGGTGCTATATGATGCCGAAGGAAACACGCTAGCGACTCTCGACGCATCGAAGGATTCAGGTTTAATGCAACGACTCGATTATCTGATGCACGTCGCTCGTAAGCAGGCCTTAAGGGTGGACGTCTCTCTCGCTGACATCGTGGCGAAGCTGAGCGCGGAGAAAGAAGAGTCGTGAAAGCTGGGCGTCTTACAGATCTAATCGGCTCTCGGACTCTTGAATCGACGGTGAGTTAACTCGGCGCGAGGCGAGGCGCGTTGCCCCCGGCTTGGAAGCGAGCAATGGGTGAGTAGGTTGAAGCCACTAAAACCGACATTTAGCATCCCCGAATGTCACCCGGGCCGATTCCACGTTTTGAAAGGCAACTTGAGCAACACGTTATACGAGATACAAACGCACTTGGGTACTAGTACGCCTGTTAAGCCGACAGCAGAGGGCGTGACGGGCTTGCGAAAATGGCGATGCGGCTGCTGGGCGCAGACGATTCAGGACAATCCGCAATGGAACGTGTTTCCATGCCGACCCACTTCGGGGCGCCCTGGCTTTAGGTCAGCAGCTCCAAACCGTATTTCGTCTTCTGATCACCCGACGCTGGATGGTGGCAACGCGCGGCAAACCGGAAGTTTGAAGCCATTTTGTAATATCCCATGGGTTTCGCAGATGCGCTTTCGCATGCGGGCGTTCGCTGGTTGGCCGCATCTCCCGAGACCATGCTCGCGCCCGGCGTGCCGAGCGGTGTCGCACACGACATCGCCGCGCATCAAGGGGACTCCACCGCGATGGCGCGCTCGATCGTTCGCGACGTGATGCAGACGAAATATTTCGGCGCGATTCGGCCGGCAGCAGCCTTCGACGTGATCGATTGCTCGCCCGACAAGATTCGCAGGGCCGAAACCGCGATCAAAGCACTCGACGACGGACTCATTGCCGCAGCGCGCGACCGCTCGACGCGCAGCGCGATTCGCCAAGACATCGGAGCGACCGACGGAATGGTGCGGTTCTCAGCGTCGACCCCCGACATGCCCTGGCATTCCGACCGTCCCGCGATGGCGGTGTATGGAACGATCGCCGCCGACGGGCGTCTATCGAATGATGTGCGCGCGCAAGCGCGTACGGCCGCGAGCGCGGTCCAAAATCTCGTCATTGCGCATCGCGAAAGCGACGGCTTCGCCCCATTCGACGGTAGCGATTACTCCGATGCGACCGGTCCGACCGTGCATCTCCCGCTTTCGCAGCGACAGATCGATCCGTGGCGCGACAAAGGAATCAGCGAAACGGACAACGCGTTTTATCGTGCGGTCGACGGCGACCGGTTGGCCGGCGCGATCGCCTAGACGTCATTTTCGCAGCGCCACGCGGCCCGGATAGATCGGCCGATTGATGATACGTTGGAGCGTTTGCGCCGATGCGGTCAGCGCGAGATTGCAAAACTCTTCGAAGCTCTCTCGCGTCGCCTCGCCTTCGGCGAAACGCTCGTTACGCTCCATGTCCACCTTATCCGTCACCGGAAGAAACCGCAGCGCACGACCCTCGTCGTCTTCGCTCACCGCCAGCAAGCCGGAGTCGGCGAAGATTCGAACGGCAGCGCCGATCGTGCGGTCGCTGACGCGGTCGATGCCCAGAAGGTCGGCGAGTCCGTTGTTGGCGCCGTGCAGCACACCATCGCGCGATGCGGCGCGCATTCCGCGGTAGATCTCGCGCAGCGTGCTCAGACGCGGGGCATCGACGTCGATCAAATAGTCGTTGACGCGGCGGTCGTGCTCGCCGTACAGCAGATGAATTTGTGCGGGAGCGCCGTTGCGCCCCGCCCGCCCGGCCTGCTGATTGAACTCGGCAAAATCGAAGTTGAGATGATAGAGCACGACGTGCTCGACATCGGGCAAATCGATGCCTTCGCCGAACGCGGAGGTCGCGACGACGACGCGCAGGTCGCCCTCGCGGAACATCGCTTCAACCTCTAACCGGTCGGCTGTGGGCATGCCGGCATGATAGAACATCACTTCGTTACCGATCGCACGGCGCAAGGTCTGCGCGACATCGGTTGCGTCGCGGCGCGAGTTGCAGTAGACGATGCCCTTGGATCCTTGGCGAAACAGCCGTTCCAAATACGCCGTTTTTTCTTTGCGGTTGCGGGCGTCCACGACTTCGAGATTTTCGCGCACGGTTGGATCGACAACCCACGCGTCGATCTGCAGTTCGGCGACGACCTTCGCGAACGCCTCGTCGCCGGCGGTCGCGGTCAATGCTAAGACCTGCGGCGCGCCGAGCGCGCGAATCGTTTCGCCCAAACGCCCGTAGGCTGCTCGATGGCGCGATTCGAACAGATGGTGCGCTTCGTCGACCACAACGAACGACGGCTTCCCGCCGCCGGTAAACGTCGCGCGATGAAAATCAAGGAACTCGGGCGTAGCGAGCACCATGTCCCACGCGCCGGAGCGTAACGCTTCGAACAGCTCCTCTCGCTCTTGTGCGCCGATCGAGCCATTAGCGCGGTAGATGCGCACGCCCAGCGGATCGAGCGTTCTCATCATGCCTTCGTATTGATCGTTGGCAAGCGCTCGCAACGGATAGATGACGAGCGTCTTCTGACCGTTCGCGAGCGCACGCAACGCGGCCGGATATTGAAAGCAGAACGATTTGCCCCGGCCCGTTCCCAACACCGCGAGCGTATTGCTACCGCTTTCCACGCGGGCCAATACTGCTTGCTGCGCCTCGTGCGGATTGGCCGCGCCGATCAGGGCGTGACGGATGCGATCGGCTTCGCCGTTCCACTGCGTGTGCGTTCGGCTGCGTTCGCGGTCTCGGCGTTCGACGACATCGCGCACGTCGCGCTCGACAAACACGTTCACGCCGAAATGTTTATCGCCGCCACCGGTCAACGAAGCGACGCGAGCGACGTACCGTGCGCCTGCGTCGATCTGCGGCGCCAGATGCGTCGCAATTTCTTTGCTGATAAAGCCGATCTGTAGCGCGCCGAAGTGAACGGCAATGGCGTTGGTATCTTTTGGGTTGGTCGGCTGACGCACCAGTTCCAACGGCGCATCGACGCGTAGCCCGGCAGCGACGTCTTGACGCCCTTCGAACGAAATGCCCTTGACCTTGGTGTGGAATGCCGTTGCATCGCCGATAGAGGCGTACCGATCGACGACGTAGTCTCGAGCTTTGGCAAACACCCGCTCGACGAACGCATCGCGCTGGCTCTGCGCCGGCGGCGACGCCGGCGTTTCGCGAACGCCGTTTCCCGCGGCAAGAAGACGCTCGAAGGCGTCTTCGAATGCGCGCTCGGACGGCGTTAAGCCGCCGCCCGGCTTACGAGTTGGGCGGTTCGGCGTGGTCCGGATGAGCGGGTGGCTCCGCTTCGGCTGCGGGCTCAGCGCCGGCCGGCGGCGTGGCCTCGGCTACGTCGTCCAAACCTTCGAAGTTGAGCGTGATGGCTTCGTGGCCTTGCTCGAGCGCTTCGTCGTGCAGACCGGCCCGCTGAGCGTCGAGCGGATCGATGGTCTGGTCTTCGCCCGATTCGTATGACTCGGCATCGTCGAGCGCCACCGCACCACCCGTATCGGCACGCCTCTTTCGATAGCGCGCGGGTCCGGCCGATACCGGACGTACGGTCTTGGCTTTTTGGCGCCGCTCGCGACGCGCAGCAACGATGTCCTCACGCGGAGCCCCGGCATTGCCTTGCGACGATTCCGATCGCGCGCGCGATGTGATCGAACGATCGGTGCTGAGGCTCACGCGCCGCTTCTCGACCGCCTTCTCCATCTGGCGCTTACGGAAATTCAGCACCAACGGTGCCGAGTAGAAGATCGAATGATAGCCGCCCGAGCAGATGCCGACGAGCAGCGCGAAGGCAAAGTTCTTGAGGCTGGCGCCGCCGAGCGCCAACAGTGCGACCAGCGTGATCACGACGGTCGCGAGCGTGTTGAACGATCGCGTCATCGTCTGTTTGATCGATTCGTTGACGATGCGGTCGTAGGGTTGGCCCGCCATCAACTTGGTGTTCTCGCGGATTCGGTCGAGAATGACGATCGTATCCATCACCGAGTAGCCGATGACGGTCAGCACGGCTGCGAGGAACGCATCGTCGGCACGCCGGTCCGCCAACGCGTAGATGCCGATCATCATGGCCGCGTCGCGAACGAGCGCGATGACGGTTACCAAGCCGAAGATATAATTCCAGCCGAACCGGAACGCGATGTACAAGAACTGAATTCCGAGCGCGATCACCAGCGCCAGGAGAGCCTTCATCAAATACTCGCGGCCAAGCGAAGGACCGACCGCAGTGATCGAACTCGCCGCCCGATCGACCGGCGCGACCGTTCCGAGCGCGTTCCAAAGCGGCGCAGAATCGTTCGCGAACGCGGTCTGCGTTTGCACGACGAAACCTTGGCCGTCGGTGCCGGCGGTCGTCACCGACTCTTCGGTGAGACCCAGCGAAGACAACGCGCTGCGCACGGCGTCGGCCGTGGTCGGACGCGTGAAGCGCACCGTAATGTCGGTACCGCCGGTAAACGACAGACCGAGACGCAGCATGTGGGACGGGTTGAAGCCGTTACCGCCTTGGAAACCGTGATAGACCATCGAGCCCAAGCCGAGCGCGATAATGAGGTACGAAATCGTCGAGACGATGCGGAACCATCCGACGATATTCCAATTGAGTCTACGGAATAGCATCGGCTACGCTCCCGCCCGCGAGAAGATGCCGACGTCGGCTTTGCGCACACCGTAGAGTTCGGGCGTCGTGGCCACGTCGCTATCGACCAGCGCGTCGATGAAGAAGCGCGTGATGAACACGGCAGTGAACAGCGAGACGACCGTGCCCCAGAAGAGCGTGAATGCGAAACCTTTCACCGTTCCGGTGCCGAGAAAGTAGAGCACGCCGGCGCCGACGATGGTCGTGAAATGGCTGTCGAACACGGCCGAAAACGCGCGAGCGAACCCGACGCGTACGGCACCGCGCATCGACTTACCGTTCCACAACTCTTCTTTGATGCGCTCGAAAATCAGAACGTTGGCATCGACCGCCATACCGATCGAAAGGACGAAGCCCGCGATGCCCGGGAGCGTGAGCGTCGCGTGGGACGTGGCGAGAATCGCCATCATCACCAACACGTAAATCGCGAGCGCGAGGTCGGCCAGAAATCCCGGCAAACGATACACGACGACCATGAACAGCAGCACTAGCCCCAGTCCGAGCATCGATGCCCGCAGCGACTGAATCAAGTCGATCTTGCCGAGCGTCGGTCCGATCGTCTCTTTTTCGACGATCTTGATGCTGACGGGCAGTGCGCCGGCGTTCAACTCGTTGGCGAGCGTCGTCACCTGCTCGATCGTGAAAGTACCGTTGATCTGTCCGCTGTCAAAAATCGGGCCGTTGATGATCGGCGCCGAAATGAAGCGGTGATCCAGAAAGATGCCGAGCGGCTTTCCGATGTTGTCGCTGGTCAGCTTGCCAAACTTGGCCGGATCTTTGGTTTGAAATAGGACGATCGGCGCGCTGCCGCCTGTCTGCTGGTATCCGGCTTGTGCCGCCTTCAAATCCTTACCGGAATAAACAACGGGTCCGCTTGCATTGTAGGCGCCGTTTGCGACGTAGGCTTCGGCCTGCGCCTTCACCTTGGCCGGCGCGTTCGGATTGTCGAGCACTGCCTGCGCTTCAACCGCCTTCTGATTTACGTCAGGTGGGACGATCTTGTATGCGAGGACCGCAATTTCTTTGAGCACGCGCTCGGCTTCGTCCGGATTCTTGACGTTCGGCAGCTCGACCAAAATACGGTCGGTCCCGACATTGCTAATCGACGGCTCGGTCACACCGAGCCCGTTGATGCGCTTGTCGATGACCTCGCGCGTTTGCGCCTGCACTTGGCTGGTGATCGTCGGCACATCTTCGGTCGGGTACATCTGCAGCAGCAGACGGGATCCGCCTTGTAAGTCGAGGCCCAAGTGAATTTTCTGCTGGACCGGCAGTATCGCCCACAGCGAGAAGACGATAATGGCCAGGATGACCAGCGCCTTGAATGGCGTCTTGAGGTTATTCCAGTTCATTGCATCCGAACAAAAGACAAGTGCAAACAAAAGACCCGCTGCGGCGGGCCGCGGGTCACCAGGGTTTACGGCTGTAGCGCGAACAGGCCTGCCGCGAGCGCTGAAACGCTGCGGATGCCGCTACTTCTTAGAGCAAGCTTTCGCGGCGACGCGCGCCGTAACGCCGTGCGCCGGCTTGGCACAGGCGTGACGCGCGGCCGGGAGCCGGTTGAGTGCGTACTGTTCCACGGTCATGGTCATCGAATCGTCGAGTCCGAGCGACCGATACGGCAGCGAGGCGGTTCCTGCGCCGCAACCGGCGAGGAAGGCCAAAAGCAGGACGGCGACCATGGGACGCATCGTGATCCTCCGGGAAGCGGCTGCCGGCTACTACGCGCCAAGGAACTCGATTGTTACAGCTGCGCCACGAGAAGTTCCACGTCACTGAGCGAGCTCATGCGCCCCCAGCACGGCCGCCGGCTCGAGGATGAGCTCGGGCGGCAGCTCGCCGTATCCGAAGACCGAAACCCTGACGCCCGACCGGAGCAAAAAGTCGGCCAAGAGCGGTCGCAGGGCAGCGGTGCAAACGACGGCGGCTCGCTCGCGCGGGATCGACGCCGCATACGACGCGATGCGGTCGCGCACGGCGGCGGCCGTTGCCGCCGAAGCCGGCAGCGCTCCGCCGGTCCATGCGTCGAGCAAACTTCGTTCGAACTCCGGATCGAACGCAATCGGAGCGAGCGAGCGTGTCTCACGGCGGCGGAGCAGCGCGGGCACAACCGTCCGCCGCGCCGACTCGGCTAGCTCTTGCGGATCGCGCGTTCCGGCCTCGAGCATAATTTCCAGAACGCCGACCGGGTCGCGCGGCCAAGCACCTTCGCGCAACAGCAGTCCGAATGCACGGTGCAGAATTCCGATCGGCAACGCGTCGGTACCGACGTCTTTGACGACCGAAGGAACCGACGCCCGCAGATGCTCGAGCAACGTATGAAGCTCTTGCCGGCCAACCAGCTCGGCGGCGTGCGTCCGCGCTACTTCTGCAAGGTGCGACCCTAACACCGAAATCGGATCGAACACCAACGCGCCGGCATCCAGCGCGCGCTCGCGGTCGGCATGATCGATCCAGGCCGCCGGTAATCCGTACACCGGTTCGCGCTCGACCGTACCGAGCCGAGAAACGACCGGTTCATCAGCAACCGCGAGCAGACGGTCGACTTCGAGCCTACCTTCCCCGGCAACGCGGTCGCGAACGCGAATCGCATACCGCTGCGCGTCGCGCGTCAAGTCGTCACGCAAGCGCACGCCCGGAAGTACGACGCCGATGTCGCCGGCCAGCGCGCGGCGCACCTCACCGATGCGATCGAGCAGTGCATCGGCGGCCGGTGCGATCAGCAATCGCGTGAGGTCGGCGCCCAAGTCGATCGCCAATGCATCGACGCCGATCAAGCCGAGCGCCAATTCCGGACGGCGCATGACGTTGCGGCGTGCGCGCTCGCTCTCGCGTTGCATTTCGCCGCGCTCGCGGCGAAATCGCACGGCTGCTGCCTGCGCCAACGCGAACGCGCCGATCCCCAACGTAAAGAACAACGGCCGCGGTAACGCCGGCACGAATCCGAGTGCGATCAGCAGCCCTCCGGCGCTGCGCAGGACGTCGGGACGCGCGAAGAGTTGCGCGGCGAGATCTGCCCCCAGCGCGCCGTCGGTGGCGACACGCGTTACCATCATGCCCATCGCGGTAGAAATCAAGAACGCCGGCAACGTCGTCACGAGCGCGTTACCGATCGACAGCAGCGCGAACGTGTCGAGCGCATCCAGCGGGGCCATTCCGTGGTACGCCATCCCGACGACGATGCCGCCGCACAGGTTGAGCGCGACGATCACCAGCGCAGCTACCGCATCGCCTTTGACGAATTTTCCGGCGCCGTCCATCGCTCCGTAAAAATCGGCTTCGCGCTGCACCAGCGCGCGTTTGCGCCGCGCACCGTCGACGTCGAGGGCGCCGGCGTGCACGTCGGCATCGATCGCCATTTGCTTTCCCGGCATTGCGTCGAGCGTAAAACGGGCGGCGACTTCGGCCACGCGCTGCGATCCGCTCGCGATGACCACGAACTGAATGGTGATCAAGATCGCGAAGACAATCACGCCGACAACCAAGTTGCCGTGCACGACGAACGCACCAAACGCCGGAATAATCGATCCGACCGTGCCCGGCACGGCCCCTTGCGTGAGGATCAAGCGCGTCGCCGACACGTCGAGCGACAGCCGGAATAGCGTTGCGAACAACAGCGCCGGTGCGAACGCTGAAAACTCCAATGGGTCGCCGACCGTAACCGACAGCAACAGCACCAAAGCGGAACCGAAAATGTTCAAACCGAGCAAAACGTCGAGCAGCCACGGCGGCAGCGGCACGATGAGGATGGCAACGACCGCTAAGAGCAAGCCCGCAAACGCGTACACCGCCGTCTTCACGTGCGAGCCTCGCTCGACGCGCGCGACAAGGCCCCGACCACCTCGGCAACCGCGACGTAGTGTTCGAGCGCGATCGGACGACCGACAGCGGCATCGGTAAACAACGCTCGAGCCAACGGCGGATTTTCGACGATGGGGACGCACAACTCGGCGGCCAGCGAGCGAACGCGTAACGCAGCTTGCCCGGCAGCAGCGACGAGGATCACCGGTACCTGCACGCGCGGCGGTGCGTACTGCAAGGCGACGGCGACGTGCGTCGGATTGACCACCACGAACGATGCATCTTTGACGTCCGAGGGTGCGCCGCGCAGGAACGATCGATGGAGTGCGCGCCGCCGGCCTCGCGCATTCGGATCGCCATCCTGTTCCTTTGCCTCGCGCTTGCGCTC
Source organism: Candidatus Tumulicola sp. (assembly GCA_036490475.1). Lineage (NCBI taxonomy): Bacteria > Bacillati > Vulcanimicrobiota > Vulcanimicrobiia > Vulcanimicrobiales > Vulcanimicrobiaceae > Candidatus Tumulicola > Candidatus Tumulicola sp. The sequence goes on from DASXDT010000006.1 coordinate 322,308, forward strand.
GTCGAACGACATGCGCAGTTTCCGCAGCCACGCACGGCGCGCGCTCGTATATTCGGCTACGGCAAACGCCAAACCGCACGCGCAGGCAGTCAGCGCTGTGCCGCGTACGCCTTGCCACGCCGTAGCGGCGAGTTCGGGAGGTTCGTGCGCGCGCAACAGCTGCGCGCCCGCATGCACGACGATCGACGAGATCGCGGACGCCGCCACGCAGAATGCGGCAATTGCTCGCACGGCGTGCGCCATCGTTTCGCGCGACGCGATACGCCGGATTCCGGCGAACACGTCGAGTCGCTCCACGGCAAAGCGGATCGGGACGACGGCGACACCTCCGCTCTGAACGATCGCAGACGCGATGCCGGCGGCCGCGGCCGCGCCCATTGGAACGAGGACTGCAGCTATGGTCAGCACGGCATCGTCCCACGGCGCAATCTCGCTGGAAGCGGCGCGTGCCAGTGCGGCACTCAACCGCGTGCCGATCGGTAACACGAGCGATGCTAAGGCGATCGCCGCGGCGAGAAATGCGACGTTCGCGGGCAACTCGACCGACCGCGCGACGTTCCCCTCGCGCTTGGCTTTCTGCAGGCGCTGGGGCGTCGGGTCGAATGGCTTTTCCGCCTCGTCGCTCAACGGCGCGCCGGCAACGCGTGCACCGGAGCGATCGCCGCTTGCGATAACGACGAAGCCGTCAATGCGGTCGCGACGAGCGCCGCCGCGAAAACCAGTGGAAACGCCAAAGTAGTGCTTCCAAAGCGCGGGACGGCACGCGAAAGCGAACCGAGCGCGATCTGCACTACGAACGCCACTCCAATCGACGGGCCGGCGACGGCGATCCCGGTGGCCACCATCGCTTCTCCCAATCCAGCGCCGAACTGCGTCCACGCGTACGCGCCGGCCGGCGACGCCACCGGAACGCGCACGAAGCTGTCCGCAAATGCCGGAATAACGATTCGGTAAGCGCCGAATAAAAAGAACGCGCCGGTATATGCCAACGACCACACGCGACCGAAGCCGCTGGGAGCGACGAGTTGCAGGTTTGGAGCGATCGCTTTGACGCCGACGTAATCGTCGATCGCGCGTCCGCCGGCATAGGCCGCGTCGTACACCAGCGACGCGGCCGTTCCGATCGCGGCACCCACCAAGACCTCCAATGCCAACGCCGGGACGAGCAATGCGTCGAGCGGTGCGCGGGTTGCGGGCACGCCGGGTACGATCGCGCCGGCCAGCAACAGCGCGAGTCCGGCGCGCAACGGCGCACTAACGCTCGGATGCGCGATGCCGGGAGCGCGCGCAACGAAACCGGCGCAGCGCGCAAACACGAGAACTGCAGTCGACGTCACGTGCCCGTCACCAGCGACGGGATCGCCTCTAAGGCGCGTTCGAACAGGCCGGCCAGCAGATGCATCGCGGGCACGCCGGCTGCCAGCGTCAACGTCCCGACGACGAGTATTTTTGGAAGGAGCGTCAGCGTCTGCTCCTGCACTTGGGTGGCGGCTTGCACGATCGCAACTACCGTTCCGATCGCGGCCGCCAACGTCAAGACCGGCAACGCGAGAATCGCCGTAACGATCGACGCATCGCGTAACAACCCCGAGAACGCATCCACCGAACCAGCCTACGCCGATTCGGTGAACGAAGCGTTACCGAAAAGCGCTCAGGATGCGTTTCCCGCGGTCGCGAAGTCGAGACGCCACGCGCTGGCCGCCAGCAACGACGACACGATCGCGCGCGTCGCCGGCGACCGATTGAGCGTGTAAAAGTGAATCCCTGGAACGCCGGCCCGCAATAACGCGACCGCCTGCATCGAAGCAAAGGCGACGCCTAACGCCTCGACCGCTGCAGGGTCGCCGCGACGCGCTTCCATTTCGACGTGCAGTTTGGGCGGAATCGTCGCACCGCACATTGCCACAAAGCGCCGGATCTGATCGAAGTTCGTGATCGGCATCACGCCCGGCAGAATCGGCACGTCGATTCCTGCGGCTCGAACGCTCCGTACGAAGTCGAAATACTTTTCGTTATCAAAGAACAGTTGCGACACCAAGAAGTCAGCGCCGGCGTCGACCTTGCGACGTAGAAAATGAAGGTCCTCGGCCGGGGCGGACGATTCGGGATGCTTCTCCGGGTAACACGCCGCGCCGATGCAGAAATCGTAATTGCGCTTCAGCATCGCGATCATTTCCTCGGCGTGCGCGAACCCCGTTGGTGGCACAGTGAAGGATTCGTTGCGCGGAGGATCGCCGCGCAACGCTAAGACGTTGCGGATGCCGGCGCGCGACAGATCGTCGAAGAGCGCGCGCAATTCGGAGCGCGTCGCACCGACGCAGGTCACGTGGGCGACGACGGTCAGCCCGATTTCTTGCTGGATCTGCTTGGCGAGTGCGACCGTGCGCGCGCGCGTCGAGCCGCCCGCACCGTAGGTGATGGAGACGAACGCCGGGCGCAACGGCTGCAGCGCGGCGATCGTTTCGAACAAGCGATGCGAACCGTCGTCGTCTTTGGGCGGGAAGAACTCAAACGAGAAGAACGGCCGCAAGCTCGCGAGCGCGTCGGCGATGCGCATGCGGGCTAAGTTACCGAAACCCGGCCGCAACGCCTCCGCAAACGAGAGGCGGCCTCATGATGTCCTAAAACGTCGGTTTTTAGCCATTGCGGACATCCGGGATTTAGTCGTACAGTTTCACCGTGAAGGTGCGACGAATTGCCATCGCCGTCTACGACGGCGTCGCGGCCCTCGACGTAGCGGGTCCGGCCGATGTATTCTCGACCGCCAACGATCTGTTACGCCGGCAACCGGCGCCCTACTCCGTGGTCGTCACCGGCTCGCGCCGCGGCCGCGCTGCGGCCGAGTCGGGCGTGTCCTTGCACGCCGATATCGCGTTCAAGGATAATGTCTCGTTCGACACGATTATCGTGCCCGGTGGCAGAGGACTGCGCTTACATCCGAAGACGCGAGGTGCGGTGACAAACTTCTTGCTCGCTCATTCGAAAAGAGCCCGACGGATCGCATCGGTGTGTACCGGTATCTACGCTCTGGCGGATACCGGTTTGCTCGATGGCCGGAACGTTACGACCCACTGGCGCTATGCCGATGACGTTCGGCGGCTTTGGCCAAAGCTGAATGTGAACGCCGACGCCATCTTCATCAATGATGGAAAGTTCTACACGTCTGCCGGCGTGACGGCGGGCATCGATCTGTCGTTGTCATTCGTCGAGGAAGATTTTGGCAGCGAGCTCGCGCTTGCGGTTGCTCGCGAACTCGTCGTGTATCTCAAACGCTCGGGCGGACAACTGCAATATTCGCAACCGCTTCTCGCGCAGACGGCGGCAAGGCCGCATTTCGGGAGCCTGACGGAGTGGATTCGCGGGAATCTGCAAAGCGACTTGACGCTCGAGACGCTGGCCGAACGCATACATCTCAGCCCCCGGCACTTTGTTCGCAAATTTAAGGCAGCGCTCGGAGTGACGCCTTCGGATTTCGTGGAACAGCTGCGTTTGGATGAGGCGCGCTGGCTACTCGTGAACGGCGACGATCCGGTAAACGACCTCGCCCAGACCGTCGGTTACAGGGGTGACGACACGTTTCGACGCGCGTTCGAACGCCGCTACGGAATCGCCCCCGCCGAGTATCGGCGGCGTTTCCGGCTGGTCGAACCGTAAGATGAAAGCTGTACCGTACGAACGCCTGCGGATACCCTTATATGCGGCGGCTGCGACGTTTCTATTTCACCTCGCGGCAAACCCACACTACGGCTTTTTCCGTGACGAACTCTACTTCATCATCTGTGGCCGGCATCCGCAGTGGGGTTACGTCGACCAGCCGCCCGTGATTCCGCTGCTTGCCGCCGGATCGCAGATCTTCGGACACTCGCTCGTCGCATTGCGCGCCGTCTCTGCACTGTTCGCGGCGGCTTCGGTATTCGTCACATGCCGGCTGGTTCAGGAACTCGAAGGCGGCACGTTCGCGCAGGTCTTGGGAGCGGTCTGCGTTGCACTCGCTCCGATTCTCGCAAACTTCGGCATGATGGTCGCACCGGACAGCGTCGGCCTCTGGGCATGGCCGCTCGTCGTCCTCTATGTGGCGCGTCTCGCGCGCGGGGCTGATCCCCGTTGGTGGCTTGCCGCCGGCGTCGTCTCGGGCATCGCGCTGGAAAGCAAATATAGCGCCGCGTTTTTTCTTTTGGCCGCGTTCGCCGGCGTCGCGCTCACACCGGCGCGCACGATCCTGAAAACGTCATGGTTTGCGTGGGGCGTGTTGATTGCGGCCGCGATCGCGCTGCCGAACGTTCTGTGGCAGGCGCACTACGGGTTTCCGATGATCGAACTCCTCGACAACGGACAGCACGGCAAGAACGTCGTCCTGGATCCGCTGTCATTCGGACTACAGCAACTCGAAATCACGAACCCCGTCCTCGCGCTCGTATGGATCTGCGGGCTGATCTGGACGTTCTTCACACCCGTGGCGCGTTGGATTGGAATCACATTCGTCGCGTTATTCGCTCTGATGATCGCGTTGCACGCGAAAAGCTATTATATGTGCGATGCGTATCCGGCGCTGTTTGCGGCCGGTGCCGTCGCGTTCGAGCGTGCAACACGGCGAGCACGATTCATCCGGCCTGCCGTTCTGGCATTGGCGGCGCTGGCGGGGTTCGCTCTCATTCCACTCGTGCTGCCCGTGCTGCCCGTCAAGCAGTTTAGCGTCTACCAAGCCGGGCTTTCGAAGGTCTTGCCGCTGAGCTCCCTGGCCACCGAGCACCACCGGCAGTCCGTGCTGCCACAGACATACGCAGACATGCACGGATGGCCGGCGCTCGCGCAGACCGTCGCGGAGGTGTACGCCTCGTTGCCTTTAGCAGAGCGCACTCGCACCGTCATCGTCGCGCAGAACTATGGAGAGGCTGCCGCTATCCAGTTTTTCACCGCGCCCGAATTGCCGGTCATCAGCGGACACAATCAGTATTTTCTTTGGGGTACGCGCGGGTATTCGGGGAACGTTCTCATCGACGTGAACGGCGACTGCGGGCGCGATCGCCACCTCTTTCGTAGCGCGCAGAAAGCCGCCACGTTTACCGCGCCGTACGTCATGCCATACGAAGACGATATGCCGATCATGCTCTGCCGCGGTATCAAGCAGCCGCTCGCGGCGATATGGCCGAGTATCAAGAACTATATCTAAATCCGACGGCAACATCACCGAAAACTCGCCGCAACGCCTCCGCAGACCAACGCCCAGCCGTCGACCATCACGAATAATAACAACTTGACCGGAAGCGAGACGACGGGTGGGCTCAGCATCATCATCCCGAGACCCATCAAGATCGCGGCCACGGAGAGATCGATCGCGACGAACGGCAGATACAATGCAAACCCGATTGCGAAGGCGTTGCGAAGTTCGCCAACGACGAAGGCCGGCACGAGCACGTCGAACGGGGCGCGTTGCGGCGGCTCCGGACGGCGATGCGCGACACGCTCGAACATTGCAATATCCGAACGCCGGGCCTGACGCAGCATGAAGGCCTGAATCGGCTCCACCGCGCGCGCCAGCGCCTGCGATTGCGTCAACCGGCCGCGCGCGTAGGGCTCCAGCGCATTACGACGGATGGCATCGAACGCCGGGGCCATCACGGCCATCGTCAACACGAGCGCTAAGCCCGTCAGCGCCGCGTTAGGCGGTAGTGCCGACGCACCGATCGCCGACCGAACCAACGATAACACGACGGCGATGCGGACGAACGACGTGCACATGACCAGCAAAAACGGAACGATCGACAGCACGGTAAGCCCGGCCAAGACGTCGAGTGGAAGCGACGCGTGCGTATGCGATGTCAGCGAAGCGAGATCTCCCGCGACGCTCACGAGCGAGGCTCGGGTATTTCGACAATTCGAACGCCGAAACGATCGCCGACCGCAACGATCTCACCCCGCGCGATGCGCCGCTCGTTCGCTAATAGATCCACGGGCTCTCCGGCCGCCCGGTCGAGCTCGACTACCGAACCGCTGCCGAGTTTCAAAATATCGGCGATCGTCATCCGGCACGAACCCAACCGCGCGGTCACATGCAGTGGGACGTGCAGCAACGCATCGATGCCACGTCCGGTCTCACCATCCGTCATGCACTCGCACCCAGCGACAGCGCATAACGGTCGTTCCGAATACCCGCCGGACCCGTGCCGACCGTTCGTCCGGCAACCGTCAAGCGCGCCGCATTCCATCCGTGCAACGGAAACACGTCGCCCGTGCGCAGCGACGCTACAGCGTGTGCCGTCACCCGCGCGACGTCCACAATTGCATCGACGCGCACCTCGACGCCGCGCAACGCGTCCACCGTCAGACTGCCCGCCGGTTCGGGCGGAGCGTCGTGCGATAGCGCAACCCCGATCCGCGCGCCTACCGGTGGGTCGATCGCAATCTCGAAGTACGAACGGAAACCCGACATCGAAGGAATTCGTTCGAGCGAATCGCGTTCGTACGGTCCGCACACCGGCACCAGTGCGCCCGCAATCGAGGCGACGGCGCGATCCAGAATATCGCGCTCCAGGGGCGAGAGCGGACGCGGTGGCTCGGCGGGTGCGGCGCTTTCCCCGAACGCAGCAGCCGCCATCGCGGTCGCATCACGCAGACGCAACACGATCGCTGCGTCCGACACGCTCCCGCGAACGCGATAGAGCGTCGCGTCGCGCCCGATCTCGCGCCATCCGTCGTCACACGGAATCGCCGGCTCGAACAACCGCGTTTGCAGCGGAATCCCGAGCAACGCTCCCAGCGTCTCGCGAACGTTTGCGGCAACGAGACACGCCGCGCTCAACGGCAGCCACGATCGTTCTTCGAATGCCGCACGACGGACCGACGGTTCGCCTGGGTCGCCGACGAACGTCAAGCATCTCATTTGACGACGTCCATGACCGTTTTTCCAAATCGTCCGTGCGCGGCTTCGGCTGCGGCCAAGGCATCGAACGCAACGTAGGCATCTTTTAATCGCGCGAGGCTGCGATCGATATCGACGCGACTTTCCTCGCGACGATTGGGCGTGAGCGCTCCGAACGCGGCGTCGCCGGGAACGCCGACGTGCGGCACCACGCCGCTCGGCGGGGAAAACGACTGGCCATCGTCAGAATATCCCAGCGCCGTCGATGCCGGGAAACGCGCGAGCGCGACGCGCCCGATCGTTACGTTGCCGCCAGAACGCCGGCCGGTGCGGGGATCGACCGACGTGCGAACGTACGTCACGCTTCCGTCGCTCTCGACGCGAATGGCTCCAGCGCGTCCCAACGCGGCATCGACCGGATCGATCGCCAGCTCCTCGAGCGGCCCGTCGGGGCTTCGCCGGCCGAGTACCGGATCGCCGTGTTCGGTTACCAGATGTCCGTCTGCAAATCGAAAACTGCCGTCGCGCGTGAAGGTGCGCGTCTCGCGTTGACCCGCAACGATAAAATAGGCGCCGTCGGGCGCGGAAACAGACATTGGGTCGAGCGCGAAGCGTTGCCGTGGCGCTCCGGTCGCGACGTCGCCGTGCGACGGCAATGCGCCGGGAGTAAATGCGCGACGCACGTCGGCAGCGCGTTCGGAGATACGATCGAGCGCCGCGCTCAGCCCCGCATTTACGAACATGCCGGACCCGCCTGGACGCGGCTTTCGAACGCAAGGCCACGTGCCGCAAGCGAAGCGCGTACCTGCGCGAGCGCGCGAACGACCGTCTCGCGCCGTTCGGGTGCGCACATCGCGACCAGATATGTTTTGTCCCCACGCGACTGCAGGACGATCAACGCTCGCGCTACGCCTTCTCCGACGACGAACGCAGCGCAGCGCGGCGGTCGCTGGGGTCGCGCTAACGCACGTTCGATACGATGCGCCATCCGCGACGGCGTTCGATCGCTGCGAACGTCGTTCGCACCGATCGATTGCGTGACGCCGCGCGGCCGGGGCGACGCTACGACACGATTTTGTCTTAGGTCACGAGCTGCAACGCATACAAAAGGGCGCCCCACGTTCGCGGAGGGTTCGCGATTCGATTGCGCGGGCATGGGCCGGTTTGGAGTCGTTCGAGCGACGTGCAACGCCGAATACCAGGCTTGCGAAAGCACTCGTGGGTCGATTGCCGCCAGCGGCGCCGCGACGACGCTGACGCGGAGTTGCTCGGTCATCATGTCGGCATCGTCGCAGGCGGCGGTTGATGCCGCGTAACGGAGCGGTTACCGGAACGTTATCGCGACCGAAAGTCGTTCGTGTCGTACTGTGGACGATAGCGACCGTCGTCGAACCAGCGCGTCTTCTCGAGATACAGCGTATGATTCGCATCGTCGAACGTTACGATGAAATTGCGCAACGAGCCGAAACCGATATTTCCGGCGTCGTCGCCATCCGCAAACGCGCCGCGATCTGCCAATATGATGTTGGCATAGCGATTGTAGAGCGAAAATGGACCGATCTGCAGCCGATCGACCGTCGCAGGGACTGCAGCACTGGATCCGCCGACGCCGCGATTCGAGGCGAACGTGCGCGCCTGTCCGTAGAAGACGATGCCGGGGTTGGCCTGGACGAATGCGTGAAAAATCAGCAGATCGCTGTTGTTGCCGGTATCGACGACGAATCGCCCGTCGACTCTATTGTTGATTCGCGCGACGACCTCGAACACATCGCGATTCGTTTCGAGCGGAATCGGCGCTCCGCGAACGGGTAGCGAGCCGGGTTGTGCGATCGTCAGCATCGATTTCTCCGGATCGATGCGGATTTCGGCCGCAACAAAGAACGGGAAGCCGAGCACGCCGTCGACCTCTTTTCCATCGTACGTCAATCCGTTCAAATCGACGACGGTAACGGCGTTGACCGGTAGTCGCGCCGCACCGATGTCGATTGCGTCGAGCGGGGCGACGCCCGCTCCTTGCGTGTTGCGCGCGCCTCGAATTTCGATCGTTCCCTGCGGTGCGATGCCAAGACGGGCAGCCGCTTGCGGATCCAGCACGACCCCTTGCGAACCCGAGTCGATCAACAGCAGCAATGGCTTGCCGTTGGCCGAAGCCCGGACGTACTGTAATCCTTTATCGGACAATAAAGGGACGCTTACCGGCGCCGTCGCACCGATGCGAACGCTCTGCGGAACGGCGAAAATCGAAGGGTCGATGGGCCGGTCGACATCGACGGCCGTCACGATCGACGTGAGGCTGAGGCCACCGCCGCCGGCAGACTCCACGGAGCGCCGCGGGTACAGCGCGCCGTTGGTCACGGCGTAGTCGTAATACTCAACGGTAGCCACGCCGTCGACGTCGGGATACGCCGTTTCGTCGATCATCGAGGTTGCGGCATCGAGTGCTATTCCGTACGGATCGCCGCCCGGAACCTGTACGCGTAACCGGTATACCGCACGCCCGTCGGGCAACGTGGCTTGTCCGAGCAACACCGCATTTTCAGGGTGGTGAACGAAGGCGTTCGATTCGATCGAGTCTTGCGTTCGCTGACGAAGCGTAGCCGAAGGGCCGCTTTCGCGGACGTCGCCATAGACGTTCCGGACGTATCGTACGCCTCCAATACGCACCGTTTGGCGCGTGCGCACGCCGAGTGCCTCGTCGTACCGCTGGAGATCGCCATCGAGCCAACTATGAAACGTTCCGCTCGATCCCAAACCGGTCAACGTTCCACGAACTTCCAACGTTCGAGGCTGGACGACGTGCATGGCCGATAACGCCTGCGCTCTACGCGCTAACAGCAACTCCACCGTTATGCCGCCGGGAGCGCTCGCCGGAGCGGCCGCGAACAGCAATGCCAAGAACGGCAGGGTGAACATGCGCACGCAGGTTGATTCGGCGTTATCGTCGCGCGGGCTTGCATGGTGCGCTTACACGATCGAGGCGGCCAATGCTATGAGTTCGTGGCGCGTCGCTCCGAACGCACTCGGCTCGGAGTCCTGGCGGAGAAAGGCGAGCACTCGCTCTTCCGCCGCGACCGCACGGCGCGCCGCCGAGCCGCTCGACTCGATACCGAGCAGACGCGCATCTTCGGTGCGCTCCAGCAATGCGAGAGCGTTTCGAATGGTCGCCGCGGCCTGGAGGTGTGCGGCGTCCACGACGGCGTCCATCGTGCGGCTCGCGCTGCGTAACGCGTCGATCGCCGGGAAATGCCCTCGCGCGGCTAGGCTCGGCGACAACGCGATGTGGCCGTCGAGCAGCGAGCGCGCCGCGTCGCTAACCGGATCGCGTTCGTCGCCGTCGTCGAGCACGCTGGCGATGAGCGTCATCGAGCCGCCGTTGAAGTTGCCGGCGATTTCGACGAAACGTGCCAGCTCGGCAAACACGCTCGGCGGATAACCGCCGCGCCCGGCCGGCTCGCCGGTGGCGACCGCCGCTTCGCGCAGCGCCGCAGCCAAACGCGCCAAACTATCCAACAAGATCACGACGTGCAGACCGCGACCGGCGAGCGCCGCGGCATTGGCAAGCGCGATTTCGGCGGCGCGCACGCGCTCCATTGCAGAACGGTCGCTGGTAGCGCACACGACGGTCGTGCGGCGATCGATCGCGTCGAACCACCGCTGCGCCTCGCGACCGCGCTCGCCGACGAGCGCGACGACGATCGCGTCGGCACGGCAGCCCGCAACGATCCGTTCGAGCAACGTGCTTTTTCCGCAGCCGGGCGCTCCGAACACGCCGATCCGTGCACCGCGTCCGAACGCCAACAATCCGTCGATGGCTCGGATGCCGGTATGCAAGGGTTGCGTTATGGCGCGCCGCTCGTGCGGGAGCTTCGGCAGCACGCCGAGGGCAACGCGCGGTCCACAAAGCGTGCGGCCGTGCACGGCTACGCCGCGGGCATCCAACGCCGCTCCCAGCGTGCACGTGCCGAGCGCCAACGTTTCGCCGATCCCCTCGATTCGCGCGAACGAACCCCGCGCCAGGCCGGTGCACGACTGCGACGGCCATACCAGCGCGCGGTCGCCGTCGAGCTCGCGCACGCGCGCTGCGATCTCGCCGCGCATGCCGAGTGCGAGCACGTCGCCTATACGGGCGCCGGGAACGCAGACTTCGATCATGCCGCGACGCATGCCGTTCACGCAACCGCGAGCGATCACCGTAGTATCGTCTCGAGCCGCGCACCGAGCGATGCATCGATGCTGCCGCAGCGCACGTCGAGCACCACGTCGCCGGCCCGCAACCGTTCGTCCGTAACGACACGAAAATCGAGTGTATCGCAGGCGGCGCGGTCGTCCGGATGTACGCGCAGTTGTAGCGGCCCATGGTCGAGATAGCGCTCGAGTGCGCGCGCCGCGATTGCCGCTACGTCCGGCGGAGCCAATAACAACTCGCGTGCCAACACGTCGCAGGCAACGTCGCGAACTAGCCGCTCGAGCGAAAGAGCGAGTGCATCGGCGAGCGCGGCCCGAAAACGACGCGCCTCCGCCGCCGCGTCTTCGAGATCCGGCTCCGCCTCATTCGTCGACACGACGGTCGTAGCGAGGTCGCCGGATACGGTTGGAGGTTCGGGAGTCGGGCGCAACGCGCGATCGAGCGGAACGAACCCGTCAGGCATGACGGCGTAACAGCTCCTGCGCGTCGGCCAGCAGCGGTGCGTGCGGCCGCTGCATTCGTTTGACGATTGCGTCGCGCTCGATCTGCGGATAGAGTTCGAGCACGGCGGCCGCGGTGGCGGCAGGCAGCGCGCTGATAATCGCTGCGGCGGCATGCGGCGGCTCGTGCGCGAGCACGGTACGGACGCGCGACGGTGCGAAGCCCGCAACCGCGCTCGTGGTACGCCGCACGGAAGCGCGGTCCAACGCCGCTTTTGCGAATTCGATCGCCGGCGGGATCGAAATCCGCGCGGAAAGGACGACCGCGACGCCGATGGCAAGCGCCGGCAACAGCGGAACGAGGGTGCCGTACAACAGCCACCACGGATCTTTGCGCGCGACCGGAGCGCGCCCGAAATCTACGGCCTGCACCGAGAGCGTATCCCCGCGTTTGGCATCCAAGCCGATCGTCGCTGCAGCCAGCTCGCGAACCGCTGCCACGTCGATCCGTCTGGACGCATCGACGAATACGGCAGCCGACACACGCCGTACGGCTCCGGGCGGAGTTTCGTTCTGCGTTTCGTGGGTGTCGGCGCCGCGCTCTCCGGATTCGTCGCGTAGACGGTACCGTTTCCCGCCACCGTCGTACGTTTCGGAGCGCGCGGCGTAGGATATCGATTCGCCGGCCGGACGCCGCTCCACGTCGCGCTCGGTGCTGCGTTCGACGGATCGCTCGGCGCGCACGCGCACGATCGCCGATCCTTGCCCAAATGCATCATCGAGCGCGGATTGCAACGAGCGGCGCACGTCGTCATCATCGTCGCCGGCGGTCGTTTCGTCGAGCGCAAATCCGCGATCGTCGAGCAGCGTCACGCGCGCCGGGTCGAGGCCCGGGACGGCCGCGGCGACGAAGGCGCGGATGCCTTGCACCGCCTGTGGTGATAAACGCATGCCGCTTCGCAAACGTACGCGTACGCCGGCGCTGGCATCGCGAGACGATTGATCGGCGAACTCGGCAACCTTGGCCGGCGCGACGATCACACGCGCATCTTCCACGCCGTCGATTCCGCGCAACCCGGTTTCGATGTCGCCGGCCAAGCCGGCGCGCGCCTGTGCGTCGATCACCGTTTGTGGCGTCAACATACCGACGTTTGCGAGCGCTTCGCCGCTGTCTTCGAGGTGGGCGTGTGGAACGCCCGAGAGCGAAAGTCGCAGCAGCAGATCGCTCCGGCGAGATGCATCGACAACCAGGTTGTCGGCCGACGGCGTGAACGGCACGTTCCACGCCGCCAGCCGTTCCTCGACCTCGGCGATCTGTTCGGCATGCAGCGGTGTAGCGAACAACGCGGCGCGCACCGGATGAGCAAGAATCTCGACCGCAACGATTGCAACCACGATCGTCGCGAAACACGCGATGCTCGCGATACGCGCACTCTTCGAAAGCGCGCTCCAGCGGGCGGTCAGCAGCGCGAAGTACTGCACCTTACACCTGCATGTTGGCAACGGCTTGCAGCGACTGTGCCGCACGCTGCAGCGCAGACGTCGCTACGGCCAGCACGATGTCGGCGCGCGACCGGTCGTACACCGCATCGGCCAGCGTGCCGGCGCGGCGCGCGAACGCATCTTCGGACCGTTCGGCCCGATCGAGCACGCCTCCGACGCCGTCGAGCGCCCGCGCGAACGCTCCCGGATCGAGCGTTCGCGTGCGGTCAAAATCCGGCGCTTCATCCGGATGTACCGGAACGACCGTCATAACCGGCCCATGTCGATGGTCTTCTCCGCCAGCGTTTTCCCGGTATCGAACAGCGCAGCATCCGACTCGTAGGCGCGCGATGCATTCATCACGGCGATCAGCTCGGTCAGGATGTCGACGTCGACGCCGGGTTGCGTTCGTGTTCCCGCAAAGGCCGCATACGGCTCGCCGTCCTCGCCGGCCGCAACTCGAAACTGAGGAATCTCTCGCAGATAGCTTCCGTTCGGTCCGGCAGCTTCTGCGGCAGCCACATTTCGCGCGGCGACATCGAGGGCGGCGCGTTGTGCGTCCATCGCATCGGCTGCGGCATCGAGCAGCGGCATCGTCATCGTGCGACGCCCTTCATTTCCGCCAGCCGCGCGTGTTCGGCCGCGAGCAACGCTTCTTGAAATAATGCGGCCTGCGCCGTCTGCGCCATCGCCGCGTTGCCGTGTGCCGCGTCGCCGCCGGCCCCTGCGCGCGCCAACGCCGTTTGCGCGTCCAACAACGCGCGTTGCGCGGAATCAAAACCCGCGCGTAATGAGTCTCCTACGTCGAACATTCGCCCAGCCTACGATGCCGGCATATCCGGAAGCCGAGCGTGGCGTTGCCGCGATATGACCGTTTACATTTTCGCCGCTTCTTCCCTCAGGGCGGCGACCGCGCGTGCGAGTTCATCGACGATCGGTCGCAGACGCGGATCGTCGCTGGTGCGGTAGATTTCGAGAAGCGTTCCGTAGTTCCAGACTTGCTCGGGTGGCTCCGCACTGAACCGCTCCCACACCACCGGACCGTCCGCTCGAAGATCGGTCACGGTCGCTCGTACGTTATTGAGCTTGTCGGCGGCGCTGACGAGCCACACCGACGAGTCAGGGTTTGCCCGGAGATGTTGGTGATACGCTTCCTTGCGTGGATGCCAGGGTGATTTGCGGCCGCCCGGTTTCTCCGGAAGGTCATCCGACAGCGCCTCGACGATGCGCGCGACACGGTCACCAAATCGTAGGCGAATCTGCTCGAGTTCGTGCCGGCCGCCCTGATCTTCGGCCGCATCGTGTAACAGCGCTGCGATCGCCTCATCTTCGTCACCCTTCGCGCCGAGAACGATGTCGGTTACGCCGAGAAGATGGCCGATGTAGGGAACGCCGGATCCCTTGCGCTGTTGATTGCGATGCACGAACGCCGCGTAGGCGAGCGCATCGGAAAATCGGGGCGAGAGTACTGTCGTCATGACCGTATTCTACCCTAACGCCGTGTCAGACGGGCGGCGCACCGCCTGAAACCGGCACGGGCAGTCCGTTCGCATCCAGCGGGACGCCGAGGACCAGCCGGGTGACTTCGTTATAGTTCTCGATGCCCGAGGCAATGCGATTGGTCTTGAGATAGGCGTTGTAGGTTTTCCAGGTCCAGCGCGACAGCAGAACGTTGACGTTGTGCGCGTTGCGTTTGCGCATGGCGGCGAAATCTTGCCACACGAGTGAATTGAAGTCCGACTTCGCGTACGTCGTTTTCTGCGGCAGATATAAGAACAGTTCGAACCAGCCGGAGTACTGGATCGCCGGATCGTGCGATCGCAGGCACGTAACGATGGCGAGGTAGTTGGCTTCGTCTTCGCGTGCATACGCGGCAACGTGACTCCACTCGTGCGCTTGATCGAACGGACGCTCGAACCATAGAACGTCGCTCGAAATCTGCACGGTCAGCGCGAACGGATTGATGAACCCGCTGGTACCCGTTGCCATCATGAACGGATTTGCGATCGTCGGTTTGGCAGACCCGACGTTAGGATCCCAATCGTCACCGCCGGAGCGCACTGCCGGCAGCCAGGATGCGCGCAACTTCGCGAGGTCGAGCGGTTGTGCCGCGAGCGCGTGGGCCGCAGGCGCGAGGCGATTCATATGCTCGACCGCGATCGCGCGAAGTCGCTCTGCGGCCGCCGTGGTGATGCGCGACGGATCGAAGCGAACGCGCGACTCGATCGGGGCGCGCGCATAGTTCCAGCCCCAAGACGCCTCAAACCATACAGCATATGCTCCAGCTATGGCGGCCAGCGACAATACGAGCGATCCGATCGCACGAAACCGCTTCGCGCGCGGCGCGCGCACCGCAATCGCGATGCACCAGATCGCGCCGGCGGCGCCGATCAGCGTGGCGATGTCCCCGGCCGACCACGGAATCGGATTCGTTATCGCAAACGCGACGTGTTCCCATTGCGAATAGCCGCCGTTCGAGTAGGCGCGTTCGATCCACGACGCGTCCGGCTGCCAAGCCAATGCCGCGACGCCGGCAACGATTGCCAGCAGTCGCAGGACCAATAGAAAAGAGCCGCCCATGATGGACGGCTCCGTTCGACGTGGCTTCGGCAGATTCCGAACCGGAATTAGCGTTTGCTGTATTGGAAACGCTTACGGGCCCGCTTGCGTCCGTACTTCTTCGATTCTTTCTCGCGCGGATCGCGGGTCAAAAACCCATTTTGACGCAAAATCGATTTCAGGCTCTCGTCCATCTCGACGAGCGCGCGAGCGATTCCATGGCGCACCGCACCGGCTTGGCCGGTGACGCCGCCGCCTTCGGTCTTCACCGAAACGTCGAAGCGCGAGGCGCTCTGCGTGGCTTCGAACGGCTGGCGCACGATCTGCAGCAGCTGCGGCCGCGGGAAGTATTCTTCCACGGGCTTTTTGTTGATCGTGATGACGCCCTGGCCGAGCGTCAACTGAACGCGAGCGATGGCGCGCTTACGACGACCGGTGGCTTGAATAACGTTGTCCAACGACGACTCCCTACGACAGCGGCTGAGGATGTTGTGCGGCGTGCGGATGATCGGCACCGGCGTAGACGTTCAGTCGAGCCAAGCGATCGTTGCGCGTCCGGTTTCCGGCGAGCATTCCGCGAACCGCCATCTCGATCAGGCGCTCCGGATGCTTGTTTTGGACCTCACGTGCCGTCTGCTCGCGCAGACCGCCCGGAAATCCGGAGTGACGATAATAAATCTTCTGATCCAGTTTGTTGCCGCCCAACTCGACCTTGTCGGCATTGATCACGACCACGTAGTCGCCATCGTCGATGTGCGGCGTCCAGGTCGGTTTGTTCTTACCCGAAAGAGCGCGAGCGATCCGTACCGCTAACGTGCCCAGCCGCTGTCCGGCGGCATCGACGACGTACCAGTCGTGCTTGGTTTCGGCGGTTTTCTGTTGATAGGTCCGCATAGTTGCGCGCGTCTTCCTCAAAAATAACGTCAAGACAAAGCTCCGCGGGGCTGTCGCGCCGCGGGGCAGCCTTCGCATCTTACCTGTCGGCCACGAACCCCGTCAAGACCGCGGGCGTACGATATGAGTCGTACCCATCGCGAAAACGCACCCCGGCCAGGTACAACCCATGGGCCGGAGCGCTCAAACCGGCCGCTTCCCGCCTCCGGGCCTCGACCACCCCCGGCAGACTTTCTGCCGGTCGCCGCTCCCTGCCGACCTCCAGCAGCGTGCCGACCACGGTTCGGACCATGCGGTGTAAAAAGCCGTCGGCCGAGATTCGAAAGCGGATGAGATCGCCGCGACGCTCGATCTCGAGCGATCGAACCGTCCGCACGGTGTTGCCGTTGTCCGGCGGAACGCCGCAAAACGACCGAAAGTCGTGGCGGCCGATCAGCGACTCGGCGCCACGGCGCATGGCGTCCATATCGACGTCGTAGGGCACCAGGGTGGCTCGGTATGCCAGCATCGGCGAACGGCTTCGGGCGTTATAGACGGCATACTCATAGGTCCGCTCCTCGGCCGAGAAGCGGGCCGAGAAGTCCTCATCGACCGCAGCGCTCTCGCGCACCGCCAGATCGGACGGAAGAACCGAGTTGAGCGCGAGGACCAGCCGGTCGAACGGAAACGCGCGCTCCGTCTGAAACGATACGACCTGTCCGGTGGCGTGAACGCCGGCATCGGTGCGGCCGGCGGCAGTGCATTTGATGGGCTCCGACAAGAGACGCCCGAGTGCGGCTTCCAGCGTGCCGGCCACCGTGCGGAGTTTCGGCTGCCACTGGAAACCGCAAAAGGCCGAACCGTCGTATTCGACGGTCAAGCGCAGTGAGGTCAGACGACCGACGCCGTCCGTTTCGGAACGTTGCGCTTCTCGTCGAGGTCCAGAACGTCTACCCACGTCACGACGTCGGTGCGATCCGGCGCCACCTTGCTACGCAGATCTTCGAAAAAGCCGATCGAATCGCCGTCCGGGCGGCGTTCCAGAAACTGCTGGTTAAACTGTTCGATCTCTTCGGTGGACTTGGCCGCGACGAACGCACGCGTGTAATCCTCGATGCCCGCGTCGCCATCCGATTTCTTGATGGCTTCGAGCAATTGAGCGCCATTGATGTTCAAAAATCCGAACACCGCTTGATCCATCGGGCAGTCGAAATTGTACTCGCCGTTGGTTCCGGCGGCCGTCGCTTTACCTTTATCGACCGCGCGACCGAGCATGACGACGCCTTGCCACTTGTCGCGAGCGCTGCGCGGATATTCCTTGGTGAGATCCACGGGAATCTTCGTCTCCTTACTTTTGGGAAGTTAGTACTTCCCCGAACGCGTCCACGCCCTCGGAGGTTGCGGCGACCGGCAGACCCAAGGTCGCGCGCACCTCGGCCCTCGCCGCGGCGAAATCGGTCTCGAATCGCGGCTCTCGCATCAACGCGTATGCGACGATCGTACCCGCGATCCAACCGGCCTCAACGTCGGTGGGATAGTGCACGCCGGCGACAATACGACGGTCCGCAAAAATTTCGGCGCGGCGGAAAATTGCTTTACGCAATTCTGGTACCATCTCTGCCAGCAGGATCGCCGTGCAAGATGCAAATGCGGCGTGGCCGCTCGGATACGAGCCGTGCGTCTGCGGCGCGCCTTCCGGGCGCGGGCGATCGAAGTACGCCTTGGCCACATCGATCAACGCTTCGGTGTCGCCGCTGGTGTGAGCGAAGAGTTGCACGGTTAGCGGCAAACGTTCGGCTACGAAATTTGGTCCCAAGAGGTTCGCAAACGTAAAGACGGTGCGATGCGCGTCGGCAGCCGCATCGGCGATGTCGGCCGGTGACCGATCGGCCATCACCGTTGCCATCGTTCTGGCGTCGTCGATGGCTGCGGCCGAAGCCGGCGCCGGAGGCGGTTCGAGGAGTTGCGACAAGTCGACTTGGGCGGGCGTGAGGTAATACGAAACCGCCGGCTTCTTGGCTAGCGCCGGCGACCACAACGTTACGGCTGCGAACACCGCGGCGCACGCCGTAATCGTTAGCGTGCGTGCCGTCATCCGTGCTGTCGTTGCAGCGGAAACGCCAGTATTTCGCGGATCGAGGTCTGGCTCGTCAGCAGCATAACCAGCCGGTCGACGCCGATTCCAATTCCGGCCGTCGGCGGCATGCCATATTCTAACGCGCGCACGTAATCCCAATCCGGCTCGGGCGCCTCGTCATCGCCGCCGGCGCGGTCGAGAATCTGCGATTCGAAGCGGCCACGCTGATCGTCGGGATCGTTCAGCTCGGAAAATGCGTTCGACACTTCCATCTGCGCGCAGAACAGTTCGTACCGTTCGGTCAAGTCCGGATCGTCGTGCCGGCGCTTGGCCAGCGGTGAAATCACGACGGGATAGTTCGTCACGAAGGTCGGCTGCATCAGATGCGGCTCGAGCACGCGTTCGAAAATTTTGTCGAGGGCGTGACCGTGTGTGGGTGACGCGGGCATCTCGAGATCTCGAAGAATCTCGGCCGCGCCGTGCGGGTCGAGTAGCCGGTCGCGTCTGAATTTGCCGTCGCTGTAGCGCTCCAGGCCTTCTAAATATCCGATCCGTGCGAAGGGGCGCACGAACGAAATCGCCGCGTCTCCCCGACGCAATTCGGTGTCACCCAGGGTGACCACGTCGACCAGATGCGCGATCAATTCTTCGTTGAACTGCAGCATATCGTCGACGTTCCAATACGCAGCGTAGAGTTCGAGCATCGTGAACTCGGGATTGTGCGTGGTATCGATGCCTTCGTTGCGAAAGATTCGTCCGATTTCATAGACGCGCTCGAGCCCGCCAACGATTAATCGCTTGAGGTTGAGCTCGGTCGCGATGCGCAATTGCATGGTACGATCGAGCGCGTGGCAATACGTCTCGAACGGACGCGCCGCCGCCCCGCCGGCCAGATGCAGCAGCGTCGGCGTTTCGACCTCATAGAATCCGCGAGCATCGATAAAGCGACGCATTTCCGCGATGATTTGGCTGCGGGTGATGAGCAGATCGCGCGCGTCGGGGTTGACGATCAAATCGACGTAACGCTGGCGATAGCGCTTCTCGACGTCGACCAGGCCGTGCCACTTGTCGGGCAACGGCAATAACGATTTCGATAGCACCGAAAACGACGTGACGTGCAGCGTAATTTCGCCCATCTTCGAGCGAAATACGTAGCCTCGCACGCCCACGATATCGCCGCGTTCGACGTCGTTCCAGTCGGCAAACGAGCCTTCGCCCATTTCGTCCTTGCGCACGTAGAGCTGGATGCTTCCGGTGCGATCGCTCAAATCGGCGAAGATGGTTTTGCCCATCGTTCGCTTCGAAAGCAGCCGTCCGGCAAGGTTCCAGCCTTCGGCGGACGCGTCCTGACCGGGCACCAGGAAGTCGTAGCGCGCGTGCAACTCGTCGGCCGTCGCGTCTACGTCGTAATGCGTTTGCGCGAACGGGTCGTTACCGCGCGCGCGAAGCGCGGCCAGACGCTCGCGCCGCGCCGCTATCAGGACGGCTTCGGTTTTGCCGAGCTCTTCTTGCATGATCCCGTCCCGGCGTCGGGCGCCGATTAGCTAGCTTTCTTTGCGGCTCTCTTTGGAGAGTTGCTTTTGATCGATTCGATCTTGTACTTCATCACGCCGCGCGGCGTAGCAACGTCGACCGTCGCGTTCTTCTTGTGGCCGATCAAGGCGCGTCCCAACGGCGATTCGTTGGATATACGCTGATTGCTCGGATCGGCTTCGGCCGAACCGACGATCGAGAACTCGTAGGTCTCGCCGTTTTTCAGGTCCTTGACTTTTACGACCGCGCCGAGGTGCACTTCGTCGGCGGCATACTCCGATTCGTCGATGAGCCGCGCGTTGCGAATCATGCCTTCCAGTTTCAAGATACGGCCTTCAATAAAAGCCTGTTCTTGTTTGGCGTCTTCGTACTCGGCGTTTTCGCTCAGATCGCCGTATTCTTTGGCTTGGCGAATCCGGTCGTTCACTTCTCTGCGGTGAACCGTCTTGAGTTCGTCTAACTCGGTTTCGAGCTTCGACAACCCCTCTGCGGTCAATACGATCTCTTTATCGTTCAAGGACAAACCCTCGGAAAAAGGGGCCGCCCTATCGGGCGCTGGCGCGGTTTGTTCGGGGGGTAAAATGCTTCCCCTCCCTTCGTCGCCGGGTGCTAGTTGAGTGGCACCACCCGCGGATGCAACTCGAGGTCCTCGAGCAAGCGTTCGTAATCGGCAGCCGTCACCTCGTCCCAGCGCTTGCCTAAAAGCGCGACCAGTGCGGCCTCGACGACGTTGGTTCCGAACGACCGCCCGCCGAAATCCGGCGTCGTCGTTACGAGCGTTTTGACGCCGCGCGCCGCGAGCTCGGCGACGTCGGCCGGCGTTACCGTGTTGGTCAACACGATCTTGCCCTCCATGCGCTCCGGCATGAACTGGCGCATAAAATGAAAATCGCCCGCGATGATGTCGGCTTCTTCATAATACTGCGGATATTTGGGTTGCGGCGGCCGGTCTTGCTTTTTGCCGGTCGGATAGAAGAACTGGAACGGCAGCTTGCACGCGTCCGGCAAATATTTCTCGGCCATCGTTTCGAAGGTCGCCAAGTCACGCACCGGCATATCTTTGTCGAGCGCGAAAATAAAATCGCCAAACAACACATCGGCACCGGCATCGACGAGCGCTTGCGCCATGCCGAAGCGATCCAGCGCGCTCACCATCAGCACGTGCGTTCCGCGCAGTTCGATTCCGAGATCCTCACGCATGAAACGAATCGCCTCGCGTTCGAGCGTGTTTTTGAGACCGCTGCCGTCGACGACGGGCGTGGTGTGCGCCGCTTCGAGCAATCGCAATCCGTCGCGCAGTGCGTACCGGTGCCGCCCGGCGTACAGATACACGTCGATGCCGCCCAAGCCGATGGCGTCGACCGTTCCGTCGAGTTCGCGAACCTTGGCAACCGCCACGTCCAGTTTTCCGTCGGTGCCGATCCGCGCGATATCGAAGGCTTCGCCCAAGAGCGTCACTTCGGCGCGGTGGTCGCGTCTCGACGAACCGAGCGAAACCGAAACGACCTTTTTCACGCGACGACCTCCTTGCGCCGGGCGTGCGCCGCGGCTTTGGTTGCGGCGATGCGCTCGGGCGTGATGGCTGCGTCGAACGCACGCATGCTCGCCGGAGCGAACCCGCAGCGATCGGCCATCTCGCCGATCTCGACGACCTTGCGCAAATCGATGCCGCGGCCTAACGTGAACGGCTCGATACGTTCCTCGAGCGCCAGCACCATCGTTTCGCCCATGCACGCCAGCACGGTCTTCGGCGGCAAATTCAAATCGAATTCGGTTCCAGGTTCGCGTATCCGTTCGAACCGCGGGTTGCCCGGGACGAGTACGTTGCCGCCCTCGACCACCAGCACGTCGGGCCGCTCCCCGCTAACGCGGACGCTGACGTCGTGCGGAAGCGACAGTTCGCATACGACGGCGCCGGTTTGCAACGATTCGGGTTCGATCACGTCTTGCGTTGAGGACGTCGCGGTAACGATCAGCTGGCCCCGGCGCACGCCCTCGTTGACATCGGTCGTCCACGACGTTTCGCACGGGTAGTGCGCGGCCTTGGTTTCGGCAAATTTGCGCAGCCGCGTTTCGTTGCGCGCAACGAGTACCAACCGCTCGACGTGCGGCGCGATCAGCTCGGCGCACGCGCTGCCGATCGATCCGGTGGCGCCGACGACGACGGCAGTGGCCCGCGAAGCGTCGACCTCCATTTCGCGCGCGCCGCGAAACAAACTATCGATGCCGGCTTTGATAGTGAGCGAGTTGCCGGTGGTCACTGGAATCGGCGAGCGCTCGTTGACGGTGACGCCACCATCGCCGACGACCGCGGTGAACGCACCCAATCCCGCGACGTCGGCACCGAGTTCGGCACCGATGCGAATCGCTGCGACGATACGTTCGTAGACCTGCTCGCGCGGAAACTCGATCATCTGCTCCGGCAGGAGCGGCGCCGAGACGAACCATCCCTCGGTTTCGCGTCCGTCGGGCGTGCGCACGCCGGTGACGTGGACCACCGCCCACGGCGGCATCCACGACATGATCTTGCGCATGATCGCATCGCCTTTGCCCTTGGCACCCGGCTCGTAGCGCGCGACATCCTGCAGCGACAGCGGATGGATGACGAAACAGAAACGCTTCATGCTTCTTCGGCCTGGCGCTTGAGCGCGGCCAGCATCATCTCGCTGTTTTCTTGCACTTTCTTTTGCAGGGTCGGACCGATCAGTTCGGCCAGCGTCGGAACGCCGAAATCGTAATCGACGCCGAGCACGACGTGCGTCACGCCATCGCGTTCTTCGAACGTCCACGCGCCTTCGAATTTATCCAAGTCGCCCTCGATCAGCTTGTAATCGATACGCCGGCGTTCGTCGTCGAACCGGTCTTCTTCGGTCCACTCGATCGGCGCTTCTTCGACCAACGTTTTCCAGCGCGTGACCGTGTACTCGGCGTGCCGTTCGAGGACGACGACGGTTTCGACGTCCGGCATGAACTGCGGAAAGCGTTCTTGATCCTTCGCGAGTTCGTAGACGACGCGAGCCGGAGCGGCGATCGCGATGGCGGTTTCCACATAGGGCATCGCTATAGTTGGCCGAGCTTCTCGTAGGCGGTAGCCACCCCTGCCCGCAACGCCGCCAACGCCGTTGCGACCTCGTCTTCCCGCACGATCAACGGCGGTTCGAGACGAATGACTCGTTGCAGGTTGAGCGTCCACGCCGCCGTTACGCCGGCTTTCAACATTTCGGGAATGATCCAGCCGCCGTAACCTTCGTGCCGTAACTCGACGCCGGCCATCAATCCGAGACCGCGCACCGCTGCAACCACCTGTGGAAACTCGCTGCGTATCGCTTCGGCACCATCGAGCAACTGTTTACCCCGTACGCGGGCATTTTCGACCAAATTGTCGTCTTCCAACACGTCCATTGCGGCCAGAGCGGCGGCGCATGCCAATTCGTTGCCGCCAAAGGTCGATGTATGCAACAACGGCGCCTTCGCGAAGGCGCGATTCCAAGCAGCCGGCGTCGCGATGAACGCGCCCACCGGAATGACCCCGCCGGATAGACCTTTGGCCAGCGTCATCACGTCGGGAACGACGTTTTCGCGTTCGCACGCGAAGAGATAGCCGCAGCGGCCGAGTCCGGTTTGCACTTCGTCGGCGATAAACAACGCACCGGTGGCGTCGCAGGCCTCGCGAACGGCGCGCAGATAACCGTCCGGCGGTATGTTGATTCCGCCTTCGCCTTGCACCGGCTCGACCACGAACGCCGCCGCGTCGTGCAATGCGGCTTCGAGTACCTCCGGGCGTCCGTACGGTACGTGTACGAATCCTTCGAGCAGGGGACGGAACGGTTCGCGGAACGTGTCGCGTCCGCTGACGGAAAGAGCGCCCATCGTCTTGCCGTGAAACGCGTCGAGCGTGCTGACGATTTTCGCGCGGCCGGTGGCGGCGCGTGCGAGTTTGATCGCGCCTTCGATCGCTTCGGTTCCGCTGTTACACCAAAACGAAATTTGCAGATCGCCGGGAGCGATTTCGGCCAAACGGCGGGCCGCTCGTCCGAGCACGGGGTTGAACATCGTCTTGCTCGACAGCGACATCCGATCCATCTGCTCGCGCACCGCGGCCAGCACGCGCGGATGCGAATGTCCCAGCGTAAACACGCCGTATCCACCGGCGAAATCGAGATACGCTTTTCCGTTTTGATCCCAAATGGTGCTGCCGCTCGCACGCACTTCGACCGGCGAACCCGACAGCTTCATGACGCGCGCCAACGGTGGATTGACGAAGTCGCGATAGTCGCTAAACGTTTGCGCCGCGAGCTCGGCGCCGCTCGCGGCGGCCGTTTCGGTATTCACGCTGCGACGTCGACCGTTTCGAGACGTTCGATCGCCGCTTCGATCGTTGCGACCGCATCGGCCGCGCGATCCAAATGCATGATGCGCTCGCGAAGCGCGGCAGCGCCGGGTATACCCTTGAGGTACAGCGCGACGTGTTTACGCATTTGCGGAACGGCGCGCGATTCGCCCCACTCGTCGACCATCGCTCGATAATGCACCAAACAATAGCGTAATCGATCCGCCGCGGGCGGCAGCGCACGTTGCGGCCGGCCTTCCATCACGTCGCGAATTTGGGCTATCAGCCATGGATTACCGAGCGCGGCGCGACCGATCATGATACCATCGACACCGCTTTCGCGCATGCGCTCGACGGCCACCGCGGCATCGTTGAGGTCGCCATTCCCGATCACGGGAACGTCGAGCGCGCGTTTGAGTCGAGCGATGTGCTCCCAATCGGCGACACCCTTGTAAAACTGACGTGCCGTGCGAGCGTGCAGCGTAATCGCCTGCGCTCCGGCCGCCTGCGCGCGCTTGGCGACGTCGACGTAGACGAGTTCTCGCTCGGTCCAGCCCAAGCGCATCTTTACGGTAACGGGGCAGTCGACGGCGTCCACGACCGCACGCACGATCGCTTCGCAGCGATCGGGATCGCGCAGGCAGGCCGAACCGCCGTTGGTTTTTGTCACCTTTGGCGCCGGGCAGCCGAAATTGATGTCGACGATATCGGCGCCGCATTCGCGAACCAAGCGAGCTGCTCGCGCCATCGTTTCCGGATCGTCGCCCCACAGCTGGGTCGAGACCGGTCGCTCGACGCCGTGCTGATCGATCATCTCCATCGTGCGCCGGCTTCCGAACTTCAGCGCGTTGGACGAGACGAACTCGGTAACGGTTAGCCCGAGTCCAAAGGGTTTGTACAGCGCCCGCATCGTGCGGTTGGTCACGCCCGACATCGGCGCCAGGACGACCGGGGGATAAACTTCGATCGGTCCGATCTTCAGCGGCGCGAACATGGCCGAACCACTATAACACGACCGCGGACGTGGCGTCGCGGTATACGATCCTGCCGCAATTGACGGATGGCAGGCGCGTGCTCGACGTAGCGATGACGGCGTGCAACGACCGCGCCTGCGCGCAAACCGACGCATCGAGGCCGTCGATCACGCGAGCGTTTGGGTTCACGATGATGACGGCCCCTGCGGGCAGATCGAACGTCACGATCGGCCGACCGGCGTGCAAGCCGGCGTAGACGGCCGCTCCTCCGAACCGGTCGCGCACGTAGTCGTCGGGATGATTGCGCGCGACGCCGGCAGCCCACGCCCCGAGCAACGCCATCGCACAAACGGCGGTCGCGACGCGCACGCGCTGCGAACCGCGCCAGGCGACGGCGAGCGCGACGAGTCCGGCGACGGCAACGACGAGCGGAGTGTCGTGCGTCGTCGCGTCGTTCGAAAACAACGCCCATTGGGTAGCGACCCCCACGATCGTTCCGACCGAGGCGACGGCGGCGACGGCCCACCGTGCGGCACGCAGCGAAAGCATCCACAACAATCCGAGCGTCGCAAGCGGCAACGCAAATCGCAACGATTCTCCGCTCGCTAATTGCTGCACCGTTCCAAATTCATACGCCGTCGGGATGAACAACAATGCGGCGAGCGAAAGCGCCGCAGCCAACCCGAACGCAGGCTTTCGCCACAACACGATCGACATTGCGCCCGCGAGCAAAAGCAAGCTCCACATCCAACCTGCGTTCCACGATGCGGCGACGAGAACGGACAACGAATGCGGAACGTTGGCGCCGATTGTCGATTGCCATGGATCCGGTATTCTCGTCGACGCGATCGGAACGACGGCGTTTCGAGAAAGCGCGAGATCGCGCAACGACCAGAGGCCGATCGAAGCGACGGCCACTGCGATTCCGAGCAACGTCCGCGTGCGATCGCGCGTCCACGCCGCGCCCGAAGCCAAGGCAAAGATGAATCCGTACGGCTTGATCAGTGCGAGAACGCCCATCGCCGGTGGCCAAAGCCAAGTGAGCGTGCCCGCGAATAAGGCTGCCAGCCAGAGATCGTTGCGCAAGCTGATCAGTTGCGACGCAGCGACCGGAGTTGCAAGCAGCGCGCACGCACCCAACGTTCCAACGAAAGCCGGCGATCCGGCGCGCACCGCCGCCTCGCGTGCCACGGCAACGATCAATGCGGCCGGAAGCAACGCGCCCCATCCGGCCGCGCCGGCTCCGCCGATCGCCAACAGCGCGCTTGCGAACAACTCCGACGCCGGCGGGTACCACCAGTAGCGCGTGTCGGTGGTCCATAGACCGTGATGCACGATCCAACTTGCCGCGTTCGGCAGATGGTAGTGCAACGAATCGCCGTCCATAACCGGCCGCACCGCTACCGGCCACGCCAGTGCGACGAGAACGGTGAACGCGAGTGCAACGTCCCAAGACCCAAGCATTGCGCCGGCATCCGCGAAGCGATCCGAACCGGACGAGCGAATGCGCGCGACGATCGCTACCGCCAACGCAAGCCACAGCGTCCACCAATACAGCACGTCGCACGTTGCCAGCACGAGCGGCAGCAGCGTTCCGAGCACCATCATCGACAGGATGCGAAGCGCTGCGGAAGCGTTGCCGGCGCGAACGGGCGCTGCGATCCACAGACCGGTGTACCACGCCACTGCCAGCAGACCCAGAACGACCGAACCAAGCTCGAACGGATAATGCATGCGCCGGCCTCAGAAGAACGTTGCGGAAAGCGCGACGACGACTGCTGCGCCCCAGAGAGAGCGCGTACCGAACGCTGCCTCTCCGAACGCTCCGGCAATCGCGCCAAACAGGTACAGCGCCCAAACGGCTAGATCTGCAACGCCCGCGCGAGTGCGAGCAGCGACGCGGCGCCCGCACAACGCCATCGTTGCCGAAACCAGCGTGCCGGTGACGTACGTGGTCGACACGCCGTGCATTCCGAGACGAACGGCGACGACGCTCTGCACGCCCATCGATGCCGACAGCGCGATGACGATCGACCACAGCGGAAGAACGTGCCATCCGATCGCCGACGCTGCCAGAAGAATCGCGACGCAAAAGAGCAACGGGCGGCGATAGGTGGATTCGGACGGACGATTGCCGACGGCCGTGGCCGTTATGGCCGCACCCGCCACGAACGCGAGAATCGACAGTAGCGGCAATACGAGACCGATCGTTCCCGGCAGACGCGGCCACCAATGCGCCGCAATCGAGCCGGCCAAGAGCACCGTATTGCCGGTCATGTTGGCGGTGAAGACGCCCGCACCAAAAAAAGAGACCGCGTCGACATAGCCGGCGGCCAACGCCAGAACGAACAAGAGCGTGCGTAGGCGCGGCGCCGGCGCGATTCAGTCCTCCAGCGATGCGTGGAAGAGTTGTAAACCGCGCAGGCTGAGATGCGGATCGACCTCTTGCACGGTCGAGGTATGGCGTGCGAACAGTTCGGCCAACCCACCGGTCGCGACGACGCGCGCGTTTCCGCCGAGTTCGTCACGCATGCGCGATACGATCGCATCGGTCTGACCTGCGAAACCGTACACGATGCCGGAACGCAACGCGTCTTCGGTCGTCCGGCCGATCGCAGAGTTCGGCGAATCGAGGGCGACCTGCGGCAGTTTGGCGGTGCGGGCAATCAGCGCGTCGATCGAGATCGCGATGC